>CALIIL010000156.1 GCA_938017685.1 uncultured Chitinophagaceae bacterium
CCTTTTTTGGTATAGTCTAAACGGATCATAAAAATAGTGGCATCGGCATATTTGGTAAGCTGCAAAGCATCTGTAACCAGACCCATTGGCGGTGTATCTAAAATAATGATATCATATTCTTTTCTTAAAACCACCATTAAATCTTCCATACGATCACTCATTAACAACTCAGAAGGGTTTGGTGGTATGGGCCCTGAAGTTATAACGTCCAAGTTTTCAATATGTGTATGGTTAGTGACCTCAGATAAGGTTTTATCATTAATTAAATAATTGACCATTCCAAAATCGTTGGTGATATTAAAATCGCCAAAAATCTTAGGCTTTCGCAAATCCAAACCTAAAATGATGGTTTTTTTACCAGATAAGGCATATACTGTAGCAATATTAATAGAACAAAAGGTTTTCCCTTCGCCACTTACCGAAGAGGTGAGCATTAAGGTCCGTCCATCTTCTGGTTTATAGTTTTGATTAATGTATAAAAATTGCAAGCTTGATCGGATAGACCTAAACGATTCTGCACCTGCAGATTTGGGTTTTTCATAAGACACCAAATTATTTTTGTACTTATACTTGCCAATAAGCCCAATGATAGGAATCTTAGAGATGCGCTCTACTTCATCTGATCCATGAATGGTATTGTCTAATAAAAAGCGGACAAAAATGATAAACAATGGTATAAAAAAACCTACCATAAGTGCCATCATATAATTTAAAGAATGATTTGGGCCTATTTTACCGCCACCGATATCTTTAGCTTCATCAATCATTGAAATATCCGAAACATTAGCTGCTTTTACAATAGCAGCTTCAGAACGCTTAGACAAATAAATATCATAAGACTCTTGATTCAATTCTAATTTGCGCAAAATCTTTAAATACTCTTGTTGTTCTTCTGGTAAATCAGATAGCTCTGCTTCAAAACGGGCAATTCTATTATTAATAGTATTTAATTGTAAATTACTAGTGCGTTTCGTCGATTTTATCAATTCAAAAGCCACACTCTTCTCGGCATCAATTTGGCTGTCTAATTGGCGCAACAATATAGAGCCTTCACGTGTTGTCTTCTCTAAGTTTTGACGCTGTATGGCTAAACCTGTAATTGTGGTTATACTATTTAACAGACCACCTTCTTCAATCCCTACAGAGGTAGGCGCTGCAATCTTGGTGTAATCAGACTTATTTTGCAAATAATTCTCCAGATTATTAAGGTAAGCCACTTTATTTTGCTCGCCTTCTTTTTGAATTTCAAATTCATTAAGTCGTGCTGAAATTGTAGAAATTTCTGAACTGACATCAAACACCTTATTTGATTTTCGGAAAGAATCCATCTCGTCATTAACATCCTTCAAATTGGTGTTCACAGCCCCCAAACTACTATCTATAAAGGCAATGGTATTGGTGGCATACAAATTTTTACTTCTGAGTTCTGTCTTGGCAAGAATAGCTGTGGTGGTATTTAAGTAGTCTACAATCTTAGATTTATTAGTACCTACTTGCGCTAAAGACAATACTGTAGAACTCCCTCTAAAAAAACTGACAGATACACTATTTTTATAGCCCTGAACTACATTGTCAAAATTAGAAAAACGAACAAAATACTGCTCCTCCGCATTATAACCTCTGTTCTTATTTTTGTGTATCACCCCATTAAAAAAAGGCAAGTTTATCGTTTCACCATAATTAAACGTTTGTCGAAACTCTCCCACAGGAACCTGTGAAGTAACCCGAGACTTGTCTTTATAAATTTGGCAGCTGATATTTGGGCTTTCAAAATTATGAAACAGTTCGAAGCTATTATCATCAACAGGAATAACTTCTATAAGTTTACCCAGAGCTTGACCTTTAGATCGGTCTATGTCAGCTATAAAAGGAGAAGCGCCATATATATCAATTAAGCGGTACTTCCCTTGTTTAAAATATTGTTTGTAAAATTGTAAAGAATCAACCACCAAGGCATTATGGCGTCTAGTGGCTAGAGACGTCATGACTTTACCTAACTTGCCAGAAACCCCTCCCCAATTAAAGGAAATGCTAGTATTGGCGGTAAAAAAAGGGTTTTGCTCAGATTCTACGGATACCAACGCATTAAGACGGTATATATTAGGCTTACGCACATTAATAAAGTAAGCAATGAGCATAGAGACCCCAATACATAAGACAATAAATTTCCAGTAATGCAAGACTTTAAATAAATAGCCTTGAAAATCAAAGGTTAATCCTCCAGAACCTTTATCATCGAAATCGAAGTCGTCGTCTAATCCTGCCATGTATTATCTGCTTAGTAAAAGCACAGTGCTTGTTATTACGGTTACAATTCCAATTAAGGTGGTTACAGTCTGTATGTTATTGGCACCCAAACCAATCGTTTTTTGTTTTAAAGGTTGCACATAGATCATATCGTTGGGTAAAATATAATAGTAAGGCGATTGCATCACATTACGTTGGGTCAAATCGATATTGTGGATTTCTTGCCCGTGGGGGTATTGACGTATAATTAAAACGTCTTTACGATTGCCAAACTCCGATATATCACCAGCATTGGCAATGGCCTCGAAAATAGTAGCCCGCTCTTTAAATAAGGTCTGTGGCCCGTTACCAATTTCCCCCAAAGTGGTATAGCGTAAACCCGCTAAACGTACGGTTACAAAAATACTGGCAAATTCATTAAACTGTTCTTTAAGCAAACGCTCTTTTACCAAAGCTTCAATTTCTTTAGTATCCAGAGACAAGACCTTGAAATCTCCCAATTGCGGTATGGTAATATTGCCTTGTAAATCTACCGTAAACCCATTAAAATAAGCGTTTTCTTGAGATGATGCCCCAAGTTCTCCGTCACCTAAAGGATTAAAAATACTGACATTTTCTTGATCAAGCACCTTAATTTTTATGCTTAATATATCATTGATTTGTATGCGGTAAGGCTTTTGCTGCTGGTTGAGTTGTAAAATGGAGTCTGAAGCCGTTTCATTCTCTTGAAAATACAATACATCCTTGTGTGAGATACAAGAGGTGCAAAATAAAAGGGCCAATCCAAAGAAAATCAGAAAGTACTTTGCCATAGAAATAGTAAGGTTTAAAAACAAATATAAGCCAACACACGGAATAACAAAACTATTCGCTTTTATATTTGATAGTTTTACGTTCTTTGTAAAAAAAAACGTGAACTACCTTAATGTAGAAAATATA
>CALIIL010000157.1 GCA_938017685.1 uncultured Chitinophagaceae bacterium
CTAGTTCGCGTGATATTTCCTGCACGCTTCGTCCTTGTTCGTTTTCTTTTAGAGCCTTGATGATCTGGCTCTCGTTAAATTTACTTCTTTTCATGTTTTACAGTTTAAAATTAAAGATTTTCTGATTTTTAAACTGTCCAAATTTTAGGGAAGGCTACACTAATAATTGACGAACTTATAGAATTAACTCAATATATGGTGGTTAACTCCCCTCCACAATAGCAATCTCCTCAGGCGTAAGCTCATAGAGTGCATATACTATTTGGTTTATTTCTTTATCGGTTTGGTCTATTTGGCGTTTTATTTCTAAGGCTTTAGCTTTCTCAGCCTCAAAGTATTCTTGCCATTCTGCCTCTTGGGATAGGCTAAGCTTTACTTTTTTCTTCTTTAGTTCTTTTATAAAATCCTTGTATGTTAATTGATGCCATTCATCAAGTTTCTTAGACAGCTTTTCTATTTCAAATTTCCTTTGAATAGAATTGCTTAGCTTAAGCAATAAGTTTTGTAATTTACTATTTAATTTAATCATTGAACATGCGAGATCGTAAAAACGCTTATTAATTATTTCACTTAAAACAGGTAGACTTTTTACATGAGCCAGTTTTATTTGTGGAAACAAATCGTCAAATTCAGAATACTTATATCGAAAATAAAAAAACATTAATCTTGAACATACTAATGCTGTTATTTCCTGTTCTCTAACTTTTGAAGACGACCCCAAAATCGCAGTATAAATTTGTTGATCTACAACAAACTCTTTTTCTATATAACCTGAAATAATCCCTTTTGACAGAATCTTTCTAATCAAAATTCTTGGACCATTAAAAAAACGTGGCTCTCTCGGTTCAGCCAACCATTTTCCATAACTGATAAAACTATCCTCACTCCAATTGATTTCCCATTGAGCAAGATTACGCCCTCTTAGATAAGGTACAAAAGTGTCATTTTCTCTTTTGGAAGACTGAAAGGGGTCTAATTTAATAAATTCCTTTGTATGACCAATTCTTTTATGATAGACTCCAACCCCTCTTACAATTTCTGCTATTTTACCAAAGGTATCAGATTTCTTTTCCACCTTTTCTAAAAGGTTACTTATTTCTTGAGTTAAATGAATATTTATAGACAAATCAGAGTTTTGCAACCATGAACCTTGATCGATAAATCCTTTTTGATAAAATTTGCCATCCTCACAAACAAGTAACTCAACTTTATCAAAGTATTCCCCTTTCCTATAAGTTGTAATTACCGTATCTACATTAGCGTCGGCAAAAACACTTGAAGACATATGTATAAACCTTTCGAATTGAAGCTCCTCTAAAAGAAACTTTCTTACGGGTTTCAAGGACAAATTATTTAGCCAAGTATTAGGTACAATAAAGGAAGTTCTCCCATTCTTTCTAAGCAATTTCACAGTCTTCTCAAGAAAGAGAATATATAGATCAATCTGATAAGTCGCACAATTATAATTTTCAATAAGGAATGATTTTATATTATTCTCTATTCCTCTGGCATAAACGTAAGGAGGATTCCCAATTACAATATCAAAACCGCCATTCTCAAACACTTCAGCAAATTCACTCTCCCAATGAAAAGCTTTATCTCCTGCTACTTCTTTATCGTCAATTAAGGAATTACCACATTTAATATTATTGTTTAGGCTTGTAAGCTTACGTCCTTTTTGTGCGGTTCGTAACCAAAGTGAAAGCTTTGCTATTTCTACACTCTCTTCATTTATATCTACTCCATAAAGGTTATTCTCTAATATGGCATTTTCAATATTTGGGAATGGGATGCTATCTCCAAATAAATTATGTACCAATTCGTCTATATAGCCATGCTCTGTAATAAGAAATTCCAAAGCTTGATTTAAAAATGCACCACTACCACAGGCAGGGTCGCAAATGGTAACTTGTAATAACCAATCTCTATATTTATCAAGAGTAGTATTAAGCTTTTTGATAGTGGCTTTCTTGCGTCCTTTGGGGTCTTTATTATAATTCTCTTCTATAATTCCAAGCTCTTCTTTTTTATCATTACAAAGCTTGCCAAGGGTGTTATCTACTATATACTTGGTTATATATTTTGGCGTATAAAATACACCGTCTTTTTTTCTTTTGGTAGTGCTTTTATCAACTTCAATTCCTGCAAGCTCATTTTGTATTTGCTCTATATCATTCAGCGAATGTTCAAAAATGTGACCTAAGATATTTACACCTACTTCACTCTCAAAATCATAATCGCTTAAGCGTATGGTATGCTCATGTAGTAAGTTATCATCTATTATAATATTATCTAAAACCTCGTCAGGAGCAAACAAACCACCATTGTAGGCGAAGATTTCATGTTGCTTCCCTTTATAACCCGTATTCATATAACTGAAATACTTTTTGAAACGGTCATATAACGGAAAATGCTCGTCATAGTTCTCTTTAAGTTCGGTCCATTGTTTTACTATGTCTCTTATAGAATTAGGAGGGAGCAATAATCTATCCTCTGCAAAAAATATAAAGAGTAAGCGGTCTAATAGCTTTTGGGTTTTATTGAATAGAGTGAGCTTGTCAAAGCTTGGATTGCTTTTTACAATATTGTCAAATACTTCATTCCTAAATTGAGCGTAATCCTTATATAATTGCTTTGTAATCGTTTCTTCTTGAGTTAATGACTGTTCCTTTATCTTTTTAGGAATGTCCTTAAATACGTTCTCTTTTGCCAAGCAAAGCCAAAGGACCTCAAAACGTTCTTTTGTTAGTTGGAATAGATTGAACTCCTCAAAGTCAATAGAATTATCAATATAAAAACGGAGCTTCTCAAAATTAGAAGTAACAACATAAGTACAAGAGGCTTGATTATTTTTATATCCAAAGGCTTGTGCTTCAATCTTGCCTAAATCCGTTGTGTTCGTTCCTTTAAGCTCTATTACGGCAATTACTTTATCGTCCTGTAATATTGCACCATCGGCTTTCTTTGAACCCTTTTCATTTTTCTGCTCCGTAATGAGATTAAAGTCAGGGTCAGGGTTAAGCGTATATCCTAAAATATTTACAAAGAGGTCCATTAAGAACTTCGCTTGATACTGCTCCTCGTTATGGCTTCTTATATTCTCTTGGACCTTTTGGTCATGAAAGTGCTTTGTAAACTTATTCCAAGCTTCCTCAAGGGTTTCTTGATTTATGTCTTTTAGGTATTTATTAAGTACTGAATTTTGGAATAGGGTCATAGATTATAACTTCAAGGTCAAAGCTAATAATTAATGAGCGTTAAAATTTATCTTTTAGCATTCGTATTAATTGTTTGTCTCAAATTATTTTTTACTTGAAGCCAGCACTAAAAACTAATATCTATCACACTCATAATCACTTTTGATTAAGAGCAACATCTCCTGTCCTAACTGAAGTTTTTCTACATCATCGGAAATTGTACGTAGTTTAATAGCCAAATAGTTAAGAAGTTTAAGTGCATTCAGTTCTTTTTTATAATGCTTAGAGATCGTTATATGTTTTTGAAGAGAATTTTCGATTAAATCAATCTTAGACTTTTTGTGCCTGTAATTATCTATATCTAGTCGCCAGCCTTCTATAGAACTAACCAATGACTCAAGATCATGTACTAAGTTTAAAAGGTCAGTTTCAATAATATCTTCCAATTCTATTTTCAATTTGAGAAGATGGTATTTATTATTTGAATAGTTATATGCAACAAAATAAATTTTGTGCAAAATTCAATTCAGTTTAGCTGAGTACGCACCCCAATTTATAGGGTACTTAATAGTAAGTGTTTACCTTAATATCTCCAACGCATATTTAGCCAGCCCAATCATATTACTCACATTTAATTTTTGAAATAATGCCTTTCGATACCCAATAACGGTATGTTCAGAAATAAACATTTCACTAGCAATTTCTTTTGTTGTTAGTTCTTGTAGCAGGAGTTCTAAGAACACTAATTCACGTTCCGTTAATAAGACTTTGGTGCCATCTTGAAAGGTGAATAGTTTATTTTCTTGTTTTGTTTTTTGTTGATAGTACTCTTTTCCATTTATTATAGCATGCAATCCTTCTTCGATTATTGCCGATGGTGCGCTTTTAAATAAGTAACCTTCAATACCCATTTCTTTTGCTTTTGTTATACTCAACCGGTCTTCGCGAGCAGAAAGAAGTGCAATCTTTTGAGCTGGGTTTCTTTCTTTAATTTTTTCACTTATTTCAAAACCATCAGAAAAGGGTAAATTAATATCTATTAAAAAGATATCATATGATTCAAAAGGTATTCGATAGGCTTTCTGGCTTGGAGTATCCAATATATCTACCACTCCAATATTAGCCATCGTTAACAGTAATTCTTTTAAGCTTTCGGCAAAGAGCACCTGATCTTCAATAATAGCAATTTTAATGTTTGTGTTTGACATGCTTAGTTTAAAAATACATTTTTTATATTTTATAATCCTTAATGATAATAACTTTTTAGAATACGGAACGCATATTTGGCCAAGCCTATCATATTATTTACTTCGAACTTATCAAACAATGTTTTGCGATAGCCAACAATAGTATGGGGAGATAGTGACATCTCATATGCAATTTCTTTAGTGGTTAACTCTTGAATAAAAAGCTCTAGAAATTCTAATTCGCGCACGGTTATTTTTACTGCTTTTCCATTTTCAAGCCTGAAGTTTACTTCTTGGTCTAAGGGTGAGCTGGCAAAATAATTTTCATTTTCTATTAAGATTTTCTTTAAGATATTCGTTAATTGCTCTTTTTTATAATTCTTAAATAGATAGCCATTGGCATTGGCTTTTTTAGATTTTTTAAGACTGAGAAGATCCTGCTGAACAGAAAGAAAGGCAATTTTTTGATTGGGATATTTTTTTTTAATTATTTGAAATACATCAAAACCATTTACATGAGGCATTAATACATCTAATAGAATTAAATCAAAGTTTTTACGAGGTGATTTAAAGCCTTCTTCAGTTGGGATATTACATACTTCGGCCAATGCTATAAAATCTAATGTCATTAATAGCTCTCTCAAACCTTCTGAAAAAAGACTTTGGTCGTCTATAATACCTATGGAGTATGTTTTCATGACGTATGTTCTTAGTAGTGTTATTTATTTATTGACCTTGCGAAGTAAGAGAGCTGCTTGTTACTTGCAAACCCCAATAATGTGGGTTATTTTTAGATGGGCTCCTACCCCTGTCATTTTAGTAGAGGCAACGAACAAGTATTGCTTGGCTTACTAAAAGAAAAATTCTTATAATTAATCAATTATAATAATGGGATGCTCATGGTAATCTTAGTGCCTCCATCTTGAGAGGAATAAATTTCTAGCTTTCCATTCATCAGTTTGATGCGATCTTTTAGGCTAATAAAACCTTTGTCAATGATTTCTTGCGATACACCAACACCATTATCTTCAAAAAGGATTTGAAGTTCATGCTGTTCCTCAAGAATATTAATATGGCTATTGACTTGTGTAGCCTGGGCATGCCTATACGTATTAAGCAATAGTTCTTGATATAGCAGGAATATATGTTTTTTAATACTGCTGGGTAGATCGTTTAGTTTGTTCTCTGGTAAAAGAGCATATTCTAAATCGAATGTTTCCATCAGTTTATATTCTTCAAAAAGACTTTCAAGGATCTCTTTAAATGAATGTCTTCCTATTTCTGGCATGTCCATTATGTGAGATAGGTTGCGTACTTTCTGGTACAAGAAGGATAATTGTGCTTGTGAGTTGGAAAGTAAGATGCCTTGCTTTTCCCGATCCGTCGTTTTATTTATTACTTCAATCTTATGCTTTATTCCTGCCAAGTTAGCGGCTATCTCATCGTGTAATTCTTTGGCTATTTTTTTACGTTCTTTTTCCTGACCAGCTAAGCGCGCACTAAAAGTGTCTACAAGCGCTTGTTTTTTTATGTTTTCTGTATATTGTTTATTCTGGCGCAGTTTATAAAGCGCTTTTCGTCTTAAATAGTATATAAATAATATAATTAGCGCAGCTAATAAACTAATGCGGATTATATAATTCCTAGCTCTGATATTTTTAATCCTATTTTCTTCAGCAGTTTCAAGATCTTGTAATTGTTCAAAAACAATTGTACTGCGCATAGAGCTACGTGATAATAGGTTAACGGTAGCTTCATATATTTTGAACGTATAATTTTTAATTTGTGTTTCGTTCTTTTGTTTGGTCGCCAGTGTAAGGTGCGCGTACAATCGTCCAAGGTTTCTTTGGATATAGAATATTTCAGCGCTTAATTGTTGCCTATTTATATCATTGCAGTAGTTGTCAAATTTGGATAAGTAATACTGCACAGAGTCTAATTGGTTAATATTAGAAAAATTTTTCAGTATTTCTTCATAGATTAAAGGAAGTGCCAAAGAATCCTTATTGCTTTTGGCAATATTTATTGCCTGGTGTATTGTATTGTAATAGGCTAATGGGTAATCATTGCTTTTCTTTTCGGTCTTGGCTGTGTATTGGGCAAGAATGACATGAGCATACAAAAGTTGTGTATTAATAGTCTGTTTTTTCTCAATATTATTTTTATATAAGTAGGCGTAATGCAAGCACGAATCATTATTGGGTATGATGTATTTATAATACTTAATCAATGAATAATATTTGCTTGCAGATGGGGGCAAAACAATGGGGTGTTCATGCAATTTTAAATCTTCAATAGCGCTTTCATAGTTTTTAAGGAGCTCTTTTTTATTGGGATCATTTCTTTTCATTTGATTGAGCAAGTTTATTTGCATAAATGCTGTCTTGAAAAAAAGTGTTTTATCCTCTAGTTGTGTTGCGTACACCTTGGCTTTATTAAGATAATAGAAAGCGCCATGTAGGTTCATCCAAAGAAAATGTTGCCGGCCTCTATAAAAATTAAACAGAGCATGTTGCTCCGTATTAAAATCTCCTTGTCTTGCTGTAATGCTGTCCAATGTTGTTTCAAAGGCTTGATATTCAAAATTGTCTAACTGAAGTGCTAGTTGGTCAAAGGTTGGTGTCAGTCCTTTTTGGGAGGGTTGGGCTCTTGACTCTTCAGAAAAAAGTATAAGAATGGCTAATACACACAATATGGTTAAGCCATTTTTTATTTTATTTTTTTTAATATACATCTTATTTTAGAAGTCAAGAGGACTTGTAAAACTAATATAAGGTTATCTTTAAAGTTGAATAACCAAAATAATTAAAATGCCCCAAATAATTGGGGTTTAATTAAGGCGGCTTCAGTAGCACCTTTATAGTTAAAGCTATTATTGTAAGGTGCAAACATTATAATCTAAACTAATCTTTGATAATCATGAAGCCAATGACTAAAATACAAATCCTTATCCTATTGCTGCTCATGCTAGCGATAGATGTTATGGGGCAAGGTAGTCATGTATTTACTGGTGCTCAATCTATTAGTTTTGGCAATGTAAATTTGGGGGCTAGCACCTCTTGGACTAGCTTCAGAGGGGCTATTCCGGGTTATTGGAGCGCATTGAGTAATGCATCATATATAGGAGGCGCCGATAATCATAATATAGATGGTTATATGAAGCACTATGCCAATGCTACAGATCAAGCCTTTACATTTCCAGTTGGAAGCGGAACAGACTTAAGAGTATTATCTATAAGCGGCACGCGCTCAGCAACATCAATTATTGGTACAGCTTGGATATTAGGGGATCCAAGTATTAGTGTAGATCCTACAGCGCCAAATGCTGGCCCTCACGATATTACCAATGTAAGTGCGCCTATCGTCGCCGTTAGTCCTGTTGGACAGTGGGATTGGCAAGATGTATCCAATGATGCGGCAGGTCTTACAGTTACTGTTAGTATACCTGATATGACTTCTTTTAGCACGACAGATTCGTTGCGATTGGTCGGTTGGAATGGTACCTTATGGGTAGACCTGAGTGAAGGTCCATCGGCCACTGGAAATACAGAGAATAGCAGCTTATCAGGAACCATGCAATTAGGCATTACGGCGCTAGGCATAGGTAAGGGAGAAGTTTTTACAACGGAGCCAGATATGCACTCAAGCTTAATAAACTTAACAGTTAATGGAGATGTAAATACTAATGACTACGTGGCCAATGGCACCACTTATGGTACGCCAACGGCATTTTTGAGCAACCCAAGTGGTGCTGTGTTGAGTATGAATACGGATGGTACTTATACCTTTAGCAGCCCAACGCCTGGTGAGTATAATTATATGGTGCCCGTTTGTCCTTTAGGCGTGACAACAGGCTGTCCTACAGAATTATTAACAATCACCGTATTAGACGGTGCAGACTTAACCACAGCACCGACAACTAATCCTGATGTAGCATCGACCTTGCAGAATAACGCTGTAACGATTAATGTTCTCAGTAATGATCAATGCAACAATGGAGTGGCTTGTGCGCTCAGTAATCCTACCATTATTGTTGGTCCTAATCATGGAAGTGTTTCGGTCAATGCGGCAGGAGCAATAATCTATACACCACTTGCTACTTTCGTTGGTAAGGATAGCATATTGTACAGCACCTGCGACAACCAAGCTATTCCTATTTGCGATACCGAATATATTGTTATTACCGTATTGCCAACGGGCAGCCCGAATACAACCAATGCCAACGATGATTATGAAGTTACGCCAGCAACAGCCGCGGTAATAGGCAATGTATTGGATAATGACAGCGACCCAGAGAATGATGTACAATCCGTTACTCCACAAACAGTTGTGACTGCGCAAGGAACATTTATCTTAGATTCTACAGGTGCCTATAGTTTTACGCCTACGCCACAGGCTGTTGGCACCGTCCGATTTATATACAATATTAAGGACAACAATTCGGCAGCATTGGCTACTGATACAGGTACATTAGTTATTATCATTAGAGATAATGAATGGCAAACCACTATAGATTTTAATACCACCATTACGAGCCAAACGGTTAGTGGCAATGTAAGAACAAATGATCTTGTTCCAAGTACGGCAGTCTACGGCACACCAACTCCTGTAATGGGTAACCCAAGCGGTGGTGTTATTAATATGGATAGTAGCGGTGTCTATACCTTTAATAGTGCAACGCCTGGTGTGTATAATTATATGGTACCCGTTTGTCCGCCAGAAAGTAGTCAAAACTGTGTAACAGAGTTACTCACGATTACCGTTATTGATCCGGTCGATTCAACCGAACCGCCTATAGTGCATCCCGATGCTGCGGCTACAGTGCAGAATATACCGGTGACGCTTAATGTATTAAGCAATGATGCGTGTAATAAAGGCGTACAATGTGTATTAAGTAACCCAAGTTTACTGACAGCACCAAGTTTTGGAACCGCCCTTGTTGATCCCAATGGAGATATTACTTATACGCCAGCCATTGGTTTTGTAGGTACAGATAGCGTACTATATAGCGTATGCGATAATCAAAGCCCCGCACAAAAGTGTGATACCGCCTATGCAGTATTTCATGTATTACCAACAGGAGGGCCTAATACCACCTTTGCCAATGACGATTATGCCTATATGGACGATTATAACGCGCTAGCCATACGCAATGCCTTGGATAATGATACGGATCCTGAAAGTCATACAAAATATGCGGCTACACAGAATGTGAACTTGCCCGAAGGGGACTTTATCTTAAATACTGATGGAACCTACACATTCGAACCATCCATAGGCTTTACCGGACCAGTAGATATTGTATATGGTATTTATGACAATGGTACACCCGTGGCTTTTGATGTAGCTACGATACATATTTTGGTCAATACAACTCAAACGCCATTGCCCTTGGATTTGGTTCGTTTTAAGGCAAGCGAAAAAAACTGTGAAGCGCACATAAGCTGGCAAACAACGAATGAAAAAAATGTGTCCTATTTTGAAATACAGCGCAAAGACGCCCAAGGAACGTATGAAACAATAGAGCAAGTTGCGGCCATAGGCTATACAATAACAAATAAAGAATACTCATATATAGATAGAACAGCCAAGCGAGAACAACAAGGCTATATCTATCGATTAAAAATGATGGATATGGATGGGCAATATGCTTACTCAGCAGAACGTACACTCAACATGAGCTGTACGAATAATGGACCAAAGCTTACCATTAGCCCAAACCCTACGAGTAATATACTTACGCTAATGGCGAGCGAACTATCCGTAAAAGACTATGAGCAGCTGACCCTAAGCATTTATAATAATCTAGGGCAAGTAGTACGTGCTACTAATGTAATGGCCGAGGCAGGTAACCTATATTATACAATCAATGTATTCTCTTTGGCACAGGGGGCTTATATTATACATATAAGCAATATGAGCAATACTTATGAGCATAATATCAAATTTTTGAAAGAATAAATGAGCTTAAGACAAGTCTTACACCCTATAAATAGGGGGTTGTAGGACATTGCAAAATGATCGATGGAATAATATGTGGAAATCTCAAATCCAAGCCCAACCCGTTGTTAATCAATGGCAAAAAGAGATGAAACCCAAATAATTGGGGGGTTAATTCTTTTAAACATAAAAGACTTTTGCACAATACAAAAACATAAATAAAACTATAATTATGAAAAAAATGAAAATTTACATTTTAGCGCTACTAACAATCTGTGTAAGTACACAGATGAATGCACAAGTAAAAATAGGAGACAATCCTACAACCATATTAAGCGGTTCGCTATTAGAGCTCGAAAGCACAGATAAAGCATTAACCCTGCCGCGCTTAACTACAGTACAAATGAATGCTATAGCTACACCTACTGCAGGAATGTTTGTTTATAATACAACAGAAGGTTGTGTGTTTCAGCGCAAGGGAACTGCTTGGGTGAGCTTGTGTGTTGATACCGCAGCAGCAACTTCGCCCTTACGTGACCATGATTGGTATACCAATGGTAGTACCACAGCAGATCCTAGAAATATTACAGATAATATATATACTAAAGGATCTATCGTTTGGGGTAATACGACTGATGGTGTTACAGGAGGCACCTTTAGTACGGGTGTAAATAATGCCGCTGGTGGTATTGATAATAAAATAACGTCAGAAGATGGCTTAGTAGTAGGTGACAGAAATGAGGTAGCCTCTGACCAATCCATTGTAGGGGGGACATTTAATAAACTAACTGCTGGAAAGGAATGCTTAGTTAGTGGTAATAGTAATAATGTTGCTGCAAGTCAATCAATAGTTGGAGGCACGGGGAATCAGGTAACAGCTGGAAAGGAAGGTATAATTACTGGTAACAGTAATACTGGTTCTTCGAATCAATCTATTGTTGGAGGTGTTTTAAATAATGTTGCTGCTCATAAATCAATTGTTGGGGGTAGTTCTAATAAGGTTCCGTCTGGTGCCGAATCAATTATTAGTGGTGCTTTAAATACTGTTTCTTCGAATCAAGCAGTGGTCGGGGGCTATGGTAATGAAGTAGTAGCTGGTGCTAATGGATCTTTAGTTGTAGGTACTTTTGATACTGTTGCTGCACCCGAATCAATGGTTGGAGGTTTTAAGAACACGCTAACATCCAATGCTTTGCAGTCATTAGTGGTTGGTTCAAATAATAAGGTTGCTGCCCCTCGATCAATGGTTGGAGGTAATTTAAATAATGTTCCGGCTGGTGTCGAATCTATCATTAGTGGTGCTTTAAATACGGTCTCTGCCAATCAATCAGTTGTAGGGGGCTATGGGAATCAATTAGCAGCTGGTGCGAATGGATCTTTTGTTGTAGGTTCTTTTGATACTGTTGCTTCTATAGAGTCAATTGTTGGAGGTACTTTAAATACTTTAACCGCAAGTGCTTCTCGATCTTTGGCATTTGGTTATGGTAATACTGTTAGTGGTTCGCTTTCAATGGCTGGAGGCATTTATAATACAAATAGTGGTGCAGAATCTTTAGTTATAGGTAATGTTAATACGCTGAGTGGAGATAGAACTATTACAGGTGGAGGAAGCAATAATGTAACTCTTGATGAAGGATTAGTTGTAGGTAATAGTAATACAGCCAATGGCACTCGAAGTATTATAGCAGGTCAATCAAATAATACAAATGCTGATAATTCATTCGTAGTTGGAACGGTTAATACCTGTACAGGTAATCAAAGTATGGTTATTGGTACTTCTAATAACGTGAGTGGTTCTAACTCGAGCTTAATTTCTGGTAATAACATTACTGGAGCTGCTGATAATACGGCCTATGCGCAAGACATTACTTACTTTGGTACTCTAACCAATGCGTCAGATAGAAGGTACAAAAAAGATATTGCTGGTCTTACTTATGGATTGAAGCAAGTGTTGGAATTAAAGCCATCTATTTATAAATACAAAAAGTCAGAGAATAAGACCATTGGATTTATAGCTCAAGATGTTCAAACAGTTATCCCAGAAGTAGTTGATATTGTAGATCCTTCAGAAAATTTCTTGGGAATAAATTATGTTGAATTAATCCCTGTATTAACAAAGGCAATTCAAGAGCAACAGCAACAAATTGAAGCTTTAAAAACTCAGAATAATAAGTTGACTGCCAAAGTTAATTCGAAACAAAAGTCTATTCAAGAGTTATATACTATGATACAGCTAATGAAAGAAGATGTAAACGAAATGAAAGCATCAACTGTAACTACTAAGAAAATACAAAAAGTAGGGAAGAAATAAATTTTAAAGGATAAGGGCTCCTAAGAATTACTTGGAGCACCTTTCTTTAATAGGTACATATACCCATCAATAGGGTACTACTACTGTATTGTCCTGTTGAAAAATTAATAACCTTTAAAAATAATAAAATGAAAATAATAAATAAACTAAAAACGGGCTTCGGTATTTTGGGCTTAGTATTGTGCGCAAGTACGGTACATGCACAACAGGATACCTACATAGCACCAAACGGTACTATGTACACCCACCCCAATGCCTCTATGGCGGTATTTGGGAATTTAATTAATGATGCCCAAGGTGGGGTCAATCACAATAATGGTGGCGATGTATATCTCTATAGAGATGCCGCTGCAGGTACAGGCAATAGCCGTATATATGATGGTCCTTTAGCCCCTGCGCCTACGGACAACTACAATGCGGGCGGAGCCTATGTACGATTTTATAACATACTTACAGATAATACCGTAGGTACGGCTACACCAAGTGGTACCAATATTAATAGCACAAGTGGTACGGCACCAATACAGATAGAGCAGGAGGCTAGGGTAACTAATACCCACACCTTTGTGAATGGAATGCTATGGACACCACGAGCAGATTGGAAACATGCCTATATGCATTATGAAAGTACTGGTAATTATACAGGTACTTCTGATGCCAAGCATATCGATGGTTATGCAGCCAGTACAAATAAAGCAACTTTTGATTATCCAATTGGTGAAGGTACTCGCTTACGCATAAGTGGCGTAGTTGGTGCGGCTAATGGAACCTTTAAAAGTGCTTATTTTCAAAAAAATGCACAATTGGGTACAACGGGTATTAGCGGTAACAATGCGAGTACAGGCCCTATGAACGGCGGTATTCAAGTGGTAAATACTACGGAATTTTGGGATATAGATGGTACAGCAAGTAGCCAGTTCAAATTGACAGCACTAAACAGTGTAGCAGGTTATAGTGATTGGAATATTGGCGCAAACTTTAGTGGTTTGCAAGCATCTGATATGGTTATCACCGCTTTTGACCCTTGGGAAAACTTAGGGATAACTGGAACGCCAGGAACCATTACTGCAGATGGTGCTTTTGTAACTACGGTAGCTACTACTCCTGATGTAGCTTTTAGTGCATATACTTGGGCTAACAAAGTCCCTGTAATAATTGCCAACCCAGATATTAGCCAAACGGTGGCCGATGCGCCAGTTTCGGGCGATCTATCCACCAATGATGATGTACCTTCTGGCAGTACTTTTTCACCCTTAGGCTCACCCCCTAATGGTACAATTACAATGAATCCAGATGGTACTTATACTTATACGCCTGATCCTAATTTTGTAGGAACGGATAGTGTTCAGTATACGGTTTGTGCTCCATCTCCAAGTACGCAATGCGATACCACTTGGTTATCTGTAGTAGTTTCACCGATAAGTACTCCTACAGGTACTAATACAACCATTGCTCAAACGGATGTAGCTACAACCCCAGCCAATACATCGGTAGATATATGTGTTACTTGTAATGACAGTGACCCTCAGAATAATACACAAGGCACGCCAAGTATAATTGGCACACCACATAATGGAACAGCCACTGTGAACCCCGATGGTACGGTAAGCTATACGCCTGACCCAAATTTTACAGGAGTAGATTCATTTTATTACACAATTTGTGATGATGGTACACCACAAGCGTGTGATACCGCGCAGGTAATTGTTAATGTGCCTAATATTGCTGCGGCTACTAATCAAACCTACGCCAATGATGATGCGAATAGTGGCCCTATGGATACGCCTATGTCAGGTAATGTGAGTGGTAATGATACGGATCCTCAAAGTGGAGATAATCAATCATTTACACAAGTTACTAATCCAACCAATGGAACACTGGTCTTTAACCCAGATGGCAGTTATACCTACACACCAACTGTTGGTTATATAGGTCCTGATCAGTTTACGTATAGTGTATGTGATAATGGTACGCCACAAGCATGTGATACTGCAACTGTTTATCTTTCTGTACATGGAGAAATAAATGCGGATCCTGATATTAGTCAAACAACGGTTAATACCCCAGTTACTGGCGATATATCAACTAATGATGAAGTACCTGCTGGTAGTACATTTACCCCATTAGGAACACCACCTAACGGGACGGTAACAATGAACACAGATGGTACATATACTTATGCACCTGATCCTGGATTTGAAGGAACGGATAGTGTGCAGTATATAGTATGCGCGCCTACACCTAATGGTACATTATGTGATACAACTACATTGACTATTGAAATTAGAGATAATGTAATTGATCCTGCAACTAATACAACCATTGCACAAAACGATCAGGCAACTACACCGCCAGGCACAACAGTTAATATATGTGTAACATGTAACGATAGTGACCCTGAGAGTAATACGCAAGCTAATCCAACTTTGGCAAGTACGCCTACTAATGGAACGGTAACAATCTTAGCAGATGGCACGATTGATTATACGCCTAATCCTGGTTTTTCAGGAACAGATGTATTTACCTATAGCGTATGTGATGATGGTTCACCAGTTGCCTGTGATACAGCTACGGTTGTAGTTACAGTACCTAATGTATCTCCAACAGATAATCAGACCTACGCCAATGATGATGCTAATAGCACACCTATGGATACACCGGTTAGCGGTGATGTGAGTGGGAACGACACGGATCCTCAAAGTGGAGATACGCATGTATTTACTAAGCTTACTAATCCAACCAATGGAACAGTGGTATTTAATCCAGATGGTACCTATACTTATACGCCTACTGTTGGTTATGTTGGTCCAGATCAGTTTACTTATAACAAATGTGATGATGGAACACCGCAAGCTTGTGAAGAAGCAACAGTATATCTTACAGTATTTGGTCTTAATGCGCCTTTACCAGTAGAGTTAATCTCGTTTAATGTAATAAATAACGATTGTAAAGCGCTTGTAACATGGGCCACTGCTTCTGAAAACCATGCCGATTATATTCAAGTTATGCGTAAAGAAGGTAATGGTTCATTTGAAGCCATTGGCCGTGTAGCTGCTATTGGTAATAGTACTATTGAAAACCAATACAGTTTTGTTGATCACCACGACTTCAAGAAAGGTGTGCAATATCAGTACAAATTAAAACTGGTAGATATTGATGGTCAGTATGCTTATTCTGAAATTGATAACCTTGCATTTAATTGTTCATTGTCTAATGGGACAATTAGCATTTTCCCTAACCCTGCAACGGATAATTTGAACATTATCTTATCAGACGTAGCGCAGGAAGGCATATTGAATTTTAAAATTTATAATGCTTTAGGTCAGGTTGTTCATGCTTCAAAAATCATAAAAGATAAAGAAGAAGTATATACGCAGACAATAGATGTTCAAGGATTAGCCAATGGTGTTTATCACTTAAGTATCGTTGGAGATAATACCTTTAATAAAACAGAGAAGGTTTTAATTAAGTAATTAACTCTTTATTCATTTTAAACTTCAAGTCCCCATGCAATGCGTGGGGGCTTTTTTTGTTTAGTCTGTAATGCCCAATAATTTGGGGCAGGTAAATTTTGTTTTGGCACGGTAGTTGGAATTTACTACTTAATTATTTATACATACATTATTAATACAACGTAGTGCTGCTGTCTAGGAGCATTTCGTGTTTTATGCGTTCATTTGTTGCGTGGTACTCAAAGGCGCATCATTTATTTCAATGTATGCCTTTGAAATTTGAGGATTTACGGTAGTGTACAAAAAAGTGTGTAATCGATTTGATTAATTTTACTTTCAAAGCAAACAAACTTGTTGTGGGAAGTCTGTCTGTCTTTGGAAGTTTTTTGTTTTTGCATCGTAAATATAATTTGAGTTTGTTTAATGAAAT
>CALIIL010000158.1 GCA_938017685.1 uncultured Chitinophagaceae bacterium
TTCCAGTATAAGTTCTAGTTCTAGTAAATCCATTTGGACAAGCTGGATCAGCTACATCCACATCCACAAAAGTTGTCGTCACTGCACCACAAGCATCGGCAAAAACAGGATCAACAAAAGTAGGTGTGGCAGTACAAGATATTGGAGTTGTACCCGAAGCAGCAGTAGTCACCGTTGGCGGATCATTATCTTCCACAACAATACTAAATGCAGACGTCACCGTATTTCCACAAGCATCTGTTCCAGTATAAGTACGCGTGCGCGTAAATCCATTAGGACAAGCTGGGTCAACTACATCTACATCCACAAAAGTAGTTGTCACCGCACCACATGCATCCGCAAAAACAGGATCAACAAAAGTAGGTGTGGCAGTACAAGATATTGGAGTTGTACCCGAAGCAGCAGTCGTCACCGTTGGAGGAACTAAATCATTAACAATGATTGTTTGCGTAACATCTATGAAATTTCCACAACTATCAGTTATTCTATAAGTTCTGGTGATTGTTTCTGGGCAAGTGTTTGCATCTGTTACATCGCCTATAAATGTTACAGCAGGTGCTGGGCCTCCCAATCGACTGCATCTGTTACAACTGTAACATCAGGTGCAGGTGCAGAGCAATTTGCATTAATTGTTGTTGGATTTGATGCCGTTGGTGGTGTAATATCTGTTGCTAAAACACTAACAGCTCCTACCTCTAGTCTTTCAGCACAATGACCTCCGCTAGTTGCGCTTAAATCACCTGATATAACGATTTGTACGTCTATATCAAAAGGGCCACTTGGACTAACAATAGTTGTAGTATAGATTTCTACATTTTCTCCATCGAAATCATCCCCTAGCATAGTGTAGACAGGGGTGCCATCTATAGTAATATTTACTGAGTCTTTTCTATTTATAGGTCCACTGTCCATTGCTCCCGGCCCACCAAAGCCAGGAACAGGTATAGAGTTCACTGTTACTGATATTGTAAGGCTATCATAACATTTTGGGTCAACCGTATAACTGAAATTGCCTATTGTTGGATCTCCTCCTGTATTATTATTACAAGTTGCAGCAGGGCCAATAGGAGCGGATGTTCCGGCTGAAAAAATAGGTATGCTATTTATACATTGACCTTTTACAGAAATAAACGAAGTAAACCATAAAAGGCATATTATACCTAATAGGCGTGTAGTAGTAGTTTTCATGCTTTTTCAATTAATCATTTAGAATAAAGCAATAACGATGCCATTATCGTATTACTCTAAATGAATATTTGAATCAAAAATAGGCCTGAATAAAAACTAATACATTTAATGAATTGCTAAGAGGCTAAATGGTAACATTAATATGATGTTACGGTGACTTTACTTGAAATCAATGCTCCAAGGGAAGTCTTAGCCTTTACAATATATATGCCGGGGCTTAGTTTTAACTCAAAATTGCGCTGTGTTGCGTCTAATGTCGTAGAAATCACTCTTTGCCCAATGCTATTATAAATATCAATGGTTGTTAGTACTAAATTTTTGTCCCAAGAAATTGCATTGTTGTAGAATATGATTTGTTGTTCACTTTGATAATCATTTACACCCACGGCGCCTACTGTAACAGATTGGCATATTGAATCCGTTTTGCCACATGGGCTTGTAACAGTAAGGCATACGTTATAAGTACCGCCTGTTGTTGTAGGAAATAAGTGCAAGGGACTTTGGTTTATATTAAGCGGTGTTCCATCGCCAAAATCCCAAGTGCTATTTTGATAACGTAAGGAAGTATTGGTGAATGTAGCTGTGTTTTGCGATGTTGTAAATGTGAATGAGGCATCTGGTATAGCTCCATCGCTATGCCAATTTTCTAAACTGTCCAATACTGTGTTACTTGCAATGGCTTGCATATTTTGAGCATCAGCATTGCCAACACCAGCAGTTAGGTATTGATTGGACACACAACTTTTTTTGAAAAGACTTGTATAAAAAACACAGCCCGCTAAGAATGAACCATTGACCGAAGGGTGGGATTCATCAGCAGTATATAACTCAACAGTTGGATATGTATCGCGCATTTTTTTCCATGCTACTCCTACAGGAGCTACGCTCGAATTGAAATCTTGTGCAAACAATAAGTAGCTGTTTCTCAGTTGTTGTTGCATACCGTCATAAGTGCATAATACAGGCAAGAAAGGCAGTTGGCTGCATCGCCATTTTTTCTTCCCCAAGTCATATAATATAATACCTCTGCACAATTATTTGTAGCTTTTACCAAGCTGTCTAATGATTTTACATAAGGGTAAGTATCACTCATTACTTGACTAGCCGAGAATGAAGGTTCTTGACTTTGACACTGAATGATTACATAATCCCAACCACCTTGCATAATTTTTGCTTTAGTTGTTGCGTCATTCCAATGTCCATTGGCTGTTTTCCCACCAGGTGTGTAACTATCAAAGGTCAATGTATCACCCATTGAAGTGCTAATACCTTGTACTGTATTCGGTAAGCTGTTGACTGATGTATAGCTATTTCCAATAAATAGAACATTGCGTTTGTCAGCCTTTGTATTTAAAGTGAATAACACGAATAATAAGCTAAGAAGGGTAAAATTTTGTTTCATATCAATGCAAGACGTTTTAATAAATTATTAGGTTGGCAAAAGTAACAGAATTATTTGTCTTTACATTTGTGCACTTACAATATGAAATACACACACATCTTTTTTGACTTGGATCATACGCTTTGGGATTTTGATAAGAACTCTGAAGAAACGATGAAAGATGGCTTTGAGCAACTGAAACTGGAAGAATTTCTTGGTGTAGATTTTGATACGTTTCATCCAATATATAAAGATGTAAATCAGGTGTATTGGAAACGATTTAGAGAAGGGCATGTTAGTCGTGAAGATTTACGTTGGAAACGTATGCAAGCTACTTTTTTAAAGTTTAAAAAGTTTGATGAGTCATTGGTCATGCAATTAAGCGATTTGTATTTAGAAATATTGCCTACCAAGAAGCATCTATTTGCACATGCCAAAGAAGTACTTGATTATTGTCAAGGAAAAAATTATGAAATGCACCTCATTACGAATGGCTTTGAAGGGATACAAAAAAGAAAGTTAGCGAATACAAACTTGACCGAATATTTTGGAGAAATGATAAGTTCGGAACGAGCCATGAAGAGTAAGCCTCATGCCGAAATATTTAATATGGCTATGGACTTAACTAGTGCAACAGCTGATAAAAGTATTATGATTGGCGATCACTTTGATGTGGACATTGTAGGTGCGCAAAATGTGGGCATGGATCAAGTTTATTTTAATCCAAAGAGAAGAGAACATGAAGGAAATGCTACACATGAAATAGCTTGTTTGTCTGAACTCTTTGAAATACTTTAGTGCTTTATGACTATTGAAAAAACGCCATTAAACGATTGTTATATATTACAACCTACTATCTTTTCTGATGATAGAGGTTATTTTTTTGAGCGATTTAACGCACAAAAATTTAATACACTGACCGAAACTGAAACAAATTTTGTACAAGACAATCAGGCCAAAAGTGATTATGGCGTAGTGCGCGGCTTGCACTTCCAGAAAGCTGAGCATGCACAAGCTAAATTGGTGAGTGTGTTGCAAGGAAAAGTGTTAGACGTGGTGGTCGATTTAAGAAAAGATTCCAGTACTTATGGGCAGTCTTTTTCCATAGAATTAAGTGGTGAAAACCAAACCCAACTTTTTGTTCCGAGAGGATTTGCCCATGGTTATTCTGTATTAGAAAATGATAGTGTATTCTTTTATAAGTGTGATAATTATTACCATAAAGAAAGTGAAGGTGGTGTGTATTATGCCGATGAAAATTTGGCAATAGATTGGCAAGTTCCTGCCGAAAAAATGATATTATCTGAAAAGGATAAAATGCTACCGCGCTTAATCCTCGATTAAAAATTGGTTGATTAATTTATTTACTTCTTGTGCTTTATTCATAATCATTAAGTGATTTCCACCTTCTATTAATTCATCGGCCTGCACAAATTTTGAGGGGAGCAACATATCTTTTGTACCGTGTATATGGAAATGATTTTTGGGAATTGTTTTATTCTTCCAATTACAAATAGCAGCCATGGACCACTTTAAATAAAGAGGATCTACATTGTTAATGAACTCGTCGGCCATTTGTTTTTCATTGTCTGATAAGCAGCCTAAGAACTGGTATAATACTGGCTTAGATGCTTTGACTATTTGTGCCGGCAATAAATTGACTAAGCCCATTTGACCGGTTAGTTTAAAATAGCTTGGCACTTCATTGGCAGACTTGCAGCTTGAAATATAAATTACTTTTTTTATTTTTTTAAGCTTGGCTATTTCGGAAGCAAGCATGCCGCCAAATGATAAACCGATTAAAATATTATCTTCCTCATCAGAAATTAGGGACGCCATACGACGGGCATAATCTTCTATACTTTCTTTTGCTTCGGGTGTAATCCAAGGAAGGTAAGTGGTCTCTTTTTGTTGTACAAAATCTAATTGTTCAAAGGCTTTTTCTGACGCGCCAAGACCACTTATGTAATAAATTTTATCACCCATTATTTTTCTGTAGAATTGCCTTTTGGACGTTTGCTTTTTTTGTTAAACTGACCATACACAATTTTATTTTTTGTGTTTTCGGCATAACCTTTTCGTTGTTCTAAAATGTCAATACATTTATAAACAGCATGTAAGAACGAAGTAGGAGAGGCTTCATTTTTGCCAGCAATTTCAAAGGCTGTTCCGTGGTCTGGTGAAGTGCGTACTATAGGCAAGCCTGCTGTATAGTTTACCCCTTCGTCTAAATCTAATGTCTTAAACGGAATAAGACCTTGGTCGTGGTACATAGCTAGCACACAATCAAATTGTTTATAAGCGGCACGTGCAAAAAAACCATCGGCTGCATATGGGCCAAATACTAAAATATTTTTTTGTCTTAGTTGCTCCATAGCAGGAACGATAATTTCTTTTTCTTCATTACCAATTAAGCCGTCATCTCCGGCGTGTGGGTTCAATCCCAGAATGGCAATCTTTGGTTTTTCGATACCAAAATCTTGAACCAAAGCGTTGTGGACTATTTCTGTTTTGGAAACAATGGCAGCTGTTGTAATATGTTTTTCTAGTTGAGTTACCGGAACATGTTCTGTAAGAAGAGCTACTCTTAAAAAATCCGTGCAAAGCATCATAGCAACATCTTTGGCTTGAAACTGATCGCGCAGATAGGGTGTGTGACCTGTATAATCAAAGTTGGGTCCTTGCACATTTTTCTTATGTATGGGCGATGTGACTAGACCGTCTATCTGTTTGTCTTTTAAGCATTGAGTCGCAACTTCGAGACTGCGCACAGCGTATTTCCCGCCGTCGGGCGTGAGCTTGCCCGGTTCAATCTTTACATCTTCTTGCCAACAAGTATATACATTTAATTGTTTTTGGTTGAGCTGTGCCCAATCTTTTACACTAGCGTATTTAAAGTTGTTTTTATCCATCATTTTCTGATAAAAACTAAGTACTTTATTTGATGCAAAAAGAACAGGAGTGCAATACTCCATAAGTTTAGAATTGCTAAATGTTTTGATAACTAACTCTAATCCTATGCCGTTTAAGTCGCCTGTGGTAATGCCAATTATTGGTTTTCGCTCATTGCTCATTGTGCAAATATATTCTCTTCTTGCACATTAATAGATTTCCCGAAAAATAAAGAGGCGGCTTTTACAAAATTTTCTGTTTTGTGGCTTACGAAATACTGATGATCGCCTTGCTTGGCCTTTGCCAACTGATTACTTTCTTTCAGGTAATCTTGTACGGCTTGTGCCATATAATTGGAATTGTCCAAGATGCTCACTTTATTATTGAAATAAGTTTGTACTTTTTCCTTTATCAATGGGTAGTGCGTGCATGCAAGTAGTAAAGCTTCAATATTGGTAAACTGAGTAAGATAGTCCGAAATGATTTCGTCGTTATAATGCCCTTTGGACATTTGTTCTTCAATCATAGGTGCAAGCTTTGGTGTGGCTAGTGCTTGTATGTGTATGTTTTGTTTTTTCTCTTTTAATATCTCTTCATAAATACCGCTGTCCATAGTTGCTTGCGTGCCAATAATCCCAATGTGCTTATATTCTTGTCTAATTACTTCATCTAATATTGGTCTGATTACACCTTGTATTTCTACCTGTGTGTGATAATGCTCGCGCAAATGACTAGCACAATTGGCCGAAGCGCTATTGCAAGCAATGACAATCATTTTTACATTATGCCTAAGTAAGAATTCAACAATTTGTTCAGTGTAGCCAATTAAATCATGCTTGTGTT
Organism: uncultured Chitinophagaceae bacterium; assembly: GCA_938017685.1. Taxonomy (GTDB): domain Bacteria; phylum Bacteroidota; class Bacteroidia; order Chitinophagales; family Chitinophagaceae; genus JAGNRR01. Next base: position 6,305 of record CALIIL010000158.1, read on the forward strand.
TATCACCGTAAGGCATATGCATGGTATCGCCAAAGTATATAATCTGCTCATGAGGCAATAATTCTTGTATTGCCTTAGCAACTGTTAAGCCGCCAAGACCACTGTCAAATATTCCTATGGGTGCATTTGTTGTAGGCATAAATTTTAATCAAGTAAGATAGTCCGAATATAAAAATGTAAAATAGCTTATCTTCGTTTTTTGTGCTATTATTTATATATAAATAAAGTGTTTTTAGTAGCACAAAACATAATAATTAATGATAATTACTAATAAATATGGATATAATAACAATCGTGGCAGCCGTGGTTGCCCTTCTTATAGGTTTACTCATTGGTAAGCTACTTTTTTCAAAAAATACACAAAGATTAATAGAGGAAGCCGAAGTAAAATCAAAAGCAATACTACAAGAAGCCGAAGTAAAGGCTAAGTCAATTGAAAGTGACAGCAAGATAAGAGCGAAGGAACGTTTTTTTAAAGAAAAAACCGAGCACGACAAAAAATTAAGCGCTAGCGAGAAAAAAATGCGTGATTCTGAAAATAGAGCCAAGCAAAAAGAAGTAGAGTTAAACAAGAAAACGCAAGATGCACAGCGCATGCAAAAAGAGTACAATCAGAAAAAGAGTACCTTGACTGTGCAGCTCGAGGCAGTGAATAAAAAACAACAGGAACTTGAAGAGCAGCACAGAGAGCATGTAAATGCATTGGAAAAAGTTTCAAACCTGTCAGCAGAAGATGCTAAAAACCAATTAGTAGAGGTTATGAAGTCTGAAGCCCGCACCAATGCTATGGCTCATGTGAAGGAAATAATGGAAGAGGCGAAGCTTACGGCGAATAAAGAAGCTAAGAAAATTGTTATACAGTCTATACAAAGAACAGCGGCAGAGCAAGCTATTGAGAATTCAATAACCGTATTTAACCTTGAAAGTGATGATCAAAAAGGTCAGATTATTGGTCGCGAAGGGCGAAATATTAGAGCGATTGAAGCGGCAACGGGTGTTGATCTAGTTATAGACGATACGCCCGAAGCGATTGTACTTAGTTCGTTTGATCCATTACGCAGAGAGATTGCTCGCTTGTCATTACAACGCTTAACACAAGATGGTCGTATACACCCAGCAAGAATTGAGGAGGTTGTAAATAAAACCAAGAAGCAAATCAATGAGCAAGTCATGGAAATTGGTGAGCGCACGGTGATAGACCTTGGAATACACGGCTTACACAAGGAGCTTGTGCGTATGGTAGGTCGTATGCGCTTTAGAAGTTCTTATGGTCAAAATTTATTAATGCACTCAAGAGAGACCTCTAACCTATGTGGCATTATGGCGGCCGAGTTGGGCTTAAATCCTAAGTTGGCTAAGCGTGCTGGGCTGTTGCATGATATTGGCAAGGTGCCAGAAGATGAAACAGAGCTTTCGCATGCATTACTCGGTGCAAAACTAGCTGAGAAGTATGGAGAGCACCCAGCGGTTGTAAATGCTATTGGTGCTCACCATGATGAAATGGAGATGAAATTTGTTATTTCTCCTATTATCCAAGCTTGTGATGCCATTAGCGGAGCTAGACCAGGAGCACGACGTGAGATTATGCAAAGCTTCTTACAGCGTGTGAAGGATTTAGAAAGCTTAGCCATGGGTTATAAAGGCGTAGAGAAAGCTTACGCAGTTCAAGCGGGGCGTGAGTTACGTGTAATTGTAGAGGCGGATAAAGTAACGGATGCAGAGAGTGATACCTTATCCTTTGAAATTGCAGATAAGATCCAAAACGAGATGCAGTATCCAGGTCAAATTAGAGTGACGGTAATTCGTGAAAAACGAGCCGTAAATATGGCCAAATAAATTACAACTTTTCTAGGAATATAACAACTGCAATTGTCTATGCGGCTTCAGTTTTATTATGATAAAATTGTGTGAATAATTTTGTAGTTAATTGTTACATATATTGTATATTTAACATATATTTACGAGCTAATTAGAACTCACTTAACAGAATGTAACCCAACCACTCTTCGTTTCTACTCAGCTAAATAGGTGAATACAGGAAGGTTAACGTTATAGAAATTAAAATAGAGCGAACGATATTATGAAAATGAAATTAAGATTTACACTATTACTCATGCTTATTGCAAGCATATCTTTTGGTCAGTCACTTACGGGTGGTGTGGCAGGAAAAGTAATTAATGAACAAGGTAAGCCAATGGATTATGCTTCAGTTCAAGCCATTGAAGGAGGTATTGTTAAAGGAGGTAGTTATACGGATGAAGATGGTTTCTACTCAATAAAACCTTTGTCGGCTGGTACTTATACAATTAAAGTTACTTATTTGGGATATCCTTCGGTTAAATTAGAAAATGTGTTAGTAGCACCTTCTAAAACGGCCAAGCGTAATATCACGATGAAGAAAAAGCAAGGTGCGAATGGTCAGCAGTTAAAAGAAATTACCATTACAAGCGAAAAGCTAATTGATGCAACCAACCCAGCTACTGATATTAAGAGCGGTAAAGACTTAACAGCGCAAGCAACTACTAATCTTGGTGATATGATGGGTACTTTTGCTGGTGTAAAACAAACTGGAAATGGAGCAGCTGTAAGTATTGGTGGTGGCAGAACGGATGGTACTCAATATTTCATTGATGGTGTGCCAGTCTTAGGTTCTAGAGCGGTAAATTTATCGCCACGAGCTCTTGGGTCAGCTCAAGTTATGCGTACGGGTATGTCTGCCAAGTTTGGTAACGCTACGGGTGGTGTTATTCAATTAACATCAGCTCCTGTAAGTTCAAAAACTTCTGGTGGTTTGCAAGTTCAAACTTCTGTTGATGGTTATTTTAATAACTTAGTTTCTTTAGATTTATCTGGTCCTCTTTACACTGTAAATAAGGATAAAGCTGGTGAACGTGTTAAGTTAGGTTATTTTTTAAATGTTGCGGGTCGTTATAATAAAGACTCTGATCCTTCTTACGACGGTTATCAAGTATTGAAAGAAAGTGTGTTGGCAGGTATTGAGGAAACTCCACTATTGGCTAACCCAAGTGGAGGTGGGGCCTTCCTTGAAGCTGCTGAAACTGTTACTGCTGCTGATTTTAGACAAATAAAAGCAAGAGAGCAGGGGGATAACTGGAATATTAACTATTTAGGAAAATTAGATTATCAGCCTACACAAAAGATTAATCTTACATTAGGAACATTTTTTGACTATACAAGGTTTAGAAATTTTAGTCGTTTGAATGGAATGTTTGCACCTGCAGCGAATGGAACAAATAATAGTTATACCGGGAGAGCTTATTTACGTTTCTCTCAGTCTTTAGGTCGCACTCAAACGGCGGTTAAAGATACTGATATTGTGAAGTCTGCATTCTCTAATGCTTTCTATACGGTTCAGTTATCTTATCAAAGAGATTATTCGGATGGAGGTAATCCTGTTCATGGTCGTAATATTTTTGATTATGGTTATGTAGGTCAATTTACTCAAGAGCGTCAATCAGTCTATTCTGTTGATACTGCATTAGGTTATGTAGGTCTGAAGTTCAGAGGTGACCAAAGTACTGGTTTGAACTTTACTCGTGGAGGAGTTAATCCTTTATTAGAGAATTATACTGACCAAGTTATGAATAATCCTAATTTCGATATTACGAATTTAGTTCAGTTGCAATCGCTTGGAGGTTTGATTAATGGTTCTGGTCCTAGTAGTGCATACAGTTTGTTTACTGGTCCGGGATCGCAGGTAAATACTTTTAGTTATGGTCAAGAAGATCGTGTGAATTTAAACTTAGATGCCGCCTTTGATTTAGAGCAAGGGATGAAAAATAGAGGTAAGCGTGATCCAATTGTTCACTCTATAGAGTTTGGAATGGGTTATGAGCAAAGAACAAATAGAAATTACTTCAATAGCGCAGCTCAAATGTGGACTTTGATGAGATTGTTTACAAATAGTCACCTACAAAATTTAGATGTAAATAATCCAATATTTGTTGTTGATGGTCAAGAATATTCTAAACAGCAGTTAGATGATGGTGTTGTTCAATTTTCTGAATTTGATACGATTAGATATAATAGATTGCCTGTTGCTGATGATCAATCTCGATTTGACAAATCTTTACGTGAAAAATTATTTGGCGATGCCAATGCTACAAACTTTATCGATGTATTTGATTTAGATCGTTCAACTTTTACTTTAGATATGTTCTCTCCAGATGATTTATTTAACTCGGGTTCTGGTTTTGCTACCAATTATAATGGTTATGATTATTTAGGAAACATTCAGCGTGATCAGCCTAGTTTTAGTGACTTCTGGACAAAAAGAGATGGTAGAGGAGATTTTGCTAGACCAATAGCAGCGTATAGTCCTAACTATATGTTTGGTTATATACAAGATAACTTTACTTATAAAGATATTAACTTTAATATAGGTGTGCGTTTTGATCGTTTTGATGCGAATCAGAATGTATTACGTGATCCATATTCTTTATATGGTGTAAATAAATTAGGAGTGATTGATGCTGATAATTACAAGTTTGCTTTTGATGAAGCAACTAGAACTACGGCACCAAACCCTAAAACAAGCGGATTTGATGAAGATTGGGTTCCTTACGTAGATAATAACCAGGCTGGAACACCAACTTTAGTAGGTTATAGAGATGGAGATGTATGGTATGATCCATTTGGAAGAGAAATTGCTGATCCAACAGTATTGTCAGAAAAGTATGCAAATGGTTTGCCAATACAGCCTGTGTTGACTGACCCATCAGACAGTATAAAGAGTGAAAACTATAAAATTAATAATGCATTTGAAGATTACACGCCAGATGTTACTCTTTCACCTCGTATTCAGTTTACCTTCCCAATTAGTGATAAATCATTGTTCTACGGTAACTATGATATTGTAACGCAATATCCAAGAAGTAGAAATTTTGTAAATCCTTCTGACTATTTCTTTATTACAGAGAGAAACCCAAGTTCTAACAATCCAATGAATAATGCCAACTTAAGAATGAGTAGATCTATAAACTACACATTAGGTTTTGAACAAGCCATTACGGAACGTTCTAAGATTGGTTTAGAGGTTGCTTACAGTGAAAGAAAAGATCAAGTACAATTGCAACAGTATATCTTAGCATTTCCAATTGCATATACATCATTTGGTAATAGAGATTTCTCTTCAACCAAGCGCTTTATATTTAAGTATGACTTAAGAAGAAGTCGTAAAAAGTATACTCCATTGAGCATCAATGTTGCTTATACATTACAATTTGCTGAAGGTACTGGTTCAAGCGAAACATCTGCGCAATCATTAATTGCAACAGGACAGCCTAACTTAAGAACTGTATTCCCATTAAGTGTTGATACAAGACATCAATTTAGCTTTGTATTTGACTATCGCTTTGGTGATAATGTTGGTCCTAAGTTTACGACCAAGAATGGTAAAGAGCATTATTGGTTAAGAGGTGTAGCTGCTAACTTATTGGTTAATGCCAATAGTGGTGATCCATTTACAAGAGCTGCCATTGCCACTCCAATTGTTGGAGGTGACTTTAACGGTACACCAATTGTTGGAACAAGAAATGGTTCTCGTAGACCTTGGAATCAAGAGTTAGGTCTTAGACTTCAAAAATCAATGCCAATTGCTAGATTAGGACGAAAAAAGGATACAGACGGAAACATTTTGACAGAATCAGGACGTCCGATGAGTATAAACGTATTTACATTTGTTCAGAATTTATTAAACACAAGAAACATAGTGGGAGTTTATGCTTATACAGGGGTTGCGGATGATGATGGATATTTAACATCACCACAAGGAGAACAATTCTTAAATTCTGGTTTGTTGTTTCCACAATCATACCAAGATATTTATACGCAACGTATGCTTAACCCAAATAACTTTGGAAGACCAAGACGAATTAATGTAGGTTTCACACTTAGTTTTTAATTTGATAAGAAAAAAAATTAGTAGACACATGAAAAAAATAATAGTAACATCATTAGTAGTTATTTGCTTTGTTCAGCTCGCAATAGCCTTGCCGAACGTCAACCAGAAGCAAAGAAGTCAAGGGCTGAATAAAACTGCAGCAGGTTGTAATCAGACGGCTGCCGTTATTGATTTGGATGTAAATAATGTGCGTGCTCGTTTAATGACGGGTGGTGACATGTGGTGGGATAGAGCCAATGGAACAGCACAGTATGAGGTGCCTAAAGGGAATAATACAAATGCATTATTTGCCGGTTCATTATGGATAGGTGGTATTGATAGATCTTCTCAGGAGCTTAAGGTTGCTGGTCAGACTTATCGTCAATCTGGTAATGATTATTGGACAGGTCCTTTAGATGGTGTTGGTTCAGTAGATTTCCAGACTTGTTCTGATTGGGATCGTTTTTGGAAAATCAATAAAACAGATATCAATGTGTTTAAAGCATTGTATGAAAGCTGTGCTAATGATCCAAACTGTATTTCGTCTACATTAAGTCAAGCCAGTACATCTGTACCTGAAGTAATTAAAGAGTGGCCAGGGCGTTTATCAACGACAGCAGTTGGTTCTGGTAATGATGCTTTAGCTGTTCCGGATAAAGAAATGGCTCCTTTTATAGATATCAATAATGATGGTCGTTACAATTGGAGAGATGGAGATTATCCTGATATTGATGGTGACCAATATATTTGGTGGGTATTTAATGACAAAGGAAATGCTAAGACTGAAACACAGTCAGAAGCCATTGGGCTTGAGGTGCACGCAGCTGCATTTGCATTTTCTACTAATGATTGTTTAAATGAGGCTACATTCTATAACTATAGAGTATTTAACGTTAGTACTTCTCCATTAGATAGCTGCTATATGGCTACTTGGACAGATGCTGATTTAGGTTATGCTTTTGATGATTATATTGGTTGTGATACATCAAGAGGCTTAGGAATATTGTATAATGGAGATAGTTATGATGAAAGTTCAACAGGTTACGGTTTTGATGTGCCTATGGTTGGTGTTGATTTCTTTAGAGGTCCACGTTTTTTCGATCCTAGCATACAACGCGATACAGTATTAGGCATGTCGGTATTTACTTACTATGATAATAACTTTAGCAGAACGGGTAATCCAGAAACAAGAGATGATTTTTATGGTTATATGACAGGAACTTGGAAGGATAATTCATTTTTCTTAGAAGGTTGTGAGCCAGATGGTACATCAGGAAACCCAACGGATAAAGTATTTCCTGGTGACCCATGTAAAGGAGGAATAAGTGAGCCGGTATGTGATCGTACGCCTTTTGATAGAAGATTTGTACACTCAGCAGGACCTTTTGTATTAGAAATTGGTGCTGAACCAAGTGATATTACTATTGGTGCAGTTTGGGTTCCGAATGCTGGAAGTGGTAAGAGTGCTTGCTTCTCTAAAATTCAAATTTGTGATGACAAGGCACAGAAATTATTTGATAGTGATTTTAAATTACCATTTGGTCCAATGGCGCCTGAGGTAAATGTTACTGCTCTTAATAACAAGTTTGTATTCCAATTATCTAATTTGGCAGTTTCTAATAATCAGGATGAGCAATACGGTAGAGCTGCTGCTGATGCAGATAGAAAATTCTTTGAAACTACTCCAAAAGCTGTAGTTAATAACAATGATGATAGCTTGTACAAGTTTGAAGGTTATATCGTTTATCAATTAAAAGATGGAACCGTTGCACTTTCTGATATTCGCAGTAAAGATGGAAGTGTTAATACTGATAATGCTCGCGTTGCTTTCCAATGTGATGTTGAAAATGGAGTAAAAGAAATCTTCAACTTTGAAGCAGATCCTGAAATTAGTGATGATTACTACATCCCACGTCGTATGATAGAAGGAACTGATGAGGGTATAAAGCACTCATTCCAAATTACTCAGGATTTATTTGCGCAAGGAGCTTCAAATGAGTTAACTAATTATAAAACTTATTACTATATAGCTCTAGCTTATGGTTATAATAATTTTGCTGAGTTTGATGCAACTAACTTTAATGGAACGCAAGATCAACAATATATAGAGAGTCGTTTGGATGGTAGAGAATTGCCAATACAAGTATTGGCCGTAATGCCGGATCCAGCTAAGGATAGTTTATATGTGCAAACATATGCTGACTACGGAACAGGCGTGCAGTTAACTAGATTAGAGGGAACTGGAAACGGTGGAAGAGATTTGGTAATGACCAGAGCGTCTGAAGACCAAGCTATTTTTAGTGGAAATAATCAAGTATACAACCCAACTTATATTGGGAACTTTGGTCCTGCCGAAGTAAAGGTTGTTGATCCTACAAGTGTTGTTGCTGGTAACTATGAGCTGTGGTTAGAGCCAAGAGATAGATACACTGGAGATGACACTACATTAGGAGCAATTCCGGATAGTACAACATGGAAATTGGTTAATCTTACCACTGGAGAAACTGTATTAAGTGAGCGCAACGTTGCTGCTTATAACGAACAACTTATTCAACAATGGGGATTATCAGTGAACATGGAACAAGTAATCAGACCTGGTGATGATGATACCATGGGTAATAATGGTTATATCACTTCAAGAGTTTCTTTTGATGATATTAATAAAGCTTGGTTGAGTGGTATTCAGGATGTTGATGGAGAAAGTCTAAGTAACTGGATACGTTCAGGTCGTGACGACAATGCAGCTCCTAACAATTTATCTGTAACATTATCATCTACTCTTAATTGTGATGTAAATGACTGGCAGACTTCTGGTGCTAAGCTTAACTTTGACCGAGAAGGTAGATATGAAAAAATTGTTGATGGTACATGGGCGCCGTATGTAATGGTAGGATATGATGCTACTGGCCAATGTGGTATAGGCTTGGCTTATACTGATAATGCTGGAGATAGACAGAAAATTAATAACTTGAATAAAATCCATTCTATTGATATTGTATTTACTGCTGACCAGTCTAAATGGTCCAAATGTCCTGTAATAGAAATGACTGATCACAGGGCGTCAATTACAAACGCAGAAAATGGTCAACCTAAATTTAATATCAGAAAGCACGCTGCCTGGGATAAGGGCATTGATGCTAATGGAAATCCTGTATATCATCCAACAGATATGGGTTATAGCTGGTTCCCTGGTTATGCTATTAATCAAGAAACAGGTGAGCGATTGAACATTATGTTTGGTGAGGAAAGTAGTAATGCCGATGATAACGGTAACGATATGCTTTTCAATCCAACTAGCCGTCGTATAGACTTAATTAGCTTCCTTTTAAGATGGGGTGGTAAGCATGTAATTTATGTACACCAATCTAAGTACGATGGAGGTCAAGAGTTATTGAATAAGTTTAATACAGCTGATCAATCATCATCTAAGTTTGGTAAAAACGATGCCTCTTTGCGTGACATTTATAGAAATATGATGTGGACAGGTAATGTTCTTGCTTCTAACTCAGCACCGATGGCATCATTAAAAGACGGCTTAATTCCTACACCAACACGTGTTGAAATTAGAGTGGAGCGTCCTTATGATACTTACCAGCCAGATCCAAACCAAACGTTGAGAAATAATGGTTGGCCGATATATGGCTTTAGTACCAATGATTTAGCTCCTGCTAACTTTGGTGATGGACGTAATACTTATACAGGTAAAGAGGATGAATTGTTAGACCGTATCCAACCTGTTCCTAATCCTTACTATGCTTACAGTGAGTATGAATCTAACAGATTAGATAACCGCGTAAGAATTATTAACCTTCCTGAAAAGGCTACTGTTAAGATCTATACTATAGAAGGTAACCTTGTACGCACATTGAATAAGAATAACTCATTAGTTAACTTTATTGATTGGGATCTTAAGAATACTCAAAACATTCCAATTGCAAGTGGTATGTACTTGATGCATGTAGAAATCCCAGGTGTAGGAGAAACCGTATTGAAGTGGTTCGGTGCCATGAGACCAGTTGATTTAACTAGTTTCTAATATTAAACTAAATAAAAAGATAACCATAAGATGAATAAGATGACGATACAAAAAACAATCACAACGCTAATTCTTTTAGTATGCACAAGTATTACTGTACTTGCTGGTAACAAGGATAGAACGGGTCAAGCCGGGGCGGGAGAGTTATTAATTAATCCTTGGGCAAGATCATCTGGACTGTTTGGTCTTAATGGTGCTAATGTGAAAGGGCTAGAAGCAATGAAAGTAAATATTGCTGGCTTGTCTGGACTTGTTGGGACTGAAATAGGAGTAGCTCATACGCGTTACTTAGCAGGTTCTGGCATGAGCGTGAGCAATGTCGGTGCTGCAACACAAATGGGTGAAAAAGGAGTAATTGGTGTAAATGTTATGACTTTTGGCTTTGGAGAAATTCCAGTAACAACAGTTAATTCTCCAGAAGGTGGCATTGGAACTTATAAGCCATCTTTCTTCAATGCTTCAGTAGGTTTTGCACGTAAGTTTTCACAAAGCATGAGTGCAGGTATTAATGTAACATTTGTTAATGAGTCAGTTAGAAATATTAATGCTAGTGCTTTGGGCTTAGATGCAGGTATACAGTATGCTTCTGGTGAGCAAGATAACTTTAAGATTGGTATTACGTTAAGAAATGTAGGGACCAACTTACGTTTTTCAGGAGATGGTTTCAGTTTTAATGGGAACTCTCCAGAAGGGAATAAGGAAATTACAGTACAACAACGTTCTGACAAGTTTCAGCTTCCTACCCAGTTAAATATTGCTACTTCTTATGATTTCTATTTGGATAAAAATGAAAAGGAACTAGACGAAGAAGGAAGTCCGAAAGACGAGGTGTACAATCCAAAACATAGATTAACTCCATCGGTTAGCTTTATTTCTAATTCGTTTACAAAGGATTGGATAGGAGTTGCCGCAGAATATGCTTATAAAGAGCAATTTATGATGCGTCTTGCTTATAGATACGAAGCTGACATATTTAGTGCTACAGAAAACACAACTTTTTATACTGGTTTAGCGGCAGGTGTTGGCTTCCAAACTGAGTTTGGTGAAGACTCTGGTACTATGTTAGCTATCGATTATGCTTTCCGTCAAACGAGAATATCAAATGGAGTACATTCTTTAGGCCTAAGAATTTTTCTAGGTCAAGAAGTTGAGAAGTAATTTATATATAATTTAATTTGCAACGCTCTCGGACACGAGGGCGTTGTTTTGTTTTTCTAAACTAAGGGTATTATGAGCCAATTTACATACGTAACTAAAGAAACACTTGATGAAATGCAAGCCGAGTTAAAGGTGCTTAAATCATCTGGACGCTTAGCAATCTCTAAGGCGATTGCAGAAGCACGGGAAAAAGGAGATTTGAAAGAAAATGCTGAATATGATGCTGCAAAAGAAGCGCAAGGAATGCATGAGGCAAAAATCGCCAAGCTAGAAAATGCCGTTGCAAATTCAAGAATTATTGATCCTAAGGATATTGATACAAGTAAGGTTACTATCTTAAGTAAAGTAAAAATTCTAAATCTAAAGAATAATAAGTCTTTAGTATATCAAATAGTATCTGAGAATGAGGCTGATTTAAAGTCAAAGAAAATTTCTGTTTCATCACCTATAGCCAAAGCATTATTAACCAAAGCGGTTGATGATATTGTAGACGTACAAACGCCTGGAGGTATTATCCAATTTAAAATAGAAGATATTAGTATTTAATATGGGGTCTATTTTTTCAAAAATTATTTCAAGAGACATTCCGGCCTATATTATTAAAGAAAATAGCGAATTTATTGCATTCTTAGATGCTTTCCCCTTAGTGAAAGGGCATGTATTGGTTGTTCCCAAACTAGAGCAGGATAACATGTTTGACCTGCCAGCTACTCAGCTTAAAGGCCTCATTGAATTTGCACAACCTATTGCCAAGGCTATAGAACAATCATTTGACTGTAATCGCTGTGGCATGGCTGTTATAGGCTTGGAAGTGCCACATGCCCATTTGCACTTGGCTCCAATCAATAGTGCGAATGACCTAAATTTTACACGCCCAAAAATTGAATTATCTGAGGAAGAATTTACGCTTGCTCAAAAAACAATTATTTCAAATCTAAAGTAAAAAAAGGTCCACAAATATTGCGGACCTTTTCTTTACTATAATTGAATAAGACTATTTTTCAGCCTCGTCATCTTTTTTCTCTTCGATACTGGCAGCACGTGGATTAATAAATCTAAATCCAACACCATGTATTGTTTGGATTTCAACTTCTTCCTCTGCTTTAAGGTACTTTCTTATCTTGGTAATAAATACATCCATACTGCGACCTAAGAAATAATCGTCTTTACCCCAAACCTTGGTAAGCACTTCCTCACGTTTAACTACTTTATTAGCATTTAGGCAGAAAAACCTCAATAGGTCAGCTTCTTTTTGGGTAAGTCTAATATCTATTGTTGGACCTTTAATGGTCAGGTTCTCGTAATCAAATGCTGAATTGCCTATTTCAAACTCTGTATCGTCAGTATCTGTACCGACCGTGCGCTTTAAGAATACATCAATACGAAGCAATAATTCCTCCATACTAAATGGCTTAGTAATATAATCATCTGCACCTGCTTTTAGGCCAGCAATTCTATCTTCTTGCATGCTCTTGGCTGTAAGGAAGATGATAGGAATGTAATCGTTCTTTCTTCTAATTTGTTGTGCTAGTGTAAATCCATCTTTAACAGGCATCATTACATCTATTAAACACAAGTCATAAAAGTTCTTTGAGAATTGCTGCCAACCAATATGACCATCGGTTGCTAAGGTTACTTCGAAGTCTTTTTCTTCTAAAGCATCTTTTACAACAAAACCCAATGATGAGTCATCTTCAACAAGTAGTATTTGAATTTTTTGTGGCATCTTATTTTTCTTTTAAGGATATAAAGATACTAAATTCACTACCTTTTCCAAGCGTACTTGTGACACTAATGTTTCCACCGTGTCTTAGGCATATAAGTTTTACATAATTTAGTCCTAG
>CALIIL010000159.1 GCA_938017685.1 uncultured Chitinophagaceae bacterium
GCATGCTCCTTCAGTGCTGCGAAAAAAGTCAAGTGCGTATGATACGGCATGTCATACTCTTTAGCCGTCGCACCCAATATTTTGGAAAGACCTTTGTAATGCACATGACATACAGATGGCAGGCAATGATGCTCCACCTGATAATTAAGACCGCCTATTAACCAAGAAAATAAGCCGCCGCGAGGAGAAAAATTAGCTGTAGTGGCTAATTGGTGTTTATACCAACTGTCTGTCATTTGTCCATTTTCATCTGGCGATGGAAATGTTGCATCGGGTGTAATGTGTGAGATTTGAAATACAATACTGATTAAAAGACCTGTTACAAAATGCATGCTTAAAAATGCTAATACAATTATGTACCAAGGTAAATTGATAACTAGTAGAGGAACTACAAGCGCGTATGAATAATAGATTACTTTCCAACCAATAATATTGGCTAAGGCATCGCGGAATTCATTTTTACGCTTAAACATACCCATATCTCTATAACGAAACACCCGAACAAAATCTTTTGTAGTAACCCAAGAAAGAGTAGCTAGTCCATAGAAAAACCAAACATAAATATGCTGGTATTTGTGTAGCCAATTTTTCTCAGCATGTGGTGAGAAACGAAGGAAAAAAGGTGCGTTAATATCATCATCCGCACCATCAATATTCGTGTAAGAGTGGTGTAATACGTTATGTTGTATTTTCCATACGGTAGCATTGGCACCTATCATATTAAAGGTGTAGCCAATAATCGTATTCATTCTTTTATGCTTAGAGTAGGAGCCATGTATGGCGTCGTGAGCTACTCCCATGCCTATTCCTGCCATGCCTAAGCCGCTAGCAATATATAAGAAAAAAAGCATCCAAGTTTGAGTGATAATGCCTAAGTTTATTAAGAGTAGAGGAATAAAGAATAAAGAAAGCATTAAGACAGTTTTAGTAATCATACTATTGTTAGCATGCTTTTCAATCCCATTGGTTTGAAAGTAATCTTGAACTCTACCTCTCAATACTTTTGAGAATGAATTGTCGGTTTCTTTTGAAAATTTAGGTCGTTTGATAGTCGTTTTATTTTATTATTAAATTGATCGATGTCCTTATTGCTATGATTTTAGGATAGCCTTTTTTTTGTCAACTCTTATGATTAAAAAAAACGCCAAAATATAGTAAGGCTTGTAAGGTAACTCTTATGGGTGGTTAAGCCCTATAATATCAGATTATGCTTCCACAATTGTCCAAACAATTCTTTTATTTAATAAAAATGTGACTTCATTGGCTATAGTAATCTGGATGTCGCAAAAAAAGTCATCGGTTCAAATCTCAGCGATTGTCAATACTTTTGAGCTAATATGCATGACTTCTAGAATGATAACAAATCAATGAAATTAGCTTTTGAAAAATATTTATTAAAGCAAACCCAAGCAACAGCTTGTAACGAGAGTGAAATCATTCAGTCGCTCTGGAGCGGCTATGGTACAATATCTCGTTATCAATTAGAGGGAGCGGCAACTAAGACAGTTGTTGTAAAGCGCATATCCCCGCATCAACTTAGTGAGCATCCCAGAGGTTGGAATACGGATACATCCCATAATAGAAAGCTAAAGTCATATCAAGTGGAAACACATTGGTATGAACAATGGAACCAGTCTTGTACTGTTGAGTGTCGAACGCCACAGTTTATTGGTTCGTATCATGAAGGCGATGAGCAATGGATCATTCTGGAAGACTTGGATACGAATTTTCCCTTGAGAAAAAGCGAACTAGATTTTTCAGAAGTTAAAGTGTGTTTAGATTGGTTGGCAAACTTGCATGCTACTTTCTTGAACCATAAGCCTACAGGATTATGGGATGTTGGAACCTATTGGCATTTAGCCACACGCCCAGATGAATTTGAAAAGATTGAACATCCAGCATTGAAAGCCAAGGCTCATTTGATTGATGATTTATTAAACCAATGCAAGTATCAAACGATTGTGCATGGAGATGCTAAGTTGGCTAATTTTTGTTTTACCGAAAATGGCGAAGATGTTGCCGCAGTAGATTTTCAGTATGTTGGTAAAGGTTGCGGCATGAAGGATGTTGCTTATTTTTTAGGCAGTTGCTTGGATAGTGACGAACTGGCTTTATATGGAAATGAATTGTTGAATGAATATTTTTTATTCTTACAAAGCGCTCTTGCTGCTTCGAATGTGGCTGTTGATTTCTTAGCATTGGAAAAAGAATGGAGAATGATGTATCCAATCGCTTGCGCAGACTTTACTCGTTTTTTACTAGGATGGATGCCATCGCATCAGAAACTGAACAAGTATCAATTAGATATCATGGAAAAAGTACTGGCCAATTTGTAGTTTTACTTGCGCTTCTTGTGCTTCTTTTTCATGTTTTGGATCTTATCACCTCGTCTCAATGGTTTTTTGTATTTCTTTTTCATTGTTTGGTGATAGGCTTTTTCGTCTGCTTTGGCTTTTTTATTCTTAGCCGATTTTTCATGAAAAGCATTTCCTACGATACTCGCATCATCTTCTTCTTGAAGGTGAGCAAATTGATCAACCACTTTAGGTAGCTCCTCAGGCGTAAGTTCTTCACTCACTTCTACTTCTTCAGGGAATGCGTTGAAAGGAATAGTATAATTCATTAAGCTTTCAATATCATCTTTGAGTTCGCTTTCTTTTTCATTATAAAAAAGAATAGAGCGTCCTTGCTCTCCTGCACGACCTGTTCTACCAATGCGGTGTATGTAGTTCTCAGGATAGAAGGGTGTGTCAAAACTTATTACGGTACTAATTTTTTCAATATCAATACCACGTGCTATTACATCGGTAGCAATCAATATACGGCTTGTCCCTTTCTCAAAACTTTCAATAGATCGTGTTCTATGGTTTTGCTCTTTACTTGAGTGAATGACCGAAATCTCGCCTTCAAACTTTAATTCTTCTGCTAGCTTATCGGCATGAGACTTACGTGCTACAAATATTAATACTTTATGATGTGCTTCTCGATCATCTAATAAATGATTTAATAAGTTGGCCTTAGTATAAAAGTTAGGCACGGCATATTTCTCTTGGCTAATCGTATCTAAGGGTGTACCGCTTATAGAGATCGTTTTCTTTACTGGGTTTATTAGAAAGCCATCAATCAATTCATCTACATAAGTAGTCATGGTTGCTGAGAAAAGAATGTTCTGTCTTTTGGCTGGCAGGTATTCAAAAATATTTCTAAGCTGTGTTTTGTAGCCAAAGTCTAACATGATATCTACTTCGTCAATCACTAATTTTTTAATGGCTGATAGTCTTAGCACATTCGATAATGCTAAGTCATACAACCTGCGTGGTGTGCCTACTATGATATCTAGTCCTGCATCTACTGTTCTTTTTTGTGCTTTAATATTATTACTTCCGCCAAATACGCCGGCTACGCGCACACTCATATACTCCGTTAGAATTTCTATTTGTTCTACAATTTGAATAACGAGCTCGCGCGTTGGTGCTAATATTAATACACGTGGGTGCGCTTGCTCAGAAAATTTTAAATCTTGTAATATAGGTAGGAGGTAAGCCATGGTTTTACCAGTACCTGTTTGTGCAATGCCCACAAAATCTTTACCAGCCAAAATAGTGGAGTAGGACTCCTGTTGTATGGGCGTTGGCTTTTCAAAGCCTAAGTCGGCAATGGCATTTTTTAATTGCGTCCTGATTTTAAAATCTTCGAAACTGTCCATAGTGCAAAGTAATTGAGAAAATAGCTAGGGTGCGTACCTTTTTAGGATTATAATCTGAGATACTTCTTTTGTTTTGCAGTTTTGATCTGGAATTCGTTGCTTTTGTTGGCGGCTAGTCTAATGCAATCTTAGGTTCAGTTAATAAATGCAAGCTTAGTAAGATTAAGCCTTTACATTATATCTAACTACTAGTTATTGTTTTGTTACGCTTAGGTGTAATCTCTTCAACAAAATCTGAAAACACTTGCTTGTGTAACGCTAAATCCATGTCGGCAGATAGTGCCACACGAGCTATGTAATCCTTGTCGCCTTCTTTGGTTGTGCCTTGGGTTGATGTTGCTGGTATAGTCCAATAACATCCTTTGAGCTGACCGTAGCTTACGCAGTACTTGCTTTCTTTCGGGATGCTTGTAATCATTAAATTGATTAATTTATGATTCAACTCTCTTTTGTAATTTTCTTTTTCTTCGGCGGTAATACCTTTTGTTGGAAGGTCCAATGAGAAAACGGAGGGCGTAAATCCTTGCGCGGCCATTTCTTCCGATACAAAATTGATTTTTGCTGTTGGTAATGTTTCTTGTATATAGTTTACAAACTCGCGCGTGTTTTTATATGCATCAGCAATGCGCTGGTTCATTGATGGTAATTGCGCTGCCAATATTTCGTATTGAAGATTGGTTGCTTCATTATCACAGAGTGTTAGATGCACATCTATTTTCTCCATCAAGGCATCCGTTTTATTATTGCCTACTACATAACCTGCCGTACATTTTCCACCACTTGGAAATTTAGATCCGCTCGCATAAGAAATGGCGCGCACGGTCGATAGTATTTCACCTTCTCCAAGGAAGAGCACATTTGGACAAAAAGTTTGATCCAAAATAAACACCGGATCAACCGCCGTTTCGCCATTGGCTGTTTTGCGTTTTTTGGCTAAGGCTTCTTTTAATTTAATTAAATCCGGCACTTCAACGCGCGGGTTGGTTGGTATCTCTGCGATGATGTATGGAACGGCATCTTCTTGTGCAACCTTAGCTAGAACGGTGTCCACGCTTTGCACCATGTCATTATCACCATCTACAGGTAAGTCTACCACTTCTACATTGTCAATGCAGGCAGCCACTCGTCTTGCTTGATCGTTGGTGCCACCATAACAATTGGGAGGTACTATAAATTTGATGGCTTTGCCTTTATAATGTTCTTGTGCATAATGCACCGCGCCCATCATAATCGCATATTGAATAGACAAGCCGCTAGAACCAACGAGTGGTTTAGATACAGTGCCTGTTACTTTTTTAATAGAAGCGAGTACGCTTTCCTTGTTGGCCGTTACATCGCTTTTGTTTTGATCTAAGGGCGTTTGTTTTGTTAGAAAAGCCAATGCTGCATGACAATTAATAGGTGTCATAGCCACCGTTTCTCTTCGACGTACGTGTTGTATTTCTGAAATATACTCTTCACTGGCCGCGCCATGTGCTAAGAGCACACTACCCAGGTGATCATTGATATTGATATAAAAATCAATGTTTGAAAAAATATCAAATGAACAAACATCTTCTTTGTCTAATATGAAAATAGTGCTGCCTTCAAAAGCCGACACGCTCGCCCCTTTTTTTACTTGTTGTACCTCCATTTGATAACCGTAAACCGATTGTAAAAGCGTTGCTTCAAAAGAAGCGGGTAGCTTATCCGTATAGAGGATGCGCGTTTTTTTATTATCTAATAAGTTTTTACGCAAGATCGCTTGGATAGGTGCTGTTTGAGATGAGAAGCTAATCACATTGTTGGGAGATAGCTTATTGGACTTCGCAATGAACCATTCCAGCACACAAGATAATGGATGTCCTAAGCGGATGTAATCATAAGCCGTTGGTAGCTTGTTTAAACTACTGGCGGATGCATTATTATTTTTATATAAAGTGGTAAACTGATCAATGAATTGCGTTTTTGCTTGACTTTCATCGTAAATGTCTAGTCTATGCGTTGTAAGCTTTAACCAGCCAGCAGGCATGTTGCTTAAAACCTCTTTTATATAATCTTGTATTTTATTGTTGTTCATCATGGCCATCCTTTAGATAGGGTGGCAAGATACATTAATTAGCTTTTTTAAAAGGGAGATGCTCTTCGTTTTGTTTGAGTTTGCGACTTATTATGAAGCGTAAGATACTTGCACTCTTGGTTCTGCCTCAAACTTTTGCGTTGGTGGGTAAGGATGGACTTTAGCTTTTGGCAAATGCAATGAGCGGATTTATGTTTCCCTTATCTGCCTCTCTAAGTGCTTTAATATAGGATTTTCTTGTTTCGTTTGCTTTGACCATATTAGATTTGTGCCAACTGAACGCTTCTTTATCGAAGATATATTCCATCAATATATCAGCCATTAATCTTGAGTGTCTCCCGTTACCATTGGGAAAGCAATGTATGGCTACAATCCGATGTTTAAACCTAATCGAAATTTCTTCTGGCGAATAGGTTTTGTGTTCTATCCAGTATATGGTGTCGTCTATTAGTTTTTTTAAGGCTATTGCAATTTGTGTCCAATCAATTCCAATGTTTTTATCTGATTTTCTAAAGTCGCCTGCCCAGCTCCAAACTTCACTATACATTTTTTTATGTAAGTCTTTTATGAATTTTTCAGTCATTATTTTTTCTTGTTTCAAATGCACGCTTAAGGTCCATTGCAGGGCCTTTTCAATATTTAATTGTTCAAACTCGTCTAGCTCTTGTTGGGTTGTAATCGATTTTATTTTTAGACCTTCTTGTTCATCTTCATTTAAAGGCGTTTGTCCTGCGGTGTATTTTATTTTTAATCCCATAATGACTTGCTCATTTCTCTTTTTATTTCATTCGTCAGCTCTAAAATTGATGCTTTGATTTTCTTTTGACTAATCCCTTGATCTTCTAGTTGCATGTTTTGGTTGGTTCTTAAAACAATTTTTGTTGCTAGCTTTTCCGCTCTTTTGCTTATTAGGTTCTCAATGGTTCCATCTTTGGGAACAAAACCATAGACGAACTGCATCTCTAATGCATTGCCAACATGCCTTAATTTATTGAGACTTAATTGCCCACTTGCCTCGCGCTCTTCAATTTTTTGGATAGCGCCCTTTGTCATGCTAAGTTTAGTGCTTAGTTGCTCCCTTGTCATATTTAAGGTCGTTCTAATCGTATTGATCCATCCTTTTTGTGGAACGATAACCGTATGCGCTGGCTTAAAATGAGCCATTTTCTGGTCTAGTTGTTCTATGAGGAGTTTTCTTTTGTTTCTCATGTTCTTATTTATTTATACATATAAGTATGTATTGTATTGCAAATGTATACAAATATGTATAATAAACAGTCAGGAAGTATACATATAAATATGTTTTATATTATTGGTGCATTAAGCAAATAGATTAGATTTAATCCCCAAGAGCTCATTACAGCTGCAATTGGCTGTTATATACAAGTGACTTGTAAAGAATTTACATGGAAACAGCGCACACCACAAATCTTTACCAATGAGATTAGTAAGAAAACCAACAAGCGATTTATTGTAAGTGTATTGCTCGATAATACCGGCTGGGTAGTGGAACGGGTGGATGAGGGGGAAGGGGAAGTGAATGATTAAAGAAACGATTAGCGCAAGATTGCAACCAAGCCGTTGCAAACGGCCACGAACTCTATTACTCCGCAATAAGATTTATAAATACTGATTGAAGTTATAATGCCCTTGGCATTTAAACTCCAATCAGCTGGGGGTTCTTGTACTATTGCATGTGACGCGCAAGATGCCAACGCTTAAACTGCGCCTCAATCTTGCGCTAGGTGGTACTCTCAATAATTACTGCATTAACACATGTAAGTGATTTATTTGAGTGGATTAAAGGGGTGTCTAAATAAATACATCCTCGTCTTAGGGTAGGTTGTATCTAAGCTTCTGTAGTCTTTTGTTTAAGATAGTTAGTTGTAGTTGTTAACTAGAACTAACTGGGAAATAGCTTTGGCTGCATATACTAGTTACGCATATATAACTTATTTTTATTTTTAATTATAAGAATTGTATGAAGAAGAATAAGGATTGCAAAATAATATTTGCTACCATAATAAAAAAGAATTACCCTAATACAGGACTTGACCCTGAGCCATTTTATGATATTGGGAAAGTATTAGGGTTTATTAAAAAGTTAAAAAGAAAAGAGAAGTTTTTAGATTTAAAGGAAAACAAGTTTTGTTTTATAAGTAGCATCAAAGAATATGAAGGTGCAGATGGAGAAACAATTTTTGAGGGGTTGTTTACAAGTGCTCGAAATGAATTCAGACCTGATTTAATCGATAAAAAAACAGGAACAGTAAGACCTAATCCAAAAGAATTGTCGGAAGGTGATATCAATAAGACTCATTTTGTAATTAAGGTAAGTAAGTCTTCTGAAGAAGTATACTGTCTATTAGAAAAAAACCATTTTGGAATAACAATAAATAATGTAGTTAATTACCTTATTTACTTTAATAGGAAGTATCTAAAGAAAAAAAAGAAAAAGATTGCTTTCACTTTAAGACATTTTCTAATAGCGCGCAAAGATTTTCGTAAGGAAATAGACAGAGTTGCAAGAACTACTCAAGCGGAGGTTACATTTAATAAGAAACTTTTAGGAGATAAATTTTTGTCATTCTCTAATAGGACTGGAGATTTAAAAGAAGAAGTGAAGTTAGTTGCAAAAGCGTCTAGAGGTGATGATATTAAAGAGTTTGGAATTGATTTATTCAATAAGTTTAAAGGCCAGAAAAGTGAAATCAGTAGACTTCGAATTTCGGGTAGCGATTTTGAAGGTAATGATATAGTATTAGACACTTCTTTTATGTCTAAGGTAGAATTTGTGTTTACTAGTTTAAATCCTTTAACCGGAGAAGTGATTACTAAAGATCTACTCAAGGGGATGAGTTTAATTGCAGAGAAGATTTAGTTATGGGATATTTAGTAGTATTGGTTGATTATTTTAAGTCGAAAAGTCTTTGGGCTTTCTTTCTAGAATGGATTTTGCTTTGTCTTGCTTCGCTAGTGATATTTTACTTTTCGGACACTGCCTTATATAATAAGTACGCAGTTGATTTTCAAGCGAACATTATAACAGCATTGAGCATTTTAATTGGGTTTACCATTTCTACTTTTACTTTACTTTTAACAATTGACAATCAAAAGATAAATCAAGCCAAAAAATACTTAGTTGGACGAAAGTTAAATGGAACAGAATTGTCCTTGTATTCATGTAACTTGATAAGTTTTGGTTATTTAATCTTTATGCAAGGTTTTCTACTGTTGGCAAATTTTATTTATCCTGTATTTGTCAATTTAGAAAGTGTTGCAGGGAAGAAAATATTTTCTTTGAATATTGGGTTTGTGCTTTATGTGCTTCTTTTACTTTTAAAAAGCACTCTAGATTTTTACTTCATTATAACCAGGAAAAGTGACTTTAAGGATGATAAGCTTTAGTTGTTGCAGATAGCAACTAAAACAACTAGCGTAAGATTGAGGCGTCGCCTAAGCGAAGCATCTTGAGGCGCCCCAAATTATTTTTAATCCATATTTTCCCAAAACCAAAAATCACAAAGACACGAAACGCCCAACTAGCGCAAGAACCTGCCTGCCGGCAGGCGGGTGCAGCCAAGCCTTTGCGCAGGCTTCTTGTGCGCTTGCATTTAAGGCAGCAGGCAAGCCGTAACAAACGCCTTGCAACATACTACAGGACCAAAACTTTAAGCTCTTTATTTTAATCTTACAAACATCTCCTCCGCATGTTCAAAAATAATCAAATGCCCTTCATCTGGGAAGGTGCTTAGTTGGGCATGGGGTATTTCATGCTGCATTAAAGTGCCCCAAGCGGCAGGCACATTATTATCTAGCTCGCCTTGCCAAAAATGGACCGGTACTTTTATTTTATTCAAGGCAAATCCCCAGTCTTGTACTAATAGCTTGGATATTTCATAAGCTACTCCTTGGCTTCCATTTCTAAAGGCCTCTTTGAACATTTGTTCTATGATATCCATAACCGCCTTACTCTTGAGTACTTCCTGATCGGGCGCGCTCATTATTTTTAGAAACGATTGCAAGGCCTTGCTTGGATTTTTAATGAACTGCTTGGCTTGGATTTTTAATAATATGTTTAATAAGAAAGGTAAGGACTTGGCTAGGTTAAGCATCACTTTGACTTCTTTAGAAAGATGTTTTTTACTCTCGGCAGTATAAGGCGCAAAGCCACTAATGATAGCCGCGCGCTGCACCTGTTCAGGCAATGCATAAGCCATGCCCAGTGCAAAGGGTGCTCCCGCAGACATGCCCGCCACCGAAAATTGTTCAATGCCTAATTGTTCGGTGAGCTGCTTAACATCCTGCGCAAAACTTAATATAGTACCCTCGGGATTAAAGTCCGATAAGCCATGCCCCGGTCGGTCAATAGTTATTATTCTAAGCTTATGCGCTGTGGCAAAAGCCATATCATAATGCATTTCTAAGCGAGAGCTTTGAGAACCGTGACTGTATATTATTGGAAAGCCATCTGGCGCACCATACTCTGCATAGCCTAAGGTGCGCTGATCATTTAATCGAATATGTTGGTCGGTGCGGTTCATGGGTGTTGTTTAAGGGTTTTGGTTTAATACCAATTGATAAAGATTGTAGGAAGATATGGTTAATTCTTGGACACCCACTTGTTCAAATCCTTGTTTTGTATAATAGGCGCAAAGCTTTTCGTTTTTTGCATCAGCGTCTAATCGTAAATATTGGCAACCCTTGCTTTGGGCGTCATGGGCTATTTGTTTCAATATTATTTCTCCTATGCCATTTCCAGCATAGGCTTCTTTTACAATCAAGGAATGTATGTATATTGATTTGTCTTTTTGTGGTCCCCAATACAATAAATCTTCATCCATCATGCGCAGCATGCCTATGGTTATCTCAGCGCTGTTTTTAATGAAATAAAATTCTTTGTTTTTTATTCCTGCCTCCACCCATGCAACTTTTTCTGCTGGGGGATTGTGCCAATATTGCCAATGGTCAATATTCATTTGGGCTATTCTTACCGCTGCTTCTTTAAACAGCTGTAAGACAATGTCTATTTCAGAACGTTCTATTGGCGTAAAGGTGATGTGCATTATTCTGGTCGCAACTTAGCTTGCAATGCATTGAGGAAATTACGTAAGTATTGATCCTTGAATACTTGATAAGAATTATTGTCAGGGCTACGGAAGAATGAGCTTAACTCATGCTTACTAATCTTTTTATCGATAGAAGCGAACAAGGCAAGGATGTCGTCCGTTTTATAATCTAAGGCAATTCTTAGCTTGCGTAAGATCATATTGTTACTCAGTGGATCTTCGGGTTCGGGCTGCGGTCCATCTTTTTTACCACGCTTTTCTATAATTAATCCATTGAGCAATATCGCTAATTCTCTATCCGAAATAAATACGATTAAAGGGTCATCTTCTTTGCGCATCCAAGCAATGAGTTGCTCTTGCGTTACATCATAATTGGCTAGTTTAAATAGCGCAATCATTTTGACATCATTATAATCAAAGAGATAACGGATGCGTCTTAAAATATCATTGTTGGTCATGGGTTTCTTTTACTTAGAATAAAAATGAGCTGCATATAATAGTTGATGGCGAAGATACTCGATTCGTATTATTTAAAAATAATATCGAGCCGCGCTCAGACTTAGTATTTCGATTACATTCTTTAACAATGAAAAGATAGACACGCATCTTTCTATTTAATAAGTATTTTTACCAACGATTAGCATAGCGCATACGTCTACATCATATCATTGACCATGATTAACCCAAAAATCAAATCCAATATGAAAAAACTCATTACAATACTTCTATTCTTACCTATGTTCTGTTGTGCACAAAAGCAAGGCAATATATGGTACTTTGGTGGCGACTATAACAATCAAAGTCAGTTTGGAGCTGGTATTGATTTTAATTCGGGCGCGGCCACCGCATTAACGAATAGTGGTATGCGATATACTGAAGGTAGTGCGGCTTATTGTGACAGCGCCGGGGAGTTAATTTTTTATGCACAAGGCGATACAGTATTTGATAGAACACATAATGTTATGTCTAATGGAGCTGGATTGGGTGGCGATTGGTCTACGCAGCAAGGTGCACTGATTGTTCCGGTTACGGGCGATACCAATAAGTACTATATTTTTAATAATGATGGCCTATCTACAAGTAATGGCACCGGGCTGCATTACTAAGTGATTGATATGCAACAAAATGCTGGCTTGGGAGCAGTCACAGAGAAGGGAGCAAACTTAATAAGTCAAAACAGCGAATACTTAACCGCTTGCAAGCATGCT
>CALIIL010000160.1 GCA_938017685.1 uncultured Chitinophagaceae bacterium
CATCAGTAACTGTAATAGTATACACACCGGCCGTGAGATTTGCCCAAGTATTTGTTGCACTTGCTGTCCCACTATTTAGCTGATAAGTATAAGCAGGTGTACCACCGGTAACATTTGCTGTAATAGCCCCAGCCGTAGGAAAACTACAACTAGGATTCGTTGTTGGCACCGTTGTAAATGATGGAGATTGAGTTTGTGTCAAGGTAATAATGGTATCGTGTAAGCAATTGTTAGCATCTAATAAATGAACGGTATATGTGCCAGCTCCTAAACCAGTCCAAGACGAACTAGCCGCGTAAGGATTAGTATTTAAAGCAAAAGTATAAGGTGTTGTACCTCCATTTCCTTGAACAGAAATGCTACCTGTACTTGTACAGGTAGGTTGCACAACGACTGCATTTGAATAAAATAAATTAGCCGAAGAACTTAATATTGCAGTAGAGGTTGCAGTACATCCATTGGCATCCATTGCTGTTATTGTATAGGAACCTGATGATAAGCTTGTAAATGAATTGGAAGCGCCAAACGTACCGCCATTTAAAGAATAAGTTATAGGCGTTGTTCCTCCAGCAACATTTGTTGCGATACTACCATTTCCTCCTGCACAAGTAGGTTGCACCGAATTTAATGATGTAATACTAACAGTTCCTATTTGTTGAATAACCAAAACTGAATCCTCGTCACAACCATTGGCATCTGTTACCGTGAGGGTATAAGAACCAGCTGCAAGATTGGAGAATGTTCCACTAGACTGCCCAGGACCATTATTTAAAGAAAACAACAAAGGAGGTGTTCCTCCAAAAGCTGTTCCTGTAATAACACCATTATTTTGATTACAAGTTGTGTTGGTAATACCAATATTATTAATAGAGAGTTGTCCTGGAACAGAAATAAAAATGACGCTATCCTCAATACAACCATTGGCATCTTGCACTTTTACAATATAGTTTCCTGGTCCTAAGCCAGTGACTGTATTACTTGTTTGATAAGCCTGCGTATTTACGGTGTATTGAAATGGAGGAGTTCCTCCAGTTGCAACGATGGTTACAGAACCCGTCGTTTGCCCAAAACATAACGGATTGGTTACAGTTACATTGGTAATATTAATTGGCGCAGATTGTGATAAAGTGACAACGGTATCATCAATGCAACCATTTACATCTTGAATAGCCACAGTATAAGTTCCTGCACCTAAACCACTAAAAATATTGTTTGGTGTAAATGCACCATTATTTAATCTAAACTGATAAGGGGCTGTTCCATTTAAACCAGCCGCTGTAATAACGCCATTACTCGTATTGGCACAACCAAATTGTGTAGTAACATTTACCTGAACAGGCGGTTGCACTACAAAACTAACTGAAGTGTTGACCGGCATGGCATTATTACAATTATCTACAAGCGTATTGGCATCATTGCCATTAACAACGTTCAGAGTATAATTACCCGGTGGTAATGGATTAGAAAAGTTAACTGTAATTAAGTTAGTGAAATTAGAATTGTTCGAACAAGAAGTACTTATTGCACTAGCTATTGTAGCATTTGCAGGAGTTAATGAAAAATCTGAACCGTTAGCAGCTAAAGAATTACATTGAATATTCTCGGTTAATAGCAATTTGATAAATGTAGGATCGCTGCAACCCGCTTCTATTGTATCCGCCTTAATATCTGGTGCTGTATTATCCAATACCGAAGACGAGCCTCCAAAAGTTAAATTATAACCACTAGTTGATGCAGATGCATTATTAATCAAAATCATGAAGGTTTGACCAATTGTAGCATTAATTGAGCTACTAAAAGAAGGGCCGCCAGCACCCAATGATGGACTTGCTGATGCTGTATTCAAACCAGTAGCCCCATTGGCCGAAGAATTAGCTAAAGACGCATAATTACAACGAATGGGTGGTAAGCCATTAGAAATATCAGCACAAGACTTATCGGTAATATCCCATAATGCAAAGTCGTAATCGTCCGTTGCTGAATTAGGGGTAAGGTCAAATGTAAATGATCCGGCCTGTGTTATATTAACTATATACCAAACGGAGTTATTTTCTCCAGTTGTTAGACAACCTTGATTTGTAGGCCCTAACTCATTAGTGGACCCAACGCCAGTATATGCCGTACTTTGAGAATAGTTATTTTGACAGACTGGTATTGCTCCATTACAGTCTTGAGCAGTTTGCGCTTCGGCTTTGGTCAAACCGAGCATAACAACTAATAAGAGCAACGAAAGTTTTTTATTACATTTCATAGATTGGTTTTATAAATTTAAGTAATTTATGTTATTGCTTCAATTAATTTTTAAAAACCTGATATTTTCATGACATTTAATTTAATCAATATAAAATTACCAATAAGAGCCAAAAAAAATGCTCAGAACATTACCTTTGGGCTCTTTTTTATAATATAAAAGCAAAAAGTATGCCGTATTTATTTACATCCGAGTCCGTTTCAGAAGGACACCCAGATAAAGTAGCCGATCAGATCTCTGATGCTATCATAGATAACTTCTTAGCCTATGACAAAAACTCCAAAGTTGCCGTTGAAACATTGGTTACAACTGGTCAAGTAGTATTGGCTGGAGAAGTAAAATCAAACGCTTATCTTGATGTGCAAAATATTGCGCGTAAAGTAATAGAAAATATTGGATATACTAAATCTGAATATATGTTCGAAGCCAACTCTTGTGGCGTATTCTCTGCAATACATGAGCAAAGTGCGGATATTAATCAAGGTGTAGACCGAAGCACTAAAAAGAATGACTTTGAGTCAAAAGCAAATGCACAAGGTGCAGGAGACCAAGGTATTATGTTTGGTTATGCTACAAAAGAAACTAAAAACTACATGCCGTTGGCATTGGATATTTCGCATAAAATCTTAATTGAATTAGCCCGCGTTCGTAAAGAAGGCAAGAAAATGAAATACTTAAGACCTGATGCTAAAAGCCAAGTAACTATAGAATATTCTGACGACAACACTCCAATTAGAATAGACAACATTGTTGTTTCAACGCAACACGATGATTTTGATGTTGACAAAAAAATGTTGGCTAAGATCAAAAAAGACATTATTGATTTAATTATACCAGCAGTTAAAAAACAATTGCCAGCAAGAGTACAAAAATTATTTACAAACAAAATTACTTACCATGTGAACCCTACAGGCAAGTTCGTAATTGGTGGTCCTCATGGAGATACCGGTTTAACGGGCCGTAAAATTATTGTAGATACATACGGAGGTAAAGGAGCTCATGGCGGTGGAGCCTTTAGTGGTAAAGATCCTAGTAAAGTGGATAGAAGTGCTGCTTACGCTGCAAGACACATTGCAAAGAATTTAGTTGCAGCTGGTGTAGCTGATGAAGTGTTAGTGCAAGTATCTTATGCGATTGGGGTTTCAAAACCATGTAACCTCTATGTAAATACTTACGGCACATCTCGTGTTGATATGAAGGATAGTAAAATAGCCAAAATCGTAGATCAGTTATTTGATTTACGTCCTTACGCCATTGAAAAAAGATTAAAGCTTCGCAGTCCTATTTATAGTGAAACTGCTGCTTACGGTCACATGGGACGCACTCCAAAAACAGTTACTAAAGTATTTAACGCAGCTAAGCCTAATGAGAAAAAAGTAAAAGTTGAGTTATTTACTTGGGAGAAATTAGATTTTGTTTCTAAGATTAAAAAAGCCTTTGGAATTAAATAATATAATATTATTTCACATAAAAAAGAGAGCTTAAAAGCTCTCTTTTTTTTATATTGTAAAACGAAGAAGGTTGAAGATTAGTGAAATGAAGACTACGATTAAGAGAACGATTATCGCATAATAAAATTTATTTTTCTTAGCATCTCGATTACGCTTATAATCAAAAGTATAAGCATATACAATAGCACCAACGACTGCTAATAGAATAAGCATTTATTATTTTCCTAAAACCATTTTAAAATAGTCTAAGGTAAGTTTTAGGCCTTCGCTCCGATCAACTTTTGGCTCCCAATTTAATATTTCTTTAGCGCGCGTAATATCTGGCTTGCGTTGTTTTGGATCATCTTGTGGGAGGTCCATATGTATAATTTTAGAATCTGTTTCGGTTAAAGAAATGATTTCTTCAGCAAAATCTTTAAGAGATATTTCATTAGGGTTACCAATATTAACTGGCTGAGCATAATCACTTAAGAGTAACTTGTAAATACCATCAATTAAATCAGAAACATAACAGAATGATCGCGTCTGGCTTCCATCACCAAAAACTGTAATCTCTTCACCATTTAAAGCTTGCCCCATAAATGCTGGCAATGCTCGACCATCGTCTAGTCTCATGCGCGGCCCGTAAGTATTAAAGATTCGTACTATTCTAGTCTCTAATTGATGGAAGGTATGATATGCCATCGTTATAGCCTCTTGAAATCGTTTAGCCTCATCATAAACTCCTCTTGGACCAATAGGATTTACATTACCCCAGTAATCTTCATTTTGAGGATGCACTAAAGGATCACCGTATACCTCTGATGTAGAAGCAATAAGCATTCGTGCATTTTTACTTTTAGCTAAGCCTAGTAAATTATGTGTACCCAAAGAACCTACTTTTAAGGTTTGAATGGGCATTTTTAAATAATCAATTGGGCTTGCTGGCGAGGCAAAATGTAAGATATAATCCAAGTCACCAGGTACATGAACAAATGTTGAAACATCATGATGATGAAACTCAAACTCTTTTAACTCAAACAAGTGTTCAATGTTTTTTAAGTTTCCAGTAATAAGATTATCCATGCCAATAACATGATAACCTTCCTTAATAAACTTATCGCATAAATGTGATCCTAAAAAACCTGCTGCTCCTGTAATTAATACTTTTTTCATATAGACCCTGCTAAATTAACACCTAAATAAATAAAGCCACCTAAAAAGGTGGCTTTCAAATATTATATCCGTTTGATTTTATGAGTAAACGATATTTCTACCAATAGAATTATAATAAAACCCTTTGCCCTCCATACTTGCAATATCAAATAAATTACGCCCATCAAAAATGATTGGCGCCTTAAGTTCAGCTTTCATTTTTTCAAAATCTGGCGTTCTAAAAATACTCCATTCTGTAAGCATGGCAACACAGTCTGCATCTTGCAATGTGTCATATGCATTCTTACAATAAGTTATTTCAGCTTCATTTTTATAATGCTCTTTTACATTGTCCATAGCTTCAGGGTCAAACACTCTAACCTTCGCACCAGCTGCAAGCAATTCTTTAATAATATAAAGAGAGGGCGCTTCTCTAATATCGTCAGTGTTGGGCTTAAAGGCTAATCCCCATATAGCAATTGTTTTACCCTTCAATTCTCCTTTGAAGTAATCTTTCATTTTCTGAAACAGCAACAACTTTTGAGTGTCATTTACTTTCATAACCGATTCCAAAATTTGAAAATCATAATTATTCTGAGCACTTGTTTTGGCTAATGCTTGTACATCTTTTGGGAAACAACTACCACCATATCCAATGCCTGGGAAAAGAAAACGCTTACCAATTCGTGTATCGCTTCCCATCCCCTTGCGCACAACTTCTACATCCGCCCCTACTTGCTCACAAATATTAGCTAACTCATTCATAAATGTAATACGCGTTGCTAAGTAAGAGTTGGCAGCATACTTCGTAATCTCTGCACTACGCTCATCCATGAAGTATATCGGATTGCCTTGACGCACAAAGGGCTTATACAGCTCTTCCATGTACTTCTTGGCCTTTTCACTTTTTGTACCAATCACTACGCGATCTGGTTTCATAAAGTCTTCAACAGCTACTCCTTCTCTTAAAAATTCAGGGTTACTTACTACATCATAATCACCATTATAATTTTCAGCAATTGCTGCATGCACTTTTTCGGCCGTGCCTACTGGCACAGTGCTTTTATTGATAATTACTTTATAGGTCTTAAACTCTTTTAGTAATAATCCTATTTCTTTGGCTACACCCAAAACATAACTCAAATCAGCACTTCCATCTTCTCCTGGAGGTGTAGGCAATGCCAAAAATATTAAATCGCTTGCTTGAAACGCTTCGCGTAAATCTGTTGTAAAGTGTAACCTCCCACCTTCAATATTGCGCTCAAAAAGCACTTCTAAGCCAGGCTCATAAATAACTACTTCTCCATCTTTAAGACGCTTAACCTTATCCGCATTATTATCTACACAAATAACATTATTACCACTTTCTGCAAAACAAGTTCCTGATACTAAACCAACATAACCCGTTCCGACAATTGCTACCTTCATATTTTTTTTATTTTATAATTTTTAATACTTTTTCAATAATATAATGCTGATCTTCCTCTTTCATTTCTGTATGAATTGGCAAGGAAATAACACGCTGTGTTAGCCAATCAGTTGATTCAAGATTTGCATTTTCTGAATCAAATGCTTCAAACATTTTTTGTCTATGTGCAGGTATCGGATAATAAATCATAGAAGGCACACCATGGGCTACAAGCTCCTCAACAACTTTATCTCTATCAATATCATGCAATAGCATGGTATACTGATGAAAAACGTGATGAGATTGCCCAAATCGTTTTGGCGTAGTTATTTTTTCATTACTAGCAAATGCTTGGTCATACCTATCGGCAACTGTTCTGCGAGCGTCACAATAAGTATCTAATTGTTTTAATTTTACATTAAGAACAGCTGCTTGTATGCTATCTAAGCGAGAGTTACACCCAACCATATCATGCACATAACGCACGCGCTGACCATGATTAGCAATCATGGATATTTGATGAGCTAACTCATCATCATTTGTAAATATGGCACCACCATCACCATAACAACCTAAATTTTTAGACGGAAAAAAAGAAGTCGTTCCAATATCTCCCATCGTTCCATTGGCCATTTTTTTCCCATTAGAAAATGTATAATGACCACCAATAGCTTGTGCATTATCTTCAATAATAGCAAGGTTATGTTTCTTAGCGATGGCTAATATTTCCTCCATCGGAGCGCTCTGCCCATATAAATGCACAGGCACAATAGCTTTGGTCTTATCTGTAATTAAAGCCTCCATATGCGCCGGGTCCATTGTAAAATGCTCTTTATCTACATCACAAAAAACAGGCGTTAATCCAAGCAAGCCAACAACCTCAACAGTAGCAATATATGTAAACGAAGGAGTAATGACTTCATCACCCGGCTTTAAGCCCAAAGCCATCATAGCAATTTGTAATGCATCTGTACCATTGGCGCAGGGGATGACATGTTTTACACCTAAATATTTTTCTAGAGAAGCTTTAAATTCTTTAACGGCAGGGCCATTTATAAAAGCAGCACTATCAATTACATCCTGAATTCCTGCATCTACTTCTGCTTTTATCTTTTGATATTGACTTTTTAAGTCAACCATTTGTAGGTTTTTCATACACTATTTTACAGCGGCAAAAGTACAATTAATAAGTATATATTGTATAAAATCACTCTTTCTTAGCTTAACTTTACGGAACGAATGAAAGCTTACTGTATTTTAATCCTAGCCTTACTTTCCTACCAATTAAGTCATGCTCAAATAAAAGATGAGCCAAAGGAAAAGCCTAAAGCTAATCAAATCTGGAACGTAATTGTTAAAGGTTCATATGATGTGCCCGGTGCCGATATGGCCAAGCGATTTGGCAATAGCTTTAAACTAGGTGCTAATATTAAGCTTAAAACAAAAACAAATTGGCTTTTCGGAGGAGGCATTGGCTTTATTGTTGGTGGCAAAGTTAAAGAGCCTGGTTTATTAGAAAATGTAAAAACAGATGCTGGACCCATTATAAACTCATTTGGCAGTCCATTAAACTTGGCTATTTATCAACGTGGCTATGCTGTAGACTTGCACGTAGGCAAAATATTACCCATATTCTCTCCTAATCCTAATTCTGGCTTAACCGTGGAAACGGGTGTAGGTTTTATGCAGCACAAGATCAATCTATTTGACAGAGACAATAATATACCTCAAGTTAGAGGAGATTATAAGAAAGGTTATGATAGATTAACCAATGGACTTTTCGTAAGACAGTTCGTAGGTTATACATTCTACTCAACGAACCGATTAATTAATTTTAGCCTAGGACTTGAATCATCTGTTGGATTTACAGAAGGGCGCCGGGATTACTGGTACGATGTAGACAAGCCGGGTAATGATGAACGATTGGATATCCTGACTGGAATAGTTGGATGCTGGCACATCCCACTATACAAAAAAATCACTGAAGAAACTTACTATTAATGGCTGTAAAGCTTTATTCTCTGGGCATTTTCTTTTACTCTCTTGGTATTAGAATAGCCTCTTTTTTAAATCCAAAAGCTAAGCGTTTTGTACTAGGTAGAAAACATTTAATACCATTATTAAAAAAAAGCCTTGACCCAGATAAGGAGCGCGTATTATTTCATTGTGCGTCTGTTGGCGAGTTTGAACAAGCCCTTCCGCTGTGGCAAAAAATGAAAATTGAATACCCAAATTATCAATATATATTTAGTTTTTACTCACCGTCGGGCTACGAATATGCCCTTCAAAAACACCCAAACTTAAGCATAACATACCTTCCTATAGACACCCAAAAAAAAGCAAAAGAGTTTGTACAAATACTGCAACCCACATTAGCTTTTTTTATAAAATATGAATTTTGGCATCATCATTTAAGTGCTCTTGCTAATGCTAAAACTCCCGTATTCTTAGTCTCAGGAATTTTTAGAGAAAATCAAGTTTTTTTCAAATGGTATGGCAGCTTATCACGCCAAAGTCTTACCTATTTTACACATTTTTTCGTACAAAACCAACGGAGCGTAGACTTGCTCAAATCATTATCTCATAACAACTGTAGTCTAAGCGGAGATACTCGTTATGAGAGAGTTCTAGAGAATAAAGAGGCCATCTTTTCTGATAAAATAATAGAAGGTTTCATCAACCAACACAAGGCATTAATTTGTGGCAGTATATGGCAGCATGATATACCAATCATTAAAGATTTCTTAGCGTTTATCAACAATGATTGGAAGGTAATATTAGTGCCGCATGAGCCCCAACATTTTAAATGGCTAACATCAATTCCTGCTTCGAAATATTCTCAATCAATCGATTATAACAACCAAGTTTTAATCATTGATCAATTAGGTCTTTTGTCCAAAATATACCGCTTGGCTAATATCGCTTATGTTGGTGGCGGCTTTGGCAAGGGTATACATAATATTTTGGAAGCAGCTATTTATAAAATTCCGGTCATTATTGGGCCAAACCACAAAAAATTTCAGGAAGCAACAGATTTAATAGATGCGGGACAGGCCTTTGTAACACAGCAGGAAAATGGGCAAGAAATACTGCGAAAAGCACTAGAAACTCAAGAGCTCACATTAGAAAAATCTTTTGACCTTATGTTGCAAAAAGCCAACGTTAGTGGAGATATTCTCGTCTTTATAAAAAAGCACTGCATTTAATAGTTAAAAACTTATCAAAACCCTATTTTTACTATTCATTGCAATTGCTTACTTTAGCCAATTGTATTAGTATATAACAAAGATTTATGAGACGATTACTCACGGCATTGACCGCCTTATTGATATTCAGTAATACTTCTTACGCTCAAATCATACAAGGATTTGACACCGTATGTGTTGATAATCCTCTGCAGCTGAGTACGACTGTTACTGGAGCATCTTCCTATTATTGGGGCTTTTGCTCAGCTTATTTGAACAACACGCCACAAGGAAGCTCAATAGCAGCCGGTACAGGTTTGGACGAACCATCATCTATCGCTTTAGTTGATGACAGTGTAAATAAATTTATTTTTTGCCTGAATGAAGGTGGTTCAAATGATTTAATACGCTACGAATTTGGCACCTCATTGGCTAATGCTCCTGCTGCAACTAACCTGGGTGATTTTGGAGGTATTATTTCTTCAAGACCTCGAGGTTTTTGGTTTGTACAACAAGGCGATGATTGGTTTGGATTTGCAACGGCAGGCCCCATTGCCAACTCTCAAATTATACGTTTTGAATTTGGTAATTCTCTTACGAACGTTCCAGTCGTTACTGATTTAGGTAATTTAGGAGGCCAAGTATTTGGACCACAAGATATATATGTATTTGAGGAGGCGGGCAATTGGCACGCCATTACCATGTCGTTTAATGGCGTTTTATACCAATTAGACTTTGGCACTTCACTTACCAATGTACCAACAGTTAATAATTTTGGTAACCCTGGCTTTGCTCTTTCATTTCCTACCGGTTTCTGGCCTTCTTTTGATGGAACGGATTGGTACCTGTTTACAGTTAATGCGGCTACATCATCTATTGTAAGACTTGATTACGGTCCTTCATTATTAAACCCAACTCCAGTACCAACTAACTTAGGGAACTTCGGTGGGATATTCGATGAACCTCGCGATATTTCTATGATCAGAGACTGTGATAATTGGTATGGCTATGTTACAAATCAAAATGGCGACAAAATTGTACAATTAACCTTCGAAGGGTCATTGACTAACGTTCCTGTAGAAACTGATTTAGGAAACTTTGCTGGTTTAGACGGACCTAGATACATAACGAACTTTTTAAGAAGCAGAGACAATGTATTTGCATTTACAGCTAATAATGATGGTAATTCTTTGTCTCGCTTAGAGTACAACAGTTGCCTCGTGCCCAATGTACTTTCATCAACTTCGCAAATGCCGCCGGCAGTAACTTATCCTACACCTGGACAATACAATGTGTTTTTTGTGGCAGATGAAGGATTACCAACTATGCAAATAGAGTGTAAGCTTATTACGATTATTCCAATTCCTGAAACTTTCTTACAAGCCGATACTTTAATATGCTTGGGCGATACTGTGAGAATTACTGGTAACGGTATTGGCTTGACTGGTATTCAGTGGGATCCGATATATAATATGCTACCTCCAACAGGTGATACTGAAACTGTAACTATATTTCCAAGAGAAACAATAACTTATAATGTAACCTTTGAATATGCAAGTGGTGGTTGTATTTACGACTCGGCTGTAACGGTTACTGTTGGTCAAGTAATTGCTGATGCGGGAGAAGATCGCTTTGTTGCAGATGGTGCATACACAACACTGGGAGGTCCTAAGATGAGTTATGGTCCAGAATTTAGCTACAAATGGAAACCTACTACTTACCTTGATTTATCAACCAGTGCTAACCCACGAGTTGAACCACTAGATGAACAATTCTATATATTAGAAGTTACTAATGATAGTAATGGCTGTAAAGACTTAGATAGTGTATATGTGTTTAGCTCATGTACTGATTTACATTTGCCTAATGCCTTTAACCCCGTAAGTGATATTCAATATAATCGTTTTTATGGCTTAATGAATAAGAATATTTCAACCTTAAATTACTTTAGAATATATAACCGTTGGGGCAATTTAGTATTTGAAACAACTGACCCTAATATCCAATGGGATGGAAATCACAATAATATCCCAGCACCTTCCGATAACTATGTTTGGATGGTTGATGGAGAATGTAGTAACGGAATTCGTGTACAAAAACAAGGTACCGTATTACTTATACGATAGATAATATTTATAATATTTACATGAAACGCTTAACATAATATGTTAAGCGTTTTTTTTGTTTAATGTATCTTTAAAGCGATAAACGAAATTATATGAGAAACATTACTATGATAACATGCTTTATTCTATTAAGCATTTCAAGCTTTGCGCAATCAGCCAAAGAACTTGTGCAACAAGGCAATAAAGCCATGAAGGCAATGAAAGAAACTGAGGCATTAGATTTTTACAAAAAAGCAATAGCTAAAGAAGGAAATAACGTTGGTGCATTATGTGGTGCAAGCTTTATGAGCTCTCGCGTAGGTAACAGACAATCATCATCTAGCATGAAGAAAAAGTATTTCAAAGAGGCAAAAGCATATGCTATAAAAGCAGTAAAACTTGCACCGTCTAGCTCGACTGCCAACTACGTTACTGCAGTAGCGATGGGACGTATGGCACTCATTGCTGGCAAAAAAGAAAAAGTTGCAGCATCTCGAGATATAAAAAAATATGCTGAAAAGGCAATTAGATTAAACCCTAAAAATGCTAAAGCTCACTGTGTACTGGGCATTTGGCATAAAGCAGTAACTAACTTAAACTTT
>CALIIL010000161.1 GCA_938017685.1 uncultured Chitinophagaceae bacterium
CGCACAAATCATTAGGAGACAAAAGCCCTCGAGAATTTTTCCTCAGAAAAAGTATCAAATTAAAATTTGACACTTTTTCCGAGGCTAGCAATCCAATTTTGTCGAATTTAGCACTGTCCTAATTTGGGGAAGGCTACATAACCATTTCAAATATGGGAAAATGTATAATTAACGAAACAAAAGGTGAAAGAATTTCTCCCTTTATATACCATGACTCTTCAAAGAAACTTTCTAAAGGTGATGTTCTTGTAAGTCGAAATGCTTCGCTTGGAAAAATCACATTAGTAAATAAAGATTTCAATGGTATTTTAAATGGTGGTATATCTTATTTGAAATTTAAAGAAGATAAAAAATATTATGCTTTTGCTTTTTTCTTGCTTGATTATGGTACTGATTACCTAACTGTTTTAACTTCAGGCGGTGGCACACAAAAAAATGCAAAAAGGCAAAATCTTCTAGATTTAAAGATTCCATTTCCGACTTCTAAAAATCATAAAAGCCCTGAGTTGATTGAAAAATATGTTTCATTGCTCACCCAAAACATTATTGACAAAGAAGAACAAATTGAACTTCGTCAAAGCAAAATAGACGAAATAGTTTATCAAGAATTAAGAAACAACCAAAAAACAGGTTTTAGTTATTCGTTACCTAAAAAATGTGATTTGCGGTCAAATAATAGAATAGACACAGGTTTATATACAGAAAAATACAAAGAAGAAAATCATCTAATAGAGAACTATAAAAATGGTTTTTCCAAAATTAACGCATCGAAATTTAAAAGTGGTTCAACTCCTAAGACAAGAATATTTAATGCTTCAAATTCAACTTTAAAATGGGTAACACCTACTAACATTTCAGATGAAGGTTTCTACAACCCGATAGAGAAAATCTCAATGCCAACTTCAAACAATCTAAAAAAAGATTGTATTCTATTAATTAATAGAACCTCTAAAGGCAAAAAAGGAGAATATGTTGGAATAACCTGTTTTTATGATATTAGTTATTATGGAGAAGGACAACATAATCAAGGTCTTTATAGACTCGAGCATTTATCCAAGGATGAAATGATTTTTGTAACCGCTTTTATGAACTCAAGGATTATGCGAAAAATATGTGGTAATGTTTCAATTGGTTCAAAGATGAAAGAAATGAAATCGTATGATTTTGCAACTTTGAAATTTCCAAATTTCGAAAATTCATTAAAAAAGCAAATAGGAAATCTTTACTACAACAAAATAGATAATATAAATTTTGATTTTGGTGCTTATTTAGACATCGAAAAAAAGAGAAATCAAGAGTTGGGAATATTTCAACTGAATACCGAAATCATTGACATTAAAAAGAAGTTGGAAATAATTTTAAACAAAATAATAACCGAAGAACCAATTACAATTTAGCCAACGCTCAAAGACGAACGAAAAAATAAAGCCAGCAGGTAACAATGTATATAAAAAATAGGCGGAATAGAAATAAAATCAAGGGTTTCGGTTCGTATCAAACTTTGTGCTTGACCGAAAATTTTGTGTTTCGAAATCGCCTACTTTTCATATACTAATCGTTATCCTTCTAAGAATAGTTTGTAACTAAGCTTTCATATTTTTTAAGCAAAAAATAAATAAGTTTGTCTAGATACAAACTAAAAATTGAATGGATATACCCATTACCTTAAAACACAAAAAAAAGCGACCCCAATACGGGGTCGCTCTTCCTTTGAAATTACAATGTAGATTACTGCAAAACGATTTGAACTGTTTCGTAATTCGTTGTTGAGTTATTCAACTTCAGAATGTACAATCCGTTGTTCATACCCTCTCTTGAAAGGCTAATTTTATTACTGCCAGCTACTGCTTCAATCGTTTGTGTTTTAACTAATCTGCCAGTTGTGCTGTATATTGATATTGTTGTAGTTGCTTCAACATCCGAGTTAAAGTATACTGCTGTTTCGCTTGTCATTGGATTAGGAGCAACCATTACTTTATTATTAGATAGCATACCTGTTGGGATAATGTCTGTTTGATGTGAGAAGTTTAAGTTCGCTAAGTTTAATTCTTTTGTTACAGTGTTAACACCATCTGACGCCATGGTAAATACGATAGAAACAGCATCACTAAGGTCTATCATCTCACCAGTAGTTGATGTAAAGTGTTGGTAAGGAACGTAGTAATGTTGATCATTAGCTTGTAACGTAATGCTAGTCTTGAACTGTTTGTCCCAGCTGTCTATACCTTTTTTAATGATTGTAATCTCTAATTGACCAGTTCCTGCTGCATCAAATTCTAATGTATTATAGTCTGATAAATCAACACTCTTAAAGCGAGGTGTGAAAGCTCTGTATACAGATAGGTAAGATGAAGTACTTGCGTTCAATTCGATATTTCTTTCAATTGAGAAACCTTCTTCATTATCGTTTTCTTCGTTCTCATTGACTATGAAAGAATGAATGTTTGTTCCTGGAGTAGCATCATCAATGCCCCAAGGTCCGTCTGACA
The DNA here is from genome assembly GCA_938017685.1 of uncultured Chitinophagaceae bacterium. Taxonomy (GTDB): domain Bacteria; phylum Bacteroidota; class Bacteroidia; order Chitinophagales; family Chitinophagaceae; genus JAGNRR01. The sequence goes on from CALIIL010000161.1 coordinate 2,490, forward strand.
TGAATAAATCATCGGCCGTTGCGTTCATATCGTTTTCGATTCTAAACCCGATATCAAATAGTTTTCCTGTTTCTATTCTCATGAAATTCATATAGTCTTTTGATAATTCTATTGAAGCGTTCATGAATTCTGTAGGGCTTGTTTCTGTACGTTTTAACCCGGCATCGAATGTTATTTTCTTACATAAGTTAGTATTGATTACTTCAAGCTCTAATGCACCGTTTTTATACTTTCCTTTTTTTACAAATACAGGTGGAGGTGTTGAGTTGTTATAGTTTGTGATAGTTTTTTGTTGGTCTAATAAATCAATCGTAGCTTCTCCTAATGTAATTAGGTCATCAATTTTGTTTGTCCAAATTTGAAAATTAAAATAGCTTTCGTTGGCTTGATATTTATCAATGTTCCAATGGCTTTCTATTTCAAAATTGTCATCATTATTAATTAGTCTTCCTGAGAAACTTAATACAAACTCTACTGAACCGTCATTGTTTTTAATAATAGACTTGATAAATGTTTGCTCTTTAATTGTAATAGTAGATACAGAAAGTAGTTCAGCACCTAGTAAGCGATCACAGATATATTTAGTATGTTCATATACTCCATTTTCAGTTTTAGTGGCTAATATTACTGCAACTGGCTCGCCATCTTGCATATAATCTACCGATAGGATGTCTGTAGCATTTGTAATTTTAATTAAATCAGATGCTGAAGAAACAATGGCCGTTGTGCCATTTATTGCAGTACTTGGAATTAAGTCTTGTAAGTTTATTTCGCCACCGGCAGTCTTAGATACTGCTTTAGTAAATGTTGGAGCAGCCTTGCTATCGAAGGTGTAGCTCGTTTTGTTGCGTATGTAATTACGTTGATTAATTTGTTGAGATAGACGTCCGTTGCTTTCTAGACCGCCTTGGTTTCCGCCACCTACAGGTGTTGCTGTAACAGGACAAGAAGCTACACCTGAGCATGAAGGGTCAGCACAATCAATCAAGCCATCGCCATCATCATCAATACCGTTTACACAATCTTCTTGAGGTACAGGAGCTGTTGGGCAGCGTGCACCATCGTTAGAACTTGCAGCAGGGCCATAGCAAAAAGTATTAGAGATCATACCACTTGAAGGGCTTACCGTCTGTACATTTTTAACGATATATACAGTACCTGTTTGATTAGCCGATGCATAAAGATGCCCTGAAGCATCAAAATATATGGCACCAAATGTATAGCTCAAACCTTGTAGACTTGGCACTGAACCTAAATTAGTAACGACACCATTGCTTGGGTCAATTCTATATAATTTTCCACTTGAACCTTCTACAGTATACAATTGACCATCAACGGCATTAAAAGCCCAATCGGCTATGCCTATATTTTGAGATAAAGTAAATGAACCTAAGTAGCTTAAGTAATTTGCCGAATTTGGATTCAGATCAATTTTGTAATAAGTCGTTCCACCTGCTTTACAATAGTACATTCCGTTACTATCAATATCACCAACATATCTATTGCCCGTTGGTAAATTAGGAATGGTGTAAACAGTTGGAACAAAATTCTGTCCAATACGAACAATAGAACTTGAAGGTGTGCTTAGGTAGCCCCAAAGATATCCATCGGTAGGGTTGTAAGCGGCGGCATTAATATTACCTGGTGTAACATCCGCTGCTACTAAGTAAGAACTGCCTGAAGCAAGGTCCAAGGCATACATATCATTATATTGAAATAAGTAAGCACTGTATGAACAGTTAAAAGGGCTTGATTGTGCGCTTATTTTATTTGGTAAAATAAATAGGCTAAGAATAATGCTGAGTTGAAGTATGCGGTACATTTTTTTCATTTCTTTCTGTTTGTAATGTAAATGTAGCTCGCGTAAACCGCTGTAATCCTTTGTATTCGTTAGATAGCACAGCCTATCGGTGAACGGTAATTTTTCGTCGACGAACGACTTTTGGGACTATTCGCTCACCTGCCACAATGTAATTAAGCAGTGCGTAATGACCTTATAATAAGCGTCAATGAATAATGGATTGTTCCAATCGGTTGCATTGTTTTCTACGAACTTACAATCATCATAAGCTGGGATGGAGAGGACAACTATTTTGGATACTAATTTGTGCGCATAGAACTTTATTTGTTCAGCATCTTTTTCTTTAAAAGCTTTTTGTAATGGTTCTAAGTTTAGTTTCAACTCACTTTTAAAAAGTTCGAGCATTTCTTTTATCTCATCTGGCTCATCTCCGCATAGCTCATGGATATAGCTCAGATTTAAAGGGGATATGATATTTAGAATATTAGAAATGTTATGTTCTAATGGTATTGCTTCTTTAATACCCAATGCAATAACTTCACTGTTCATAAATTGGAGTGATATGTCAAAGCTTTTGTTTTCATCAAAAGATAATTTCCAGAAGTTTAAATCTTTGTTTGCTTCTAAGATGTCAGCCTGAATATATTTGTTGGCTACTTTGCAATAAATAACTGGGCGTTGTTCCATTAATTCCATTTATAAATAAAGCGAAAGGTAAACCAATCAAATTGATAACCAGTCCCCGTATTGAATGCAACATTACTCGTTTGGTATTTCAGACTGTAATCAAATTTCTTTCGATTAAACCCGAGCTCTGCTTCAAAACGATAGGCGTTCTCCCAATCGAGTTTTTCTATTTGTTGCATACCAAAAGCTGCTTGTGTATTAAAAAATAAATTTTTCCTCTCGGGTTTATTATACTGCATCTCGGCAAATAGTTCCGTGCTTAAATAACGGTTGGGAGAGAAGTAATTAAAAATTTCATCATCGCTAAAATGTAAGTAGGAATTATTCCAACCCACTTTAATATTGGGTTCTGTTCTGAGTAATTGATAGATAGAACCAAACCATTGTGTACGTCTATTGCCATCGCCAATGAAGGCATAACTCCCTTGAGAATAAATACCAGTGCGCGCCGCTATGAGCAAATGCGTAATAGCACCCAGGTTGTGTGCGCGTATATTACTAGATAAAAGCGTTGAAGTATAATTTAATATTTCAGAATTATAATATAGGGTAAGCATACGTCTATCATGCGGCTGATATTTTATGGCTTGTCGGCCAATAAGGGTTTGGAAGTTTTGATTGCTATCACCGGCAATATTTTGAATCGTTATTGCTGTCTCTCCACTCCAATTGCTGTTCCAGCGTTGTCTCGAGCTTATTTGTCCGTAGGTAAGATTGGATGCTTGTTCACCATCAATGGTAAATTTTGAGGTGCCTACTCGAGCGCCAAATTTTATTTTATTCTCACCGCCTTGCTGCCAAAAAACAGATGCTTCTTGCCTAATATTTTTTACAATATCTTTAAAATATACAAGCTCGGTCCCTACTCTGTGAACAGTCGCTGCTTGGTATTTTTCAAAGTAAGCGGCCCATTCATTATCTGTAAATAGTGCACGGTTCTCAATCATGCTGGCGTAGGATTTTTTTATTTCTCCTTTGCCTAAAAGCACCTCGGCATTTTCTTGTACATAATATTTGCTGTTGCTATTATTTACAAGACTGTCGTAAAAAGAGAAGCCTTTGTTGAAATCTCCTTTGGTCATATTTAATCGCGCCTGTAGTATCAATTGTTGGTCGCTACTAAGACTATCGTATTGTGATTGGAGAAATACATTCGCTTCCTTCGTTTTTACATTCCAAAGCAATGCATTAAAATAATTTACAATAGCACCCTTATTTTTTGGCTCTTGTTCATACGCTTCTTGAGCATAAGCTAATGCTTGTTGTGGTCTATGATGCATGAATAGTGCGTAGGATAAATTTATTTTTGCTGCCGTATTCTTGTAATTCAGTGGTAATATTTTTTTTATTGTTTGAGCAGCCTCTTTAAATTTTTTACTTTGTAGTAGTACGTCGCCTTTATATAATAGAATAGGTGCGTCTTGAGGGTTAGCTAATAAAATAGTATCAAGAAAATTTATTGTACTGCTGTAATCCTCCGTGGTGCGGCTTTTATTGGCCTTGGTAATGAAGACCTCGCGCTCTTGCGTGCTCAGTTTAAATGTGCTGTCACTTTGTGCAAAAAGAGTATTGCTCAAACCAAAAAAAACAAAAAGCATGAGCATGATGATCTGCTTAAAATTCATAGGTAAATGCTTTGCTAAAAAATTATGTTGAGCTTTCAATATGCTAATTTGTGATTAAAGGTATTGATAAAAGCATGATACAAATGAAGAACACAGATAAACTTAACAGAAACTCGATGAAGTGCATGCTTTCATCGATGAATGTGTTTGTGCATTTTAATGTTTAGAATAATTTTGCGTTGTATAGGAGATCTTCGTTTAGAATTATTTAATCTTTCATTAAAATAACAAATCGAACAAATCCTTTAATGTACATTTCATAAAAATTAGGTTATGGCTATTCAGTTGGTAGATTTTAATATTCAAGACATTGACAAAAAAACAATTCAGATTAGAATTACGGAGCAGTTTACTGGAACTGAAACGGATGAAGTACGTGACTTAATTAATGAAGCTATTCAAAATGAAAATGATTTAGTTTATCTGGACTTGCGCACTATTAACGAAATAGACCTTTCGGGAATTAACGAAATAATCCATGCACATCATACATTAAGAAGGGCTGATAAGAGTTTGGTACTTATTTATACCAAAGATGGCGTGTTAGAAAAATGGTTGGCAAATACCAAATTAGACTTTTTCGTAAGTACGGCTATGGTGCCTCCTTCTTTAGTGTACGAAGCCAAAAAGAATAATACAGTGAGTTTATAAGGCCGGCATATAAGCCAATGCCCATAATACCTACAACAATATCCCAAAAGGTATTATTGAAATCAAAGACCATAAATCGAAACGAGCCAAATACAATAGCAAGAGCAGTAAATAAATACCAATAACCTTTAGAATAAAAAGCGGTTGGCGTTTTTGTACGCGTTAGTCTCAGTACAACCCAGACTAATATAAGTAAGCCAATAACGCTACTTATAATTTGTAATAAGTGATAAATAGGCATCACACGACCCATAGCCGTAATGTTGCCGCCTAAGGATGGAATGATGTTTAAGATGAATACATTCTTATGTGTAAATGCATCCCAAAGTAAATGGGAAAAGATGCCAATCAATAAGGAAATAACTAGCCACAAAATATTTTTACGCGCATAATCCAACCAATTAATATGTAAAGCAAATTCAAATCGTTCTCTTAAAAAAGCTGGCAAGTGATAAATGATACCTTCTTTAACGTACAATTGAAAAATAAAACAGAGTAGCAAACCCACGGGAATGTTAAATAAAAAGATGCCTGGGAAGTGGTGTGCGTAGTTATGACTTTGCTCTAACTGTCCAATAAATTCAATATCAGGAACCATACTGCCAATAATCAGCGCGGTGGCTGATAGGCGACTCTTCTTCTTTAATAAAGGAAATAAAATACTTGGATGCGCAAGTGTAAAAGGCATGGAGGAAAACTATTCGAACTTGGCAAAGAGGCGTTTTAGCTCCTTAGCATTCATATTAGATTTTAACAAGTAATCTAAAGAGCCATAATGAATAGCAGAAAGAGCGACACTTAAATCTTCTTGAGACGTACAGAATATCACTGTCGTTTTTTCATTATAGGCCTTTATCTTTTTAAGAATAGCCAGGCCATCTTCGCCATCCATTTGATAATCTAAGAATATCACTTCTGGCTCATACTTTAAGTTATCTAAGCAAGCTTGACCATCCTCAAAAGTTTGGATATTATGATAGCCCAGAGCAATGAGTTGCTTAAGTAATACTTTGGTCCAAAAAGCATCATCATCAACAATAAAAATGCGCTTGTTCTTAAAATCTTCTTCTTCCATCTTAGCTGCAAAAATAAGTGATTTTATGGCTTGTCGTACATATTCCTTCCTGCGAATACCTATTTCTTCGATCTGTTAAACGATTAAATTGTGCCATTCGTCGAAATGGCACTGTTCTTGTCTATAAAGTGAAGCATCTTTGTGCTAACATTCAGTACAAAAGAAAAGAATGAGATAAGAATAAATTATATTTGAAAGTAGCGCTCTGATTAAGTGCTTCGTCTCATTGAAAATATTGATTATACATGAAAAATGAACCCACAGAGTTAAAGTATGCCGTAATTGTGCCATGCTACAATGAAGAAAAAAGATTTCCTTTTCAACAATTCCTAGCCTTTGCCAAAGCTGAGCCTAGCATGCTTATATGCCTAGTCAATGACGGAAGTAAAGACAGAACCTTATCTGTATTAAAAGGTTTTCAGGTAGAAAGCCCAAATAATGTATGTGTGTTTGACATGCCACAGAATGGTGGCAAGTCTGAAGCAGTGCGCCAAGGCATGTTATATGTATTGGAAAACTACAATATGAACTTACTAGGCTTCCTAGATGCCGATTTAGCCACATTGCCTGAGGAGTATATGGCTATGGCAAAACATAAAGAAACCATGCCTCATATTGCTGGTATTGTTGGTAGTCGTATTCAACGATTGGGAGCTAATATTCAACGCGACGATAATCGCTCATTGCTAAGCTCCATTGTAAAGAAATTTATCAAAAAAATATTACGCACCGACTTTCAAGACACGCAATGTGGCGCTAAGATTTTTCATCGCCTTTTAATTCCTTTTATTTTTAATAAACCATTTATGACCCCATGGCTTTTTGATGTTGAAATATTTTTACGTATTCAAAAGAAGTTTGGAAAAAGCACTTTGCAAAATGGTATCCTAGAGTATCCCTTAATGCATTGGACTGAAGTGGGTGGTTCTAAACTTAACTGGAAGCACTCAATAAAAATACCTTTTCAATTACTGACCCTTTATAGAAAATATATTGTGGCAGCACTATTTACTAAAAAAATAAAATTCGGATAAATGAATCAAAATAATAATTATGTAGCCATCATGGCTGGAGGTATTGGTAGTCGTTTTTGGCCAATGAGCACAAGCGATTACCCAAAACAGTTTTTGGATATATTAGATACTGGACAAACATTGTTGCAAGCAACTTACGAGCGTTACTTGAGTTTTATACCCAATGAAAATATTTATATTGTAACCAGCGATATGTATGTTGATATTGTGGCTGAGCAATTACCTAACTTACCCAAGGAAAATATTTTAGGTGAGTCTGAGCGAAAAAACACGGCACCTTGCGTAGCTTATATCGCATTTAAATTGCAGCAACAAAACCCAGACGCTAATTTGGTGATTGCACCAAGTGATCATTTAATAACAGATGCACGTCACTTTATGGAGACTTGCACACAAGCCTTGGCTTATACGGCCGAAGAAAATGCTTTTGTAACACTTGGTATAAATCCTTCACATCCCAATACAGGCTATGGTTACATACAATATGAAAAAGGCGATGCGGCTGTACGTAAAGTAAAAAGATTTACAGAGAAGCCAAATATAAAAGATGCAACTTCATTCATTGCAGCAGGAGATTATCTATGGAATGCAGGCATTTTTATCTGGAAGACAAAAGATGTCTTAGAAGCTTTTAGTCAATATGCAGGTGAACTATATAAATCATTTGATGCCATAAAGGACAAACTAAATACGCCTGAAGAAAAGCAAGCAGTTGACCAGGTGTACGAAAGTTGCGAATCTATTTCAATCGATTATGCCATTATGGAACATGCACAAAATGTACATGTCATTCCATCGCACTTTCCTTGGAGTGATTTAGGCACTTGGAATAGTGCTTGGGAAAACTTTGCAAAGGATGAAAATGAAAATGCGGTTTCTGGAAGGCATAGCCTTGCCATCAATGCTAAAAAATGCACGATACAAACAACAGAGGATAAACTAATTGTTGTTGCAGGTGTTGAGGATTTAATTATTGTCAATACAGAAGAAGCTTTATTGGTCTGTCGCAAAGAGGATGAGCAAGAGATTAAAGTATTTGCCAAAACAGCCAAGGAAAAATTTCCTGAGTTGAACGTATAATAAGCTTGGAAGATTTAATTAAACATAAGAGAATTGATACCATTGGGAGGCAACTCTTATTGGTGTCTCTATGTTTGGTGCTAATTACACATGGTGTAATTCTATACTTTACATTACCCAAAACATACGATGCTTTTGTGCATATGTTTTTTGCCGATCACTATGCACGTTTTTGGTTTGAGCCAAATGAGTATAGATGGTACACCGGTTTTATGACCACGAGCTACCCACCTTTGGTGCACCAGTGTATTGCTTTGTTGAGTAAAGTCTTTCCATTAAAGATTTCGTTTTGTATTTATGCAATAGCTGTTTATGAATTACTAGTTATTGGTATTTATCGATTTTCTAAACTGTTCTTTAATAAGTCTATAGCAGGTGTGGCCGCTTTACTTGCTGTCCTTTCATCCGCCTTAATTGAAACAGTGCATGTGTACGGCCAGGTGCCTACTATTACAGGTATGGCGCTGCTTTTAAATGCCTTGCCGTTTTTATATCAGTTTTTAGTTAAGCGCAAGTGGTTTTATCTGGTCATGGCTTTAAGCTTTATTGCAGTGGTGGTTTGTTCGCATCATGTTACAGCTATTTTTGGTATGGTGTTCTTTATTGCGCCAACTATATTTATGGCGTTGGCCGACAGTCTGGAGGTTAAACCAAAAAACTTTTTTTTGTATGTAAAAGCTATTGTACTTCGGGCATTAAAAAAGTGGAAGTCTATTTTACTCTTTGGGTTCTCAACAATTAACCTCACGCTTATGTTGCTATTCCCGTATTGGCAATGGAGTAAAAATGATCCAATTGCGCAGGTGTCTATCCCGCATGGTTCGAGAGATAGCTTTTTTCTGCATCCATCATCGGGTTTGATTTTTTATATTATTCCATTAGCATTAATTATTGCCTTAATATTTGCAGTGTCCTATTCTATTACAAAAGAGCGTAGGAATATAGGTTGGGCGGTTTCCTTTTTTCTTTGCTTATTGTTGGGTAGTGGCGGAACTACACCTATTCCTAAATTAATGCTAGGCGAAAATGCCTTTAATATATTAACCCTAGATCGTTTTGGCTTTTGGGCTGCCATCATTGCTATACCCTTTATGGCCAAGTTCATTTACTCTTTTTTAGATGGAAGTGTAAAAGCCTTTTGGGTCAAAAAGATTGGCGCACGTTATCATTTCAGTTTGGCGGGCATATCTGGCTTCGCGTATTTAGTTTTTATACTTTTCATTTTCCATTTAGGTTCGTTTCGCCCATTGCAGCCAAATCCTATTGAGATAAAACCAATTCTTAATTTTTTAAATCGAGATGACCACATACGTTGGCGATTTCTTACCTTGGGTTTTGGAGATCAAATGGCTTGGTTAAGTACGAATTCTTTAGCTGCATCGGTAGATGGTAATTACCACTCTGCAAGGAGGCTGCCCGAATTAACTTCTAGAGCGGTTGAACGATTAGAAAATGCAAAGTTTGCGGGAGAGCAAGGCTTGGCTTCTTTAAATGATTTCTTAGCAAAAGCAGAAAAATATAATCTCAAGTATGTATTTAGCAATGATCGGTTTTATGATCCTATTCTATATTACAGCGGTTGGAGCCGCACTATTCGGTTAGAGAATGGTATTATGGTTTGGGAGAAAGGGAATATCTCAACTATTAAACCAGTACAACCTAAAAAGATGGCCCCCATTTTAAAGAAGCTCTGGGGGATATTGCCAGTTACTATTTTGGCTCTTTGTTTATTATTATCGATTTATTATTTACGCTACTTTAAGGATGAAGAGTATTTTGATAAAGTAATTAATCATGATGATGTATATCCTAAATGGGTCAAGTATTCATCTTCATTAATGCCTTTGCTCTTCTTTTCTTTTTTCATTTCAAAGCAAATAGTTGAGATTTTATTAAAAAACGAACAAGCGACTATTAAAGAAACAGTTGAAAATTATTATAATCATTTAGACTTCCAAGAGTTTGAAACTGCCTTTCATTTTTTCAAGCCGGATCCTACTTACACCTTGGATCAATACTTGTTAGAGAAATCAGTTAAGGATGGTGGTTTGGTGCCATCATTTTCGAAGTTGGATAGCTTAAGTATCCGGGAGTTAAAAACGACTAAAGACGAAAGTGATGTAGAGGTAAAAATTAGATGGAATACTGCATTGGGCAAACGAAATAAAATAGACACTCTTCATTTGGTAAAAGAAAATTCGGATTGGTATATCATTCCGCCAGTTTTTAAAGCCGAAATACCCGAGGAGCAAATGATGAGTTATAACGTTACGCTCTTTAAGAAAATGGGTAAGCGTGTAATTAGTAGTTTTCCTACGGTGAAAGATGATCGTGTAAAAAAACCATTTGCTGCCTTTAAGCAAATGAATTGTGTGCGTGATGAAACAGAAACCTATTTATGCGGCGAAATTTTAAATGCCGATAATATTCCAGTCAACTTTGCCTTGCAGGCTAAAGTGACTTTTGAAAGCGGTGAGACAGAGATATTTTATCCTCGATTAGACTTTCAATATAATCTATCGCCTAAGTCTAGTAGTTACTTTAAAATTCCATTATTGTCTAATGCCGCAATAGACACAATGAAAATAAAAAACATTGTAGTTTATACAGAAACAGATGTGAGCGAACGGGGGTATATACATGGTGGGATTACAACTTATGCAGTAAATTCGTCAGGCAAGAATGTCACTATTAATACATCTATGTTTAATGAACTATCTACCGATATAAGTATGCCTGCTGTGTTAATTGCAGAGAAGGATAAAGTGGGTCGTGTGTTAAATACACAGTTATTTGTCCATGACCGTGCGGTGCGTAGTGGAATGAATATATCTTTTAAACATGCCTATGAAAAAAAGAATATTGAAATTCTAAATATACCGGTACAAGTATTTATTAATGGTGGCGAGCGTGAGGTATTGCCGCTGGAACAAGATGCAACAGCCCAATCGAATGAAGGTTTAGTCTTAGTTCCACATTGTTTTATGGCGCAAGAAATTTATATACAATAGTGAAACAGTTGATATACATATTGAGTTTAGTACTGCTGTTTTCTTGCGAAGAGAAACCAAAAGAGGTGGTTTGGCTCAATGAAAAAGGTATTGTTGAATCTAAAGAGGTTTTATATTTTGTTGCCAATGAATTAGAAGATCTAGAACAATGTCTGCTGTATTCTGCAGTGCAACCTATTGTGCTGAATTTTAAATTAAATGGTGATAGCTTGAAGATGCAGTTACCTAAAGATGCAAATTTTATTGAAGGGAAAGCGCACTTAGTCTTGACTTTTAAGCAGGATGTATTTGTAAGCAAGCGGTTTAATTTAATTCATAGCGCTAATCTATCATCTAAGTTGAAAGATTATCGATCGCCTAAAACGGTTATTACGGATAGTAGTTTAAATCAGCAAAGCCTCATTTATACCGTAGATGAGCATCGTAATTTGTTAGCACAAGATGCCAATATATATGTTATTGAGAAATGGAAAAGCTTGTCTCCAAAAACGGCTATCTATCGCTCTGATGAAGATGCACCCGAAACTTCTTATTACGTATTAGCAGGTTCTGTTGTGAGTATTCAATTAATGAAGGATGAAAGCAAGCCAGGCTCATTTATGACCAATAAGCTAAAAGACAAATACGGTAATGCCGTTGCGGAAGGAACGAAGGCAGTATTTAATATTAGTACGGCGGATGCAAAGACTTCACGAATAGAAACTAGTGTGTTAGATGGCATGATACGATTGACAATGCCAAGTATTTATAAGCCGCCTTTTGCTATTAGTGTATCAGTAAACAGTACAAGCTCTAACACTTTAAATATTACATCTCTCTAGTGGCTAAGTATTTAGTACATATCTTTTTTGTCGTGCTCGCCATATTGGCTGTGGTTGTATTTGTATCAAGGCAAGAAACAACTGTGTTGCCCACGTTTGTAAAAACAGATGAAATAGCGGATGTACATACGAGTAAAGTCAAGCTTACAGCAGAGACAATAGTTGATATAAGTGAAGAAGCGCAAGAGCAATTCAAGGCTGATTATAGCAATCTATGGGCGCATCTAAATCATTTGTACAGTACTAATGATGTAGAGCGGGGTAAGGAATATTATACAGAAGATTTTTTTAAATCCATTTGTAAGAACAAGCATCTATTACAGGCGCCAAATATTATTAGAGAGGATATATCTCACGATGTAGTCTTGCAGTCTTGGAGTTGGGATGCGCTGGTATGTGTGGGCGTTGATACCCAAGTAATATTAAAGTATATTGTAAAAGATAAAGAACCTTATTATACTAAATCCAAAGTTGCTTTTGCCTTGCTGTTTCAAGGCGACCATTGGCGCATTGATGGAATGAAATTTATTGAAGAAAAAAAATACAACATAAAATGAACATAGCATTTATATCTCCCTATCCGCCAAGTCAAGTTACTTTAAATGAGTATGGCTATCACCTCACAAGAAGTTTTGTTGGTAAAGAAGGTGTTGAAAAAATACATATCTTGACTAATCATTTGGAGAATAATGATGATTATGAACGTTATGCCATGGACGGTTTAAACATAGTGCCCTGTTGGAAGTTTGACAGTTATTTTACCGTATTTAATATTTTGAAAAAGGTGCTTAAACTCAAGCCGGATGCGGTTATTTTTAATTTGCAATTTATGACTTTTGGCGAGCGTAAAATTCCTTCAGCTTTAGGATTGATGTTGCCTTGGTTGTGTAAGTTGTTTCGTATTCCTACGATTGTGCTTATTCATAATATTACTGAAACGGTCGATTTAGAAAGCATTGGGATGTCTAAAAGTAAGTGGGTTAGTAAGTTGCTTTTATGGATAGGAAAGAAGATTACAGAGTTCTTATTAAAGGCCGATTTGATAGGCGTAACGATTTCTCAATACATTGATATATTAAATGAAAAGTATAAAACGGATAACGTAATTCTACTGCCGCATGGCAATTTTGATTTGCCAGAACGTGTTCCCGTACCGGAGCCACTTGAAACAATTAACTTAATGGCCTTTGGAAAATTTGGCACCTATAAAAAAGTAGAAGTTATGATTGAAGCGGCCGAAATGCTAGAGAAGAAATATCCAAATCTACGCTTTGCATCAACCGTTGCAGGGACCGATAATCCGAATGTAAAAGGATACCTTGATGGAGTAAAAGAAAAATATGCTCACGTGAAGAACTTAGAGTTTACAGGTTATGTGGCTGAGGAAGATGTACCTAAAATATTCCAAGATAGCACCTTCGTTATTTTCCCTTATAATACCACAACCGGTAGCTCAGGCATATTGCATCAGGCAGGCAGCTACGCACGTGCTTGCATCTTACCTAAGATTGATGATTTAGAACGTGTGGTTGAAGAAGAAGGCTATGGTGGAGCATACTTTGAAATAGATAATGCCGAAAGTCTAACAGCAGCTGTTAGTCATTTGATAGATAATCCAGATGAGCGCAAAGAAATTGAAGATATGAATTATGCCGCCGCCAAAGGCTTGCCTATGCCCGAATTGGCGGAATGGTATATGAGCCACTTAGAGGTATTGATTAATAAGTATAAAAAGAAATAAAATGCGCTTTGTTGAACAAATAATATCTGCGGTTTTAAAATGGGTGTATCCGTTTTTTAAAAAACTGATGCCTTATGAGATTTTTGCTTATTTGGCAGTTGGTGCTGGTAATACAGTGTTGAATATTGTCTTATTTGTACTATTCTATCAAGTGTTGTTGACTGAAAAAATGTACACCATTTTTTCATTTCCTTTTGAGAGTTATACGGTTGCATTAATTATTGCTTTTGTTTTAACAGTGCCCACTGGTTTTTGGTTAAGCAAGACATTCGCATTTATCAGCGCGCCAAAAAAACAAAATGCAAAGCAGCTCACAAAGTATTTCTTAGTTGTGTTACAAGGCTTGTTAAGCGACTATTTAATTTTTAAATTATTCATTGTTGTGTTTGATATGCATCCCACAGCGGCTAAAATTATTTCAACGGTCATTGTGCTGACGCTTAATTATTTATTGCAAAAATATTTTACTTTCAAAAAGGATAAGTCATAGCATTCATTTTATTTCTATTGAGTTGAAAGAAGTTTATTATCCTTTAAATTCGCTCATAAATAATAGATTATGCCAGTAATACTCCCCGTAAAAAATGTGTATCCAGAAATCCCTGATAGTTGCTTTGTTGCTCCCAATGCGACCATAGTAGGGGATGTGATTATGGGCGAGGAGTGCAGCATTTGGTTTAATGCAGTGTTGCGCGGTGATGTTAATAGCATACGCATGGGTAATAAAGTAAATATCCAAGACGGAGCGGTAGTGCATTGCACGTATGAGAAAACAAAAGCTATTATGGGCAATAATGTGTCGGTTGGTCACAACGCTATTGTACATGGTTGTACGATAGAAGATAATGTATTGATTGGTATGGGTTCTATTGTTATGGACAATGTAGTTGTAAAATCAAATACAATCATTGCGGCTGGTGCCGTTGTATTAGAAAATACTATTTGTGAGAGTGGAAGCATATATGCTGGTGTTCCTGCTAAGAAGGTAAAGGATATTTCGCCCGAATTAACCAAAGGTGAAATAAATAGAATTGCTAATAATTACAAGATGTATAGTTCTTGGTTTAAATAAAATTGTACTTTTAAAGTCCCAATCAATCCATTCTTAATGAAAAATATAGCTTACTTATTATTTCTATCCACCGTAATTATAACACAATTTTCTTGTAGAGGAAAAGTGGTAGGTGATGTGCATATTTATGGAAATATTAGAGATGCTTACGACAATACGCCTATTCCTAATGTGGACTTAAGGCTATTTAAGGATGGTCGCAGTGTAAATACTGAAGTTAGTCCGGTGGTAACGATGGATAGTGCTCGTGCGATTTATGATATGAAATTATTTACCAGTGAAAAAGTAAAAGGAGGTTACTGGTTTGAATGGGAGCCAATAGGTACAAGAGAATATTATTTTGGTCCGGGTGAGATACGCGGGGCACAAAGTATTAATGGAAATGATTGTCCTATTGATATCAATCTAAAACGTACAGGATATATGACCGTGAGAGTTATTGATGTTTCACCTTTTGACTTCCTGCCTTATCCTGAGTTCTATTGTGATGGTAATGAGTTTCCTGTTGAGTTATTTAGTCGGCCCTTAAAAACGCCTTATTTTTAGTGCTATAATTTTTAAATTAGTAAAATATATTCCTAAGGTGTACCTGTTAAAGCAGAAAACGATTTTTAAATAAAGCCCGAAAGTATTCTTTAGGAGTTTACTCATT
>CALIIL010000162.1 GCA_938017685.1 uncultured Chitinophagaceae bacterium
CTGTATATGATGGTTACATCTTCTGCACGCTCACGATTCACGTCTTGCTTAATGATTTGTTCATTGATGGTACTTATATCTCCTTCGCATGATGCAAATAGTAAACACACAAAAGCAAGTGTAGAACAATATGAAAGAAACTGCTTAATTATAACGACGTTTAAGGAACCACTTATCATTAACTGTAATACCTACGGCAAAGCGAGAATAAGCCTCTCTAACAAGATTATTCGTTAACTCACCACGCTGTCCTAGCTGATAAGAAATATTCAATTGTCCTATACCACCGCGCTTAGCCACACGGCCAATAGGCATGCCAAGACCAGCCGTAATAGCTTTAGAATCAAGTTGAGTATTATTTAACGAAAGCGCTTCTAAATTATAATAAGCACCTAAACGATAAGTAGCTCGCTTCCAAAAGCTTCTAATATCATTGGCATCCGGAACATAAGAAACACCTGTACGAATGGTATAGCGCTGCTGAAAGGAATCTACCTGATCGTAATAACGGTATTGGCTCCAATCCGAACGGATAAAATCTGCACCCGCTTTCCATTGAGTACCTTTGCCATACATAAGACCAAATGAAATGGTTGATGGTAATTTTACTGTACCTTTTTCCCCCTCTATACTATCAGCAGCATAAGAGTAACCTCCTTGATCAACTCCACCCAAAGATGAGAACCAATATTTATCACGAGAAGCATCTAGATTACTATTACCCGAATAGGTCACTCCAAAATTAAGAAAGTTATCTTTTTTAATCTTAAGCTCATACATTGCCCCAAACTCCCATGTAATACCATTAACTATAGAACGATTAACAATATCTGTAGTCAAGATACGTAATGAGTCTACAAATGTTGCTTGTACATTGTTTTGATAATTACCAAAAACATAACCAAAGGTCGCACCAATAGAAAATCCTTGATATTTATACCCGGCTCCAACGTAAGCTTTTTGTAAGCCACCGCCGCCAAAATAATCATATAGTACACGAGACACGCCTGGCACACTATCATTGTCTTGTAAATTATATTTTGTACGAGAGAAAGGTAATAAACCAAAGCTTAAACCTGCTTTATCCTTTTTTAAAGGCACACCCACATTCATATAAGAAAGACCGGCACCACCGGTTCGGTTAGAGGCAGTATTATTACGCACGGTAAAACTCGCGCCTTCTATAGCTAACTGATAGGTAGTCAACTGCAGACTGGCAAAACTTGCTGGATTTAAATTATTAATAAGCAAAGGAGAAGCATCAGCAATAGATGTACCACCCATTCCTCTGTTGGCAATATTTTCCTGTTCCTTTAATAAGCCAATTCCATATCTGGAATATGGAGAGTTCTCTTGAGCACATACTGGTTGCAAGCACAAAGTGAGAATGAAAATTATTATTGATCTACGCATCATGATATTCTAATATGGCATAAAGGCCTTTGAGTACAAAAAACTCATCGGCAAATATCTTCTTTTTCAACTGCCGTGCAAAGTAGCGAGTATCTCCTCCAGTTAAAACTGCGTTAACTTTACCATACTGTTCTTCAAAGCGTTCGATCATTCCATCAATTTCAGCGGTCATTCCGTTCAGCACGCCGCTCCGAATGGATGTTTCAGTATCAAAACCCATTAATGAATCATATCCTCGGCTAGAAACCAGCGGCAGGTTATCCGTATGCTCATGTAACGATTGTAAGCGCATGTGTATACCTGGAGAAATAGCACCACCGCGCAATGCATTGTTTTTGGCTAAAAAACTATAAGTAATACAAGTACCAATACTGATGGCCAAAGCATTTTCACCTTTATAAAATTTAGACAAACCAGCAACAATCGCTATTCTATCTCTGCCTAAGGTAGCTGGTGTGCCGTAGGCATTTAAGAAAGGTAATTTTGTATCGTGCGATAGTTTTATATAATGAGTATTTTCCTTTAAAAAATCATCAATGGCTGGATCATAATCAACATCACTACTCAGTATAGCGGCAGATGGTTGATGGTTAGTCACCAACTCTTGGATATGCTCCAACGTATTCTCACGGAGTTGAATTTCATTAATTAATAAATCTCCTTGAAAGTATCCAAGCTTCTTTCTTGTATTGCCAAAGTCTAGGCAAAATCTTATTGTAGCCATATAGTTCCTAAAGTTAGAATTTTATTTGTAATCAAGTGGTTTCTTTTCCGAAATTTTCAAGTTGCTGTTTTAAAAATAAAAAGAAGAATAAGAAAAGCGCAATACCATACTGCGTTTCAAAAAAAGCTTCGACACTCAATGGTACAACAAACAATAATAAAAAACCGCTAAGCTGATTGTGCTTAAAAAAGTATTTTCTAAATAAATAAATGACAAAAAAAACGAAATAAGCCAAGCCTACAATACCCAATGTTAGTAGCATTAATAAAAACTGATTATGAGGTAACAAGACCTTTTCAATAACAATACCTTTATTATGATAGGCGCGTTCCATTTCATTATAACTATCGCCCACACCAACACCTAGTAGCACATGCTCCTTCGTAATATCAAAAGCTGTACTGTAAGATACAAGGCGTCCCTCGTCACTTACATTCGTTTGCGCCTGATCATTAAACAATTGTTCTATAGAGTATCTTGTATAAGAAACCTTGTGCTGAAATGAGCTACTCAACTGATACATAATAAATGGGAGCACTATAATGAGTACAACAAGCCCTAAACCCAACAGCCATTTTTTGCTACTGCGAAGCCAGAGATATAATTGATAAAAAACAAAAAGATAAAGTGATAGTAGCGCAGTCTTAGAAGCTAACAAGTGTAAATAAATAAAAAAGTAAGCTCCAGCAATAACCAACAATACTTGCCATGCATTACGAGTAGCTTGTTTTAATAAATATATGACAAAGCTAAAACCTATGACTATTGCCATGCCAAACCGAATGTGATCACCCTTAAAAGGCGTAGGCATACTTTTTGAGAAACCATAACTCGCATCAATCGCCTCTTTATCTATTAGATAATGATACAAACTCCATGTTACGCCAGCAACACACATTACAATGAAGAGCTGCATAATCCATTGGAAATATCTGTGCTGCCATTGTATAGATTTGAATGCAAATGGCAAAACCAGAAAAGGCAACATCAATTGAATACGGGATAGATAGTACTGAGTATCCTCACTCCAGAAAAAAGAAAGGCCATACAAGAAAACGAGACCAACAAAAAGAAGCGCCGTTCTATCTTTGACAAAAGCCTTGAAATACTCCCCGACATTAAGATTAATCAGCGCATTACCCAGTAAAAGCATCATACCAATACTCATAATGGCTTTACCACTAAACAAACCCACAATAAAAACAGCACAAGCTAATACTGCAAATTCTTGGTGCGGAAACCATGATAAAAACTGATGTATGGGACGAGGTAGCTTCAAATTATTTATTCAGGAAATAAATCTATTACATTTGTATATATAAACTTCATTTTACGTTTTTTATTGTGCGATCAATTACAAATTTACAGCAAGGAATAAGCGAGGGCCAATCCCTTTCACTAGCCAAAGGCATTACACTTGTCGAGAATAATCTCGAAGGTTATACTGATTTGTTACAATCGTTAAAACGCAACACCAACACCCAACTCATTGGCATTACAGGACCTCCAGGTGCAGGAAAAAGCACCTTAGTCAATGCATTACTGCATGAGTGGACGGCGGCTAACAAAAAAGTAGCCGTTCTATCTGTAGATCCTTCTTCGCCATTTAATTATGGTGCGCTATTGGGTGATCGTATTCGCATGAGTGATTTTTATTTAAATGATCATGTATTTATCCGTTCATTGGCAAGTCGCGGATCTTTAGGTGGTTTAAATGCCAAAATAATAGAAATAAGCGATGTGGTGCTTGCTTCTCATTTTGATTATGTGTTAATTGAAACAGTAGGCGTAGGACAGAGCGAAGTTGAAATTGCCGGCATAGCTGAAACAACCATTGTGGTAGTCGTACCCGAAGCGGGCGATGAAGTACAAACAATGAAGGCAGGTGTTATGGAAATTGCCGATATTTTTGTAGTGAATAAAAGTGACCGACCTAATGCTTCTGATTTTATTAAAAACTTAAAAATACTTGCCCATTCTAAAGCTACCAACTGGGAAACGCCCGTTGTAAAATGTATAGCAACACAACAAGAAGGCATAAGCGAACTCAATGAGATGATTAAAAAACATCATCTAGCCATTGCTCAAAACGCGGACAAAAAGATAAGTCTGCTTACAGAGAAAGCTTATCAACTCATTCAAGAAAAACGCATGACTGATATTGATAAGCAACAATTACATAAAGAATTAAGTACACTTGTATTAGAAAATGACTTTAATTTTTATGCTTGGTTGGCAGCCTATTAAAAAAACGACCACGCTCATGCGTGGCCCCTTTAAATGTTTTCACAGCGGAATAATCCTTATTGTGAATTGCTTTCATGAGCGAATATAATTTTTTCATCTGAAAGAAAATAATTATTTTAGGTAAATTCTTGTGCATACACTGGTTATGCACTGCATTATTAAGATTGAATAAAACTACTACATGAAAAAAAACATATTAGGACTAGACATTGGTACAAACAGCATTGGTTGGGCATTAATTAATAAATCATATGAAAAAAGGGAAGGCAATATTACAGGTATAGGGAGTCGAATAATCCCTATGTCACAAGATGTTCTCGGTAAATTCGATTCTGGTGTATCCATATCTCAAACTGCTGAAAGAACTACTTTCAGAGGAACTCGCAGATTAAGGCAGCGACACTTGCTTAGAAGAGAACGATTACATCGTATCCTAAACTTAATAAACTTCCTTCCATCACATTATAAGGATGCTTTAGATTTTGAGAAAAGGCTAGGTCAATTTAAAGAGAATATTGAAGTGAAATTTAATTATTCAAAAAATGATAAACAACAAACTGAATTCATATTTATGGATTCATTTCTTGAAATGGTTGAAGACTTTAAAATAAAGCAGCCTCACTTATTCCAATTAAAGAAGAACGGAAAACCAGCTAGCATACCTTTTGATTGGACATTGTATTATCTACGCCAAAAAGCCTTAACTAAAAAAATAAGTAAAGAAGAACTAGCATGGGTTATTTTGAACTTTAATCAAAAACGAGGGTACTATCAATTAAGAGGTGAAGAGGCAGAAGACAATAGTAAAAACGAAGAGTATTACGAGTTGAAAGTTGTGGCTATTGAAAAAGATAAAGAAAGCATATGGCATAATGTAGAGCTTGAAAACGGTTGGATTTACAGACGTAAAAGCAAAGTATCATTAGATAATTGGATTGGAAAAACGAAAGAATTCATCGTTACAACTACCATTGACAAAAATGGAGATCTAGCCAAAGACAAAGATGGCGAAGTGAAAAGAACATTTAAGGCAGTTGACTCTGAAAAAGACTGGATTGCTATTAAATCAAAGACAGAAAAAGATATAGAAAAGACAGAAAAAACGGTAGGTCAATACATCTACGATGCTATTCTCTCTAATCCAAAGCAGAAAGTAAGAGGCAAGCTCATTAGAACCATTGAACGTAAATTCTATAAAAAGGAATTACAAGTCATATTAAATACACAAGCAAAACTGCATAAAGAATTAAGCGATAATAAAATATACCAAAGTTGCTTGGAAGAATTATACCCGAGGAACGAGGCACATAGAAATAATATTAAGGACAAAGATTTAACCTACTTATTACTTGAAGATATCATATTTTATCAACGACCATTAAAAAGTAAAAAGTCTAGCATCGCTAATTGTCAGTATGAAACAAGACACTTTAAAAAAGACGACGGATCTATTGAAGAAATAGGATTAAAAGGTATTGCAAAAAGCAATCCTTACTTTCAAGAATTCAGATTGCTTCAATTCCTGCATAACCTACGTATATATAAAAAAGAAGGAAGTAAAGACATAGATATAACAGGCAACTTATTAAAAGACACAGAAGCATGGACTAACCTATTAAATAATTTAAAAGAACGAAAAGAGGCAGAGCAAAAAAATATTATTCAATACTTTATAACTAAAAAACTAATTGATAAAAAAGACAAAGACTTATATCGTTGGAATTATGTGGAGGATAAAAAGTACCCCATGGGTAGCACTTACAATAAGATAGCAACAAGGCTTAAAAAAGTGGAAGGCTGCTCTGTGAATAAAACACTCACTGCACAATTTGAATATGAATTGTGGCATATCATTTATTCTGTAAAGGATAAAACAGAATATGAAACAGCATTAGGAACCTTCGCAACAAAAAATGATTTAGACAAAACCACATTTGTTGATAGCTTCAAAAGCTTCCCTCCCTTTGAAAGTGAGTATGGAGCCTATTCAGAAAAGGCCTTAAAAAAAATACTGCCATTAATGCGCTTTGGCTCAGCATGGAATGAAAAGGATATACACCCCAACACCAAAGAACGTATTGAAAAACTATTAAATGCAGTGTATGACGAGAATATCACCGACAGAGTTAGAGACAAGGTGGTTTCTTTTACTTCTTTAGGAGACTACACTTTTCTTCCTACATGGCTTGCATGTTATGTTGTTTATGGAAGACATTCCGAGGCCAAAGCAATTAGCCAATGGACTAGTCCAAAAGATATAGATACTTTTCTATTTGAGTTTAAACAGCACAGCTTACGCAATCCTATTGTAGAACAAGTTCTTACCGAAACTTTGCGTGTAGTGCGGGACGTATGGCAGCAGCACGGCGAAGGCAAAAAAGATTTCTTTGATGAAATACATATTGAGCTTGGAAGAGAAATAAAAAACTCAAAAGAGAAGCGAGAAAGAATATCAAAACAAAATGCGCAAAACGAGAAAACCAACGATAGAATTAAAGCCATCCTTAAAGAGTTAAAAAACGACCCTAGTATTGGTGGTGACATTCGCCCCTACTCGCCCAGCCAACAAGAAATATTAAAGATTTATGACGAGGGCGTATATCAAAGCCAACTGAAAGTTGATGACGA
This sequence comes from uncultured Chitinophagaceae bacterium, assembly GCA_938017685.1. Taxonomy (GTDB): domain Bacteria; phylum Bacteroidota; class Bacteroidia; order Chitinophagales; family Chitinophagaceae; genus JAGNRR01. Next base: position 7,013 of record CALIIL010000162.1, read on the forward strand.
TATTGAAAAAATAAGAAACAATGCAAGCCCTAGCTCAAAAGAAATACAACGCTATAAGTTATGGTTAGACCAAAAATATACTTCGCCTTATACAGGTAAGCCCATTGCACTAAGCAGATTATTTACGGCAGATTATGAAATAGAGCACATAATACCACAATCCAGATACTTTGATAACTCTATGAATAATAAAGTTATTTGTGAGAGCGTGGTAAACGGCGAAAAATCAAACGATACTGCTTATGAATTTATGAACCTAAGAGGCGGCGAGCGTATTGATATTGGACAAGGGCAGTTTGTAGACTTACTCTCTTTTGATGCGTATCAAGCACATTGTAATAAACACTTTGCCAAAAACAGAAGTAAGCTCAAAAATTTACTAGCTGAAGAAATACCAGACGGCTTTATACAAAGACAGCTAAACGACACACGCTACATAAGCAAGTTTGCCAAAAACATATTAGGTAATATAGTACGTGAAGAGAATGAAGTAGAAGCCACACCAAAACGACTTATTCCGGTGAACGGCGCTATTACCTCCCGCCTGAAACAAGATTGGGGATTAAATGACAAATGGAATGAACTTATTGCCCCAAGGTTTGAACGTTTAAATGAAATGACCAACAGTAAAGACTTTGGTTATTGGGATAATAAGATTAATGCCTTCCGCACCCAAGTGCCGGATAGTATTAGTAGTGGCTTTAGCAAAAAAAGAATAGACCGTAGGCACCATGCGCTAGACGCTTTGGTTATTGCCTGTTGTGGAAGAGAGCATACCAATTACATAAACAACCTAAACAATAACAAAGTAAAATACGAGCTACAAGCTAGCTTAATGATAAAGAATAAAGAAGGAAAATACACCAAGCATTTCCTAGCACCTTGGAACAACTTTGCCACCGATGCGCTTAAGGCCTTACAGCATACTATCGTAAGCTTTAAACAAAACCAACGCATTATTAATAAAACCAATAATAAAACATGGCAATGGACAAAAGAAAAAGGCGAATTAAAAAAGAAATTAGTAGCACAAACTAAAGGTGAGAACTGGGCCATTAGAAAACCAATGCACAAAGAAACCGTTTATGGCAAAGTTCAATTACTAAGAGAAGGCAAAGTAATTCATGCCACAGCAGGACGTGTGGCACTAACCGAAAAGTTTACCCGTAAACAATTGAATAAAATAACCGATACTGGTATACAAAAAATATTAAACAAGCATGTAGCCAATTATAAAGATGAGGAAGGCAAAGAACAATTTGACCTAGCCTTTAATCCCGACGGAATAGATACCTTAAATAAAAATATAGTAGTACTAAATGATGGCAAGCAACACCAACCAATATATAAAGTAAGGCTATATGAAGTAGGCAATAAATTTGCCGTAGGCCTAAGCGGCAACAAGCCAAGTAAGTATGTAGAAGCTGCCAAAGGCACCAATCTTTACTTTGCAATATATGATGGCCAAAACAAGAAAGGAGAAACCATACGCCAGTACGATACTATACCCTTACATGATGTAATAGAACGCTTAAAACAAGGCGATAGCCCAGTGCCTAACACTTACTACGACAAAGACAAATGCGAGTACCAACTAAAATTTTGGCTTTCGCCAAACGATTTGGTGTATGTACCTACTAATGAAGAATTAGATAACCCAAGTTTAGTGCACTTCAAAAATTTGAACGAAGAGCAATTTAATAACTTAAATAAAACGGTAAGTTCAACAGGCAATCAATGTTTTTTCGTACCAATGTATTTAGCGATGCCAATATTTAATAAAGTAGAATTCTCTGCATTAAATAAAATGGAAAAAGATATCAAAAACAATATGATAAAAAATATTTGTTGGAAGGTAAAATGTGATCGCCTCGGAAATATATTAAATGTAATAAAATGATTAAACGCACCATACACATAGGTTCGCCTTGCAAAATAAAAACAAGGCAAAAACAATTAGTATTGCAATATAATCATGTACCAGGGCAGGAAGATAAAGCCGATAAAAGCTTACCCATTGAGGATATAGGATTCCTCATATTAGAGCACCGCCAAATAAGCATAACCCACCCTACACTTAATGAACTCATAGAAAATAATACCGCCGTAATTACTTGCGACGAGCGTATGCACCCCAAAGGATTAATGCTTTCGCTCGATGGCAATACGACCCAAAGCGAGCGCTACCAAGCGCAAATACAAGCAAGCGAACCACTCAAAAAGCAACTGTGGCAACAAACCATTAAAGCCAAAATACAAAACCAAGCCGCACTCCTTGCCCATTGGAATATAGACCATAACTACATGAACAAATGCGCACAAAAAGTAAAAAGTGGCGATACAGATAATCAAGAAGCCACCGCAAGCTATTATTATTGGCAGCGATTGTTCCCACCTGTATGGGAATTTACCCGCCATCGCGAGGGCGCACCGCCCAACAACCTATTAAATTATGGCTATGCTATATTAAGAGCAACCGTTGCCCGCTCCTTGGTGGGTGCGGGCCTATTACCTACCCTAGGCATATTTCATAGAAACCGATACAATGCCTACTGCCTTGCCGATGATATTATGGAGCCCTTTCGACCCTGTGTAGATAGTATTGTGCGAAAAATTATTCAAGAAACAAGCCATGTAGAAGAACTAAGCAAAGAGTTAAAAGCTCAGCTATTAAACATACCTGCAATGGATGTACAATACGGCCTGAGCACCCGACCGCTTATGATAGCTACACAACTTGTGGCAGCCGACCTTGCCAAATGCTTCCTTGGCGAAAGCAGAAAAATAGAATACCCAAGCCTCTATGTTAGAACGGCTTAATGCATATCGAGTAATGTGGGTACTTGTATTCTTTGACTTACCGACCAATAATAAAAAGGAAAGACGTATAGCCTCAAAGTTTAGAAAGCGCTTACTAGACGATGGTTTTGCCATGTTCCAATTTAGTATATATATGCGCCACTGTCCTAGCCGTGAGAATGCAGCCGTACACATAAAACGAACCAAAAAAATGCTGCCCGAAAAAGGACATATAGGGATATTACAAGTAACCGACAAGCAATTTGGCCGTATGGAACTATTCTATGGTAAAAAACAAGAGGCACTAAACCCACCTACACAACAATTAGAAATGTTCTAGCATTAAAAAAATGACCTTCATACGCTACCAAAGTAGCTCAAAAGGTCATTTTTCTTGTTCTATTTTCTTACCAAATGCACGTTATTAAAGGCTTTAAGCCTCATCTGTTGTGTATCATAAATGTAAGAACATAATTGAAAGCAATTCACAACACATGGAAGCTTGGAACAAACTGAGATCTAGTTGTGTATCATAAATGTAAGAACATAATTGAAAGCAATTCACAACTAGAAAGAAAGAAGATCATGAACAATAAAGGTTGTGTATCATAAATGTAAGAACATAATTGAAAGCAATTCACAACCGAGTGCCAAACTTTTGAAACCAAGAACATGTTGTGTATCATAAATGTAAAGCCTGCCACCTTTAGGTGGAACATAATTGAAAGAAATTCACAACTACACATAGCCAACTTTACATTTCTCTTCTGTTGTGTATTATAAATGTAAAGCCTGCCACCTTTAGGTGGAACATAATTGAAAGCAATTCACAACACACTTATCATCTTCTAAGCAGTACTTTTGTTGTGTATTATAAATGTAAAGCCTGCCAACTTTAGGTGGAACAAGAATTGAAAGCAATTCACAACTGTTCCTGGTTATACTAGTACATTCTTTTAGTTGTGCATTATAAATGTAAAGCCTGCCACCTTTAGGTAGAACAAGAATTGAAAGCAAATCACAACACTTTTAATAAAAAACGTTAAGGATTTTCCAGAAAAAAGCTTAAATTAAGGAGATAAAACATTCTAAATCCTTCATTATGACCACCACATTAAAAACGAGCCTACTCATTCTTTGCGCCATTGCAATAGCTTTTACTTCATGTAAAAAAGATACAACAGAGAAAACGGACCTGCTCAATGCAGTAGTAAACGAGCCCGCAACCGTTGAACTTACGTAAGCAAATTTTACAACTAATTCTAACAATTTATTAAAAGCTACTGCCACCGACGCCAATTATTATGAGGCCGGCACCATGGAATATGTAGTGAATGGAATAACGGAAGCAACTTTCGAATTTAATACTGGCGGACAAGGCACATTAAATAAAAACGGAGGAAAAACAAATAAGAGTTTAAAGAGCAAATCAAGCAAAGAAAATTATACTAAAGTAATTGTATCGCCGATCGTAAAAGTGAAAACTTGTAAATATATCGTACAAGGAATTATTGAATACTATGACGACAATAATAAGCTAGTTGCAACCATTGATTTTGGTGATGGCACTTGCGATGAATGGGCAGTAAAATCATTCCCTAACAAAGCAGACTATACCTTTAGCCAAGACGATTGGTTTAAGAAATAAATTTCAACTAATACATAAAATTTAAGATCTGAGAGGATAGAACCTTTCAGGTCTTCTTTTTTTAGAACAGACTAAACGCAAAAGGATAAGCCAACAAGCGGAATAATACCCACGTCCAACTTAACCAAGCATTATTACCTGCTACATATACACGGCGCTTATGCTCAAAAAACATAAAGGCTACTACTACGCCATAACAGAGTATTTCTAACAATTCAATATTTAAATGAAAGAGGGATAAGAATTGTAAGCCTAAAGAAAAACCCAACAACAAAAGTGCTCCCAGAAAAGATACAAAAGCTACTTGTCCAATATAGTCATATATATTTTTCTCCTTTAAAATAAGACAAGCCACATATTGAAAAGCCAATTGCGCAATAAAAAGTGACGCATCGGTAATAATGCGTGTGCCTATATAATATTCATCTAAGCGGTTAAAGAAATAACTATCTACAATCCAAGTTGTAATGACGCCACAAAAAAGGATAAAAAACACTCGCCAAAACATATTACGGGATGGCACGCAACTACCTAACTTATTACAATCAGAGGCGATGACTACCTTTCTATTATAAGTGATAAAATTATAAAGCTGCGTCAAGAACCAATAAATAGGCGGGAACTTGCCTAATATTCTAACAAATGAAAAGCGATAACCTAATACTTTGAGCATGCTATCTATACCGTAGGTTACATCACCATTTTCACGATTGACCAAGGCTATTTTATTCTTAGCCTTGGCTGTATCGAATTGAAATAAATTATTATTTATTACGTCTGTATAATCTTCTCTTCCCTTTTCATCCAACAGATTATATTTTAAGAACATACCTGTATACCAATCGCACAACGGGCAATCTTTATCGTAAACTAGAGTATGCTGGTTGAGGGTTTTCATATAGATTTTAATAATGTTTTCGGCATTGAATGATATGAATGTGCGTTTCGGACACTTGATATACTAATCGATGTTCTTGATTAATTCTTCTACTCCAATAACCTTTTAAATTTTTTCTTAAACCTTCTGGCTTGCCTTTGCCGTGAAAAGGAGTCCGCAAGCATTCCTTTACTAGCTCATTAATTTTGGCTAGCATTTTTTTATCTGTTTTCTGCCAGTATAAATAATCCTCCCAAGCGTTTGCATCCCAAGATAATTGCATTAATCTTCGATTAAATCATGTATTTCAACCTGGCCATTATTTGACCGTTCAATAGCGTCAAATAACCTAGTGGCATTTTTCTTGTTATCTAATAAATACATGGTTTCTTGCATGGCATTATACTTCTCTAAAGACATCATAACTATACCTTTATTCTTACCTCTACTGATAATTAAAGTCTCAAAATTATTGATAATCTTATCGAAGTAACTTTTAATATTGCCTCTAAAATCGGATAAAGTAGCGATGGTCATAAAACTTTTTTATGTACAAATATATGTACATAAAGTTGTTTTAATTGTTAAAGTACACTTACCAAACCTTCAAGCCAAACTTCTCAGCCCAAGCTGTTGCTTTATCATAACCAGCATCTGTATGGCGCAACACACCCATAGCTGGGTCATTATGCAATACACGGCTCAGTCGTCTGTCAGCGTCTTCGGTACCGTCGGCCACAATAACTAATCCTGCATGTAAAGAATAACCCATACCTACACCACCACCATGATGGTAACTCACCCAACTAGCACCGCCAGCTGTTGCAATTAATGCATTTAATATGGGCCAATCAGCTACTGCATCACTACCATCTTTCATGGCTTCAGTTTCTCTGTTAGGAGATGCAACCGAACCACAATCCAAATGATCGCGACCAATAACGATTGGCGCCTTCAACTCCCCATTGCGTACCATTTCATTAAATTTCAAGCCAGCTTTTTCTCGCTCGCCCATGCCTAACCAACATATTCGACTTGGCAAGCCTTGGAAAGCAATTTTCTCTTTAGCCATATCTAACCAGCGTATTAATCCTTTATTTTCAGGAAATAATTCTTTTAGTGCTTGGTCTGTTTTATAAATATCCTCAGGATCGCCACTTAAAGCTACCCATCGGAAAGGGCCTTTACCCTCACAGAATAAGGGGCGAATGTAAGCAGGAACAAAGCCTGGAAAAGCAAATGCATTTTCTACACCGCGCTTATCCTTAGCTTGACCACGCAAGTTATTTCCATAATCAAATGTAATGGCTCCACGATTTTGTAACTCAATCATCAATTTCACATGATGTGCCATGGTATCTAATGACAGTTTTTCATACTCCGTAGGATTAGCATCACGCAATGTATTTGCTTCAGCAACACTCATGTCTTCTGGGTAGTAGCCTATCAATTCGTCATGTGCTGAAGTTTGATCCGTTAATGTATCTGGCGTAATATTCCTTTCGATTAATCGTTCTAATAAATCAACCGCATTACAAACCACTCCAATGGATACGGCCTCATTATTTTCTTTAGCTTTTAATGCTTCATCGATGGCTTCATCAATATCATGGAACATTTTATCTACGTAACGGGTATCTACTCTTTTTTGAATGCGCCACTCCTCTACCTCTGCTGCTAAGCATACACCTTCATTCATGGTGATAGCCAATGGTTGCGCGCCACCCATACCACCCAAACCGGCGGTTACATTTAAGGTTCCTTTTAAGCTTCCGTTATAATGTTGATCCGCCAATGCCATATACGTTTCATAGGTTCCTTGAACAATTCCTTGCGAACCAATATATATCCAAGACCCAGCCGTCATTTGACCATACATCATTAAGCCTTTTGCGTCTAACTCTCTAAAGTGTTCCCAATTGGCCCAATTACCCACCAAGTTAGAATTAGCAATTAATACACGTGGTGCATCTTTATGACTGCGTAATATGCCTACGGGCTTACCACTTTGTACCAAAAGTGTTTGATCTTCTTCAAGCTCTTTTAGTATTTCAAGTATTTTTTCAAAAGAAGGCCAGTTACGCGCTGCCTTACCTAATCCTCCGTATACGATTAACTCATCTGGTCTCTCAGCTACATCAGGGTCAAGATTGTTTTGTATCATTCGATACACAGCTTCTGTTACCCAATTCTTACAATTTAATTCAGTGCCATGCGGGGCGCGAACTTCTCTTGCTTCTTTTATCATGTTGCAAAAATAAGGTGCAGAATAGATATATATTATCAATTACTCAAATACATTATTCGTTCCTAACCGTAATGCATTCCGAGCCGATTAATAGGTAATAATAGCAAGGAAATTATGCAAAAGAAATGTACCATTTTTAATACATTACTTAAAAAGTGTTATTTAATAATTTTATTTTCATTAACGTAGCCTTGCATTTCATTTATGTTAATAGAATAATATTGGGTACTTATTAGCTCTTTATTTGTTGTTTAAAACAAACAAACATGAAAAAACAACTCCTAATCACATGTGTAATCATAGCCTTCTTTGGGTTGAAAACTAAAGGCCAATCTAATTCGAGCGATGATTTTATTATGCTCAATTATCAACAAAACATGGTCAGTAAAGAATTCAGTATCAACAATCCTTTTTATAACCGCAAGGGTCAGCAAGTATCATTACAATATGTAAGAAGCATTGCTCAAAACAAAGCACTCAGGTTTTCTTTTAGCGGTCAAGAATATCACTTCAACAGACAGTCTAGTCAATTTACACAAGGCGATACAACTTATCAGAACTATAATAACTATTATACTTTTATGCCCAAGTTAGGAATAGGTCTGGAGTGGCGCAAAATATTACATAAAGATATTATGATTATTGGTGGTGCTGATTTTAATTTAGGCGCAGGTCGTTTGGATAATAGCGTGATTACACAACAAATAGTCAACGGTAACACATCAGGTTATGGGACTACCGTATTTGGTGATGGAGTAGCCTTATACAAGAGTCTTACGCCATTTACGGGAATTCGTATCAATTGGGGCCGCCTAGCGCTCGGTTATACAGCCATGCTACCTATGCAACTTAACACAGCCTTTGTGTCTAATAGCAGAATATCAGAATTTGATATGCGCTTGCAACATCGTATATCTGTTGGCTATCGCATCTTTAATAGAAAGAAAACTAAATAACCATTAAACATACTTCTTTAAAAGGAGTTCAAAACATGGCTTTGTATACTATGTAAAGCCAAGGTTTTTTAATAACTTTCTGATCTGCCAAATAGCTTGAAACCACTAACGTTTGAGCTAATAATTACGTCTATAAAAGCATGAAGTATTATCTAATCATAATCGCTATCTTACTAAACATCAATGTATTGGCACAAGATATAGAAGATACTGAGGTTCCTAAAAAAGAAGGGCACAATTTCATTATGATTGGCGCAAACTGGAACTGGACTCCTAATGTAAAAAACACTGATTACTATACAGAAGTCGAATCTGATATAGACATGAGTTTAAGATATATTATGGCCACAAAAAAGAACCAAGCCATTCGATTTACATTAGGTTTAAAGCTCGGTGCTAATCAGTTTTATGGCGCTCCATACTTTCAGGAAGATACCGCAATATCGCCATTGCTTGAACACCATTTTGCTGGCTTATATGTAGGTATTGGCAAAGAGTGGCAAAAAAGAGTCCAAGGCAACTTGGTGCTTTTTGCAGGTGGTGACATTACTTTTGGTGCAAGCAGTGTAGCATTTAATTAGTCGGCCCTTAAAAACGTCTTATTTTTAGTGCTATAATTTTTAAATTAGTAAAATATATTCCTAAGGTGTACCTGTTAAAGCAGAAAACGATTTTTAAATAAAGCCCGAAAGTATTCTTTAGGAGTTTACTC
>CALIIL010000163.1 GCA_938017685.1 uncultured Chitinophagaceae bacterium
TCTGTTTCGAATGCTTTTATAAAGCTGTGCATATTGTATCCTTCAAACATCTTCTATCCTTTTGAAACAAAAGTCCGAATACACTACATAATATGTTTACGTATCAACTAATAAAATGGGGAACTTAAAAGGGCTCTTCTACTTTTTTATAACCATATTAAGACAAATATCATTCCGAATCTTATGTTTCATCCTCCGCATACACCCCGAATTATTGGGTATTTTATGATTCGTATTGCTAACTTCTATCTCAAAAAAAACCGATAAGATTACAGCATACACAAGCATTTCATACTCAAAGACAGAAATTTATGAATTTGTAAAAATAAATACGTCGAATACTTTGGTTCGTTTTTTGGACTACACATTTAAAATCAAAACCATGAACAAATCATTGACTATTCTTCTAATTCTACTTGTTGGTTCCTCTACTATTTTGAAGGCACAAATACCCATATTGTACACGAATGATTCATTACAAGCCGTAATCATTAATGGAAAATTGGGCGTGGGTGTTCAAACTTTGCCCAACTTAATAGGCGGCATACCAATTGCTAATTTTCACTTGTACGTAAAAGGCGGCATACTAACAGAAGAAATAAGAGTAAGAACCGATTGGGCAGATTATGTATATGAGCCTGATTATAATTTAATGCCGCTAGGCGCCCTTTCAGAATATATAGACCAAAATAGACATCTACCCAATGTTCCATCAGCTACTACGATTGAAAAGAACGGTATCTCAGTAGGAGAAATCTGTAAAATACAACAAGAGAAAATTGAAGAGCTAAGCTTATATATTATTCAATTATATAACAGGCTTGAAAAAATTGAAAAGAATAATTCTAACTAAAGTAATAAGATTAAAATCTAAGTAATAACAGCATATGAATTATAAAAAATATTTGACCCTTATTATCCTAACAGTTTGCATTTCCAATACCTATGGTCAAACAAATGAAGAAAAGAGAACGCTTATACATAATAACGAAACTAAGCTGAAAGAAATAGCAGACAGTTGTAGACGCCTTGAAAACAAAAACTACGAACGTACTTTATCAGCTTCAAAAAATAATGTGTGGCCCTTGGAAGTGAAAACGAATGGTCAAGTTGGACATTTATTTAGAATAAATATTTTGGGGCAACCAGAATATATTTATCAATTAGACTTAGGTGGTATAAAAACTATTAATGCACAACAATTGTATACTGGAGGCAGTCTTGGATTAAACTATACAGGACAAGGTTTTATGCTCGGAATATGGGAAAGCTTTACTCAAACATTTAGTAACGGAAAGTATAATAGGCATTACTACCCCCTTACATCTCATCAAGATTTTCAAGTTGGCTCTTTGAGCAGAGTAAGTATTGGACCAGAAGATCCGGGGGAACAAAACCTTATGAATATTTTTAATTACAGCCTATCTGGTCATGCCACCGTGGTGTGCGGCATATCAGGTAGTGATAGCAATTCAAACAATGGCAATACAAGAGGAGTCGCATCTGGCTTGAGCATGAGAGCTTTCACTGATTATTATGTACTTTCCGAACTTGCTCAGATGTGTTCATACCCTAATAATCTTTTGGTATCTAACCATTCATATGGAACACCATTAAACCCCAATTATTACGATAATTATTGGTTGAATAATTTACTTCATGCAGCTCCTTATCACTTAGCTGTTTTTTCCGAAGGAAATTATTGGCTTAGTAAATATGCCGCAACCAAAAATGCAATCAGTGTTGGTTCAGTTTTTGAAGTCCTCAATTACCAAGGACCTCAAAGTGTAATAGCTCCCAATTACTTTATTCATAAAGGCACACCGGATTATAGAGTTAAGCCTGAGCTTGTTGCCAAAAGTCAAAATGTAGGCGGTGCGCACTCCAACCATAATGCTGATTATATTTATAATATCGGAGGCTCATCCTTTTCAGCTCCTGCTGTTAGCGCTAGTGCAATATTGCTACAGGAAATGTATAAGGATTACACAAACAGTTTTATGTTAAGTACTACCTTAAAAGGTCTAATGATCCATACAGCAAGGGAATCCGGGCCTATTGGTCCTGATGCAGTTTTTGGATTTGGGTTATTAGACCTAGAAGCTGCTGCCAAGCACATACAGCAATCTGGAATAAATACAACAATACAAGAATCATATTTAATTGAAGGCTACAAAAGAGAATTCAACGTATTTGCCACTGATTCAATCATAAAAGCAACATTAGTTTGGAACGATCCAGCCTGCAGTAATTGCACAGGTCCAGGAACACAATTAGTTAATGATTTAGATATTAAAATTATTGGTTCTAATGGGCTTCATTTACCTTGGGGATTAGATAGTACAAATCCTACCGGTCCTGCTGTAAGGTTAAATAACACGCGTGACAATGTAGAACACATTACTATTAACAATACTACACCCGGCGAAATATATAAAATAGTCATTAGCCATAAAGGAAGCTTTCCGTTATTTGAAGATACTCAAATATATTCTCTCTTATTATCCGGTACTGAAAGTTGTTCTTCAATTGCCATGAACAAACTAGTAAAAACAAATAATATTGCTTCGAACAGCCATGAAATTGAATATGCAAAAAATCAACTAGAAGCCAAAAACAATATAGAAGCGTTGGCGACAGTTGATTATTCAAGCGGTCAAGAGGTCTTACTTACCAATGGATTTACCGCCAATAAAAAGTCCTTTTTCTTAGGTCATATAATGGATTGCAACAATAATACATTGCCTAATACAGCCATTCAAAATAATTTAAGGCACACCATCTTATTTGAAAATGATATAAAACCTAATCAAACAATCAATTTAAGTTTTACGATTTACCCTAATCCTACCACAGGACATTTCAAGATTGGATTTGAAAAAGAAATATCAGGAAAATATATCATTAGAAATGTTTTAGGTGCAATAGTTTTAGAAGGTCAGTTTGAGAGCCAAAAACAATTGAATTTAAATACAAATATGACAATGAGCCCAGGTACCTATAATATAGAAGTTGCTACAGATACAAGAAAACAATTTACAAAGAAACTTATGATATACTAAACACGAAATGCTCCTAGACAGCAGCACTACGTTGTATTAATAATGTATGTATAAATAATTAAGTAGTAAATTCCAACTACCGTGCCAAAACAAAATTTACCTGCCCCAAATTATTGGTATTGCATTCTTGTTGTATAATCAGAACAGGTCCTTAGCTCTCAGCTAGGGGCTTGTTTGTTTGTAGGATGGAAAAATGATTATTCGACTTACATTAAATTTTCGACCGTAAGATTTTTTTGAGATAAATATTGCGCCTCTTCATGTGGCAAGTTCAAGTAAATCCGATAGTGTCCAAAAAAGTGTGTAAAATCCAAAAGATTGATTTTTGTAATTGCAACACAAAAACACTTAAAATATGGACTTTACACAACAGCAAATTACGACTATTTTTGATGAAATAGCACAAGGAGAAAATGGTTATC
>CALIIL010000164.1 GCA_938017685.1 uncultured Chitinophagaceae bacterium
CTTTAATTGATTTATACTCTAGCGGTTTGGCCTTGCTCTTATAAACATGCGTGGCTAATATCGGATAAAAAGTTTCATTAATCAGCGTAGATTTTCCACTGCCTGAAACGCCTGTCACACAGATAAACTTTCCTAATGGAAAAGTAGCTTTTACGTTTTTTAGATTATTGCCTTTTGCTCCACTTAGGACTACTTTTTTACCATTCCCTTTTCTTCGTTCACTGGGTATTTCTATTTCTTTTTTTCCTAAAATATATTGCGAGGTCAAACTTGCATTTTTCAAAAAAGCCTTGGGCTTACCTGCACCAACCACTTCGCCACCAAAGCGACCCGCGCCTGGACCAATATCAATCAAGTAATCAGCCTCGAGCATGATGTCTTTATCGTGCTCTACTACAATGACTGTATTACCTACATCGCGCAAATCTTTCAGCGCATCGATCAAACGTTGGTTATCGCGTTGGTGCAGTCCAATACTTGGCTCGTCTAATATGTAGGTTATTCCTTTTAGCTTAGAACCAATTTGTGTAGCCAATCTTATACGCTGGCTCTCACCGCCACTCAAACTTCTGGTTGGCCTATCCAAGGTCAAATAATCTAAACCAACATCTAACATAAAGCCTAATCGCTCTTTAATTTCTTTCAATACTTCTTTGGCTATTGTTTGTTGTTTTTTATTAAGTTGTTTAGGAAGTTTAGTTGTCCATTCATTCAAGTCAGCTAAATTGTATTGGCTAAGTTCTGCAATATTTTTATCGGCTAGCTTGAACCACATAGCGTCTTGTTTTAAGCGAGCTCCATGGCAAGTAGGACAATTGACCATTTGCATATACTCCTCTGCCCAGCGGCGCACCATCATACTGCTTGTGCCATGGTACCAGCGTTTCACCATATTTACAACACCTTCAAACTCTCTGGAGAAATCACCTTCGTATTCTTCGGTTTCGGGCGCATCTTCTCTTCCGTAAAGGATAATATTTAAATGTTTCTTTGATAATTTATTGATTGGAACATTCAATTTTATTTTATACTCTTTCGCTATTTCTTTTACTTGATTATAGGCATGTGCATCACGCATTTTTCCTAATGGAGCAATCCCGCCATCTTTTACAGAAACTTTATTATCGGGTATAACTGCTTTTAAATCTATTTGAGACAACTTACCCAAACCCTTACATTCCGGACAAGATCCATAAGGCGAGTTAAATGAAAATGTATTCGGCGAAGGCGTTTCATAAGAAATTCCTGTATCACTACACATCAATAATTTAGAATATTGCGCTACAAAGGCTGTGTCTAAATCTTGGATTAAGACGGCATCTTTTCCATACTTCAAGGCACTTTGGATACTCTCTGTAATTCTATGATTATTTTTTGTATCAACCGTTAATCTATCTATCACGATTTCTATATCGTGCATTTTGTAACGGTCTATTTGCATGCTTGGTTTAAGCTCTTCAATTTTTCCATCTACACGCACTCTTGCAAATCCTTGTTTGCGTAATTGCTCAAATAGTTCTCTATAATGCCCTTTGCGTCCTTTAATAATTGGAGCTAAGATGGCAATTTTCGTTTTGTTGAATTTCTTTTTAATCTCCTTTACAATTTCCTCTTCGGAATACTGCACCATTTCTTTTCCTGTATTGTAAGAATAAGCATTGGCTGTTCGCGCAAATAACAAACGGAAAAAATCATAAATCTCAGTAATTGTCCCAACGGTAGAGCGAGGGTTTTTATTTGTCGTTTTTTGTTCAATAGAAATAACCGGACTTAAACCCGAAACTTCATCCACATCGGGACGCTCCATATCACCAATAAACTGGCGTGCATAGGCCGAAAAACTTTCCATATAACGGCGTTGCCCTTCGGCATGAATAGTATCGAAAGCTAGCGAAGATTTTCCGCTCCCACTAATGCCTGTTATAACCGTGAGTTTATTCTTAGGAATATCTATGTCTATATCCTTTAAATTATGCTCACGCGCACCTCTTACAATAATGTTATTATTCACTGAGGCGAATTTACATTATTGCATAATGCTCTTAGCCTAAAGTGGAAAAGTATTGTTTATGGATGATTGAAAGAAAAATCAAATGCGACTTAGCCTAAAATATATTTTTTATAAAAAATCAAGTTCTCACTAACAAAAAGCAATTAACTTGCGTTATAGTATTATGAAACAATCCATTCCAATAATTGCATTGTTATTCCTCGCACTAAGTTCGTGTAATGATAAACGGCAATTCCCTCAAAATGTGCTGGGCTATGCACCTATTTATAGCTCCGATGCTAACAGCAGCAGTATCTCAGTAACAGGTGCCACTCCTTACGAAAACCCTGGTAAAATTTATAAATACGGCAATTATTCATTTCAAATGGATAATGGCAAGGGAATACATATTATTAATAGCACGGATCCAAATAATCCACAGAAGATCAAGTTTATTAATGTAGCAGGTTGTTCGGACATTTCCATCAAGAATAACAGCCTGTATACTAACAACTTCCGAGACTTAGTTACGTTAAATATTACTGATATTAATAACATCACAGAGACATCGCGCACGGCAGATATATTTCCCGTTGTTGAACAATTGGCACCTCCAGTGGCAGGTGTATACTTCGAATGCGTAGATGACACTAAAGGCACTGTTACAGGCTGGACACAAAAAAATATTGAAAACCCTAAATGCTACCGACCATGAGAAAACTAATATTAAGCATTATAACCATAGCCGTAATAGGCATATCATCCTGTTCCAAGGATAGTGCCAACCTTGCTAACAATGCAGGTTCTAATGGACAAGGTGGCTCATTAGCACGATTTACCATCGTTGGTAATTATTTGTATACCGTAGATAATCAAAATCTTGCTGTATTTGACATTTCAAATGCTAGCGCTCCTGTATTTAAACAAAAAGTACAGATTGGATTTAATATTGAAGCCATATTCCCAATGGATAATAATTTATTCATTGCATCCAATACGGCCATGTATATATATGACATTTCTAATCCAGAACAACCTACACAACAATCATATGTTGAGCATCTAACCGGCTGTGACCCAATCGTAGCTAACGATAGTGTGGCTTTCCTTACTGTGCATGGCGGTAACAACTGCGGTTCTAATATTAATGAATTATTCATTTATGACATTACTAATATTACCTCTCCGCAACTTATTAGCAGCATGCCAATGACCAATCCATTTGGTTTAGGATTAAAGGATAGCATCTTATACGTATGCGATAATGGTGCAGGATTGAAAGTTATAAATGTGAAGGATCCATATAATCCTGCGCAAATTAGCCTCATAAGTGGAGATAATAATGTTGATGTAATTCCAACGGGCAGTGTACTTATGAGTATGCTAACCGATGGAATCGCATATTATGACATTACAAATCCTGCTGCTCCATCAAAAATGTCTGAAATCAAGAATTAAAATAATCTGAATAAGATAGAATAAAGCCCTATTTTTAGGGCTTTATTCATTTCGAGCAATCTAAAACGTCAGCCAAACACTGAAAAAACAGTTTACATTATTAACATTGGGGAAAAAGGGTCAACTTTTGTTGTTTTTTTTACAAAAACGTCTACCTTTGCCGTCCTTAAAATTATAAGCATAATATGCCAACGATTCAACAACTAGTACGCAAAGGGCGTAAAGTAATAAAGACAAAATCTAAAAGTCGTGCGCTTGACTCTTGCCCACAAAAACGTGGAGTATGTACTCGTGTATACACAACAACACCTAAGAAACCTAACTCAGCACTGCGTAAAGTAGCTAAGGTTAGATTGACTAACAAAATTGAGGTTATCGCTTATATTCCTGGAGAAGGACATAATTTACAAGAGCACTCAATCGTATTGATACGTGGTGGTCGTGTAAAAGATTTACCGGGTGTACGTTACACAATTCTTCGTGGTGTATTAGATACTGCTGGAGTTAAGGACAGAAAACAAAGCCGTTCTAAATACGGTACTAAGAAAGAAAAAGTAAAAAAATAATCTAACAATATTTATTTCAGATGAGAAAACAAGCCGCAAAAAAGATTCCATTAGCACCAGATCCTCGTTTTAACGATGTGACAGTGACTCGCTTCATTAACTGTATGATGTGGGATGGTAAGAAAAGTACTGCTCAAAAAATATTTTATGACGCAATGGATAAAATAGATAAAGAGACTGAAGAGAATGGTTATGAACTTTGGAAACAAGCTATCGTAAATGTTACTCCAGATTTAGAAGTACGTAGCCGTCGTATAGGTGGTGCTACTTTTCAAATCCCTACAGAAGTACGTCAGGATAGAAAATTATCTTTGAGCATTAAATGGATTATCCGTTATAGCCGTGAGCGTAATGGTAAGTCTATGGCGGAGAAGTTGGCTAATGAGCTAATCGCAGCTAGCAAAGGCGAAGGAAGCGCAGTGAAGAAAAAAGAAGATACACACAGAATGGCTGATGCGAATAAAGCATTTGCTCACTTCCGTTAGTATTAAACTATATTTTAAGGAATAGCCTCACGCTAAGCGTGAGGCTATTTTCTTTTGTATAGTTAGATAAAACACATAATTGACATTCTAACCATTATAATAATATCTGATAGGTTGCAATTCGTTTAGTTATTGTTGCGCGCTTATTAAGCGTGAGCAACTTTCTTGGAATTATTTTGGGTAACTTCCTAAATACTACTTTGATTTGTTTTGCAACCTCCATTCTATCATTTGGATTAATAAAGTCAACAACAAATATAGTATTAGGATAATTTATTCCGACTGAGTCTGCAACTTCTTTAACCTCTTTGGCTAGCCCCAAATCGCAAGTAGAACACTCAGATAAATTATATAAAACTAAAAGTACTGGCTTATTAATATTAATACTCTGACTTTGCTCAGATAAATACCGATTAATATTTGTTTTTAACCCTATATCCTTACACGACAGCAGCAGATTAGTTGTAACCAGTAGGATTAGACAAATAATTTGTTTTTTTAACTGTAATTCCACTTTCATTTCTATCTAATTTATAAATTTTATCAGCAATCCCAAAGTATTTCGCTTGGCCGACATCCTCAACGATTTCAACATTATTGTTATTTATTACACAAATATGATTTGAATAATTATTCCTGTCCCCTTGTGTGAAATGAATAAACCATTTATTAGGGTTACGAAAACTTCTTTTAAAATAAAGTATATATTTAATATTAGGAATATTTTTTTTTACATCTAGTATTTCAAGTTGCGATTGAATTGAATAAATACTATTAAAGAAACTAATTAAAACATCGTCACCGTAACAAGTTGAATACATCATGGGTATTATATTGGGATTGTTCCTTTTATTTGCAGACTGAATTCTGGCTTGACCAAGCCCCTGAAAAAAATTTTTTTTAAGACCGTAAATAGAATAGACATTAAAGTCAGCATCAACTTTCACACTTATTGGATAATTTGCTATAAAAATATTAGACCCATTTGCAAACCAGTCAATGTCCGAAAGTGATTGTTTCGTATTATCGTTATATAAGTTGACCCTCTTGATTTGAATTATTTTATTGTTCTCAAGGCTTATTGTTAAGTGAAAAAAATAAGCCTCCTCTGATAGTCTAATTGTGTCGCTATACTCATTCGGTACGGAAGGCAGAGAATACTCAATTATAAATTGAATATTATTTTTGTTCTTATAAACTCTTCCAGCTATTCGTTTTGTATTTACAGGAAGATTATATTTCCTTCTGACTTCGATACTTTTTTCTATTTCACTCTTATCATAATCAATGTAATTCCAAAGACTATCATTGCTTACAACTTTGTTTGGGTCAATAACATTGTTTACACTTCCATTTTGCCTATAATAAATAAAAATTTTATTTTGAGAGATGATATAAAATTCATTTTCGTCCAAAAAGTCAACTTTAGCAATATTAATAGGATTAATATCAGAATTTCTTTTTAATCTAATTACAGAGCTATTCACTGCATTATTTCGACAGGATATTGCTAAGGTAATCAATAATAAAAAGGACAATAAACTTGTCCCTTTTATTATTTTAAAATAAAAATTAGTATAATTCATACTGGAATGTATAGTTGTCTTCGACATCTGTGGTTTGAGTTAAAGAAGTTATCCTCAACTCCTCTATCTCGCCAGCATCTTTATAAAGTATCAAGTCCATAAATGTACCTGCCGTAGCTGTAACCGTGTAATCGCCACTTGTATTACCATCTATTACAGCACTACTCGATGACTGCACATAGACTTCATAACATTTTGATGTTACAACAAAAAGACATTGGTAATTATTGGACCCAGGCCAATTCATATATTTATGCTTGGGAGTTGTAATTAAAACAACTTTTTGCTTATTAGAAATTTCACTGTTTTCACTACCAACTGGTTCTACTGTAGGAATTTTATCTAAAGCTGGTTTAGAACATGAAGCAAAAATCATAATTGCAAGCATAAGTGTGCAAAATGAAGATATTTTATTTGAATTTTTCATAATTGTTTTTTAATTGTCCTACTCATTTATTTAAGGTAGCTTTTCGGGGTTAATCCTACCCGCATGGTTTCTATGCATTTGAGACCCTATTTTGGGACAATAAAAAGGGCGCGAACCTAGCGCAACCCATTCTGAAGGTTCTCGAAAACCTGAATAATTGATTGACGAAAAGGAACGCACCCTTTTTGGGTACGTTCTCCTTAAGTACTTCAAATTATTCTTAAATTTTCGAGATTTACAGAATGTGAAGTTTCTTTTAGAAAAACGCTCTTAATATCTTATTACAACTACAGAAATATTACATAGACCTTGTTTTTATATTTTCAATTGCTAATATAACTACTTTTTCACAAATGCCATTTTCAAGTTTCAAAAGCAACTTGTTTTAAAAAGTTTCTAAGGAGATAGAAAGAAAAAGTGTTTTGATAAAAAAAAGTGTAAAAACTGATTGACTTAGTCGGTAAAAAAACAACGCCTTTTACAGCTAGGACTATGTGAAAGTTAGTTCTACTCAATCCATATTTATTTCAGTGGAGAAAATAAGCATATAATTAATAATTTTTATTTGCTCATCACTAAAATGCCCTTCTTACATTTGTATTCATGCATTTTTTATCGCTCATATCCGACTTTGGACATGACAGCCATTACATTGGTCTGTGTAAAGTGATGATACGACAAATGTTACCCACGTCAGATATTATAGATATTACGCATGACGTGAAGCCTTATAGCTCTTCCGAGACTTGTTATTTCTTTCAAGCTAGTCAAAACAATTTTCCTACTGGATCGGCACACTTAATATTGACCGATTTATATGGTGTAAAAAATCAGCAACTACTCTATGCTTATGAAAATAATCAGCATGTATTTGGTGTAGACAACGGTATCATTCCTGAGCTGTTTGACGAAAAACCGTTTAAACTATATAAGATTAATAAACCATTGGACACATTTAGCCCACAAGCAATCTGTGCCACATTTGCCGAAACACTTCAAGAACTATTGGAGGACGACCGCTCATCTATCGCTGCAATAACTGCAGAGGAAATAGTTCAATCAAAACAACTTAAAAGCCAATACAATGCCGACAATATTGTAGCGCAAGTAATACATATTGACCGCTTTGAAAATATCATATTAAACGTATCGCAAGATAAATTTATAGAACATTGTAAGGATAGGAGTTTTAAAATCCAATTCCCCAATGGTGATGAAATAACCAAATTGAGTACAAGATATAACGACGTAAAAGAAGCAGAGAAGCTAGCCTTCTTTAATGCAAGTGGTTATTTAGAAATAGCAGTGAACCATGCCAATGCAGCAGGACTCTTTGGTTTTAAACCGCACAACCCAATGTTTAGCTCTTACAAAACCATGAAAATTATATTTGAATGATACGCATTGTAAAAATGACTTTTGAAGAAGAGCACGTGCAAGCATTCCAAGATTTATTTGAAACAATAAAGAGTAAAATACGAGCACGAGAAGGTTGTGAGCACCTTAGATTATTGCAAGATAAAGACATGCCTACAATTTTTTTTACCTATAGCATTTGGCAAGCTCCAGAAAATCTTGACAGCTATCGTCATTCAGCATTATTTATTGATACTTGGAAAACGGTCAAACCATGGTTTGCCTCAAAGGCCAAGGCATGGAGTGTTGCAGAAATTAGTGAAGCATGAGTTCAGTATATTACTCCAATAATAAAGAGGCTCTTGCCCAACTTTTATTAGGCTATGAGCCTGAACAAATATTCATTTTAGCGGATGAAAATACGCAGAAGCATTGCTTAGAAATACTTCTCACATCCTTTACCGGACTGGAGAATTTCGTCAATAACAAGCTGCTGCTTATGCCTGCCGGTGAGCAGTATAAAAATTTAGTACAAGCAGTCAAGTGTTGGCAACAATGCATTGAAAACAAGGCGAGCAAAAACGCCTTACTTATTAATCTAGGCGGTGGCGTAGTTTCAGATTTAGGCGGTTTTGTAGCATCGAATTATAAGCGCGGTATTGATTTTATTAATATCCCAACAAGCTCCTTGGCTATGATTGACGCCTGTTATGGCGGCAAGACGGCTATAAATTTTGATAGTTATAAAAATCAAATTGGCACTTTTGCTAATCCAAAAGCTATTTATATTGATACTACATTTCTTGACACATTGCCTGAGCGTCATCTTAAAAATGGGTTTATTGAAGCTGTAAAACATCATCTTTTATTTAACCCTAATGCCTTGGAAGAAATTGGAAGCATTATATCCATTAAAGAGCATTGCACGCTGGCTTGGATGCAACAGAGTTTGGACTATAAGAAAGCTGTTGTTGCCATTGATCCATTAGATAAAAAAGAACGGCAAGCATTGAACTTTGGACATTCAATTGGTCATGCCATTGAGGCCTTGGCTATAAAAAAAGGAATAGAAATTTACCATGGTGAAGCAGTGCTTTTGGGTATGATTGAGGAGCTAAAAATGGCAGAAAAATATTTAGATTGTCCAACTGAAATTAGAACATCTTTGATGCAATTCAAATCAACTTTCTTTCCAGCGTTGGACTTTATCTTCTCTAAAAAAGAACTCCTACCCTATTTATCACAAGATAAAAAGAACGATAGCAAGCTTAATTTTTCATTAATTAAAAATGTGGGCACCCCCTCATTATTCTTTAGCTTAAGCGAAAGTGAATATCTCAATACCGATGCATAAAATAGAATATAGTGGGCAAGGAATAATGGATGGAAAGGTTCAACTCCCTTCATCCAAGAGCATTTCTAATCGCTTATTAATTCTCAATTATCTCTGCGGTCAATCCTTACAAATTGACAATTTATCCGCCGCGCGAGATACAAAAATCCTAGCCGAAATACTCACTTCTTCAAACATCGCTCCAGTTATTGATTGCAAGGATGCTGGTACAGTATTTCGTTTTATGCTTGCACTTTGTGCCATACAAGAAGGTCAATCATTTAAATTGTGCGGAACAAAACGATTATTAGAGCGACCGCACGATATTCTAATTAAAGCATTAAGAGAATTGGGGGCAGATATTGAATGGGCTGCGAATAAAGAATATTTATTCATTCAAGGAAAGCGGTTAAAGAGTAAAGCCTTAAAACTACCCGGAGACATCTCAAGTCAATTTATTAGTGCATTATGCCTCATTGCACCGAAGGTTAAAGGTGGTTTATCATTAGAAATTGAAGCCCCTATTCTGTCTAAGCCGTATATTAGTATGACCTTGGACATAATGCAAGATATTGGTCTTGCTCATTCTTGGAATAATCAAGGCATTCGTATTGAAGAACAGCATTTCCCTACAAAACCACAAAAGATTATCGTTGAAAATGACTGGAGTAGTGCTTGTTTTTTTTACGCCCTAGCTATTTTGTCCAAAAAGGCTTCCATTAAAATTGACAATTTGCCGCTTAAAAGTTTGCAAGGCGATGCTCAAATGGCCGTTTTTGCCCAAGATTTTGGGATTCAGAGTATTGAAAAAGGTAATCACCTTCATTTGTTTAAAAAAGAAGCGGCAAAAGCAAGCGAAGCGAAGCATTTTGAACTGGGGAATTACCCTGACTTATCCATACCATTTATCACAGCTTGTGCTATCATGCACCCCAAAACAACCTTTTCAGGTTTGGAACATTTGCGCCATAAAGAGAGTGATAGAATTAATAGCCTCAAGATTGAATTGGAAAAAGTTGGCATTTTCTTAAAAGAACAAAACGGTCATATTTCAATAAGCCAACAGACGCCGCTTGATTTGGATAAATCAGTTATCATGTCTAGTCATGATGATCATCGCATAGCTATGAGCTTATCCTTACTATCGCTGCATTTCAAGGAAGTATTACTGGATAATATTGATTGCATGAGTAAATCCTTCCCCACTTATTTTGAGCAAATTGCACCGCTTGGGTTTCGTTAAAAAATAGCTATATAATTAACGCTATTGCTTTCTCTATCTTAGGGTCAAATAATTATATTTGCTACTTAATCCCTAAGGAATGAATTATAAAAAAATCAATAATATTACGGGCTGGGCAGTCGGAATTTTTGCCTGCATCGTGTACCTAATGACTATGGAAGGCACAATCAGTTTTTGGGATTGTGGCGAGTTTGCTGCTGGAGCTGCTAAGCTTGAGGTGGTTCACTCACCGGGTGCTCCTATGTTTTTATTGATTGGGCGATTCTTTACCATCCTTTTTGGCGGTTTGGAAAATGCTCATGCAGCTATTAATAGCCTCTCGGCATTGAGTAGTGGCTTTACTATTTTATTCCTTTTCTGGACTATCACTCACTTTGCGAAGCGTATTGCGTTAAAAGATGGTGGCGAATTGAGTAATGCTCAAACCTTAGCCATTATGGCTGCCGGTGTTGTGGGCGGCTTGGCTTACACATTTTCTGATACATTCTGGTTCTCAGCTGTTGAGGCCGAGGTATATGCCATGTCTTCATTTCTTACAGCACTAGCTTTCTGGGCTATCCTTAAGTGGGAGGATAAGGTAACTGAAGGTGATCATGGTGCGGATCGTTGGATCGTTTTTATCGCATTTATTATTGGTCTTTCTATTGGGGTTCACTTATTAAATTTATTGACTATTCCTGCCATTGTGATGGTCTATTACTTTAAGAAATTTAATGTAACTACTCTTGGAACGGGTATAGCCTTTGTGGTTGGTTGCACAATTACAGGAGTTGTTCAAGTTGGGGTTATTAAGTTTATTCCATACTTAGCTTCTAAGTTTGATATTGTATTTGTCAATGATTTTGGCCTTCCGTTTAATTCAGGGGTTTACTTTTTCTTGCTCATTCTTGCGGGCTTATTGGCCTACTTACTCTACTATTCTCGAAAAGGTGCTAAGTACTATTTGCACTTAGGTGTTCTTAGTTTCATCTTTATTTTAATCGGTTACTCTTCATATTTCCAAACGGTGATCCGTTCTAATGCTGATGTTCCTATTGATATGACTAACCCTGACAATGCATTTTCGTTAGTTAGTTATTTAAGTCGTGAGCAGTATGGCTCCCAACCAATTTTAAAAGGGCCAGACTTTACTTCACGCCCTATTGGCTATGCAGATAATGCAAAAATGGCTTATGCTAAAGGTGAAAATGAATACATTGAATTAGGTGAGAAAAGAACAGAACTAGAATATGAGCCGGGCTCAGAAAGAGTTTTTCCTCGAATATGGGATGCCAACGATCCTAATCACGTGCGTTATTACCAAAGTTACTTAGGATTAGATGAAGGCGAGAAACCAAACGGTGGGCACAATTTCAGTTTCTTCCTAAGCTACCAAGTAAATCAAATGTGGTGGCGCTATTTCTGCTGGAACTATATTGGTCGTCAGAATGACTTACAGAATATCTTTGGCGAGCCCCATCACTCCAATTGGCTATCAGGTATTGGCCCCATAGATAAGTTCTTTGGACGTGGTGATATGAGTAAAGCACCAGTCCAAATTGGAGAAAACAAAGCTCAGAATACCTTCTATTTCCTACCATTTATTTTAGGCATTTTAGGATTAGTCTTTCACTTTACCAATGATAAGCGCAATGCACTTGTTGTCGGACTTTTATTTTTCTTTACTGGACTAGCTATTGTTATTTACTTAAATAATACACCTATACAGCCGCGCGAGCGTGATTATGCTTACGCTGGTGCTACCTATGCATTTGCTATTTGGATTGGTCTAGGTGTACTTATGGTCAATAGTTGGTTGCAAAAATTCTTAAAAGGTCAGTCTGGAGTTATTGCTGCTGGCTTATTATGTTTATTGGCAGTTCCTGCTATCATGGGCTTTAAAGGTTGGGATGATCATGATCGTTCTGATAAGACTTTGGCACGTGATACCGCTACAAACTATTTACAAAATTTAGATAAAAATGCGATCTTATTTACCGAAGGTGATAATGATACTTATCCATTATGGTTCGCTCAAGAAATTAAAAATGTACGACCAGATGTACGAATCATAAACTTGAGCTTACTTGGTATACAATGGTATATTGACCAATTGTTTAATGCTACGAACGAAGCAGGTCCTGTTCCAATGGTATGGAACAAAGAGGCATACCGCGGAGATAAGCTAAACTATGTGCAGTATCAAGCAGCGCCTGGTTTTGATCAAGCAGCATATTATAACCTTCAACAGGTTATACAATTGATCGTTCAAAATCAAAATCCAAATGGTAATAGCGCCTTACCATTTAAAAACCTGACCATACCAGTAAATAAAGACAATGTTGCTAAAAGCGGTATACTCGAAGGGCGCGATTCTTTGTTAGCCAATATGGCTGAAACAATTGCATTTACCTACCCAAGAGATGTAGCCTATAAAAATGACTTGGCATTATTAAATATATTGGCCGCTAACGATTGGAAACGTCCAATTTATTTTGCCAACTCAATTGATCAAAACCACTACGAAGGTTTAGGAGAATATCTTGAGTTAGAAGGTTTAGTGTATAAGCTGGTGCCTTATAGAACACCAGGCTCTACTCCTACCACTCCACTTGCATTTAATGAGAAAAAATGTAATGATTGGGTGTATAATGTGCTTAAATTCGGTCATGCTGAAAAAGGTACAGTGTACTATAATCAAACAAACCGAAGAATGTTAAGCGGTTTAAACATTCAAGGTTTCCACATTGCACAAAACTTAATGATGCGTAACAAGAAAGCCGAAGCAATCAAGGTGATGGATCATTTAAGAAAAAATATGCATCCTAAATCTTATCCGACAGTAGTAACACCACAAGAACGTATTAAAGTTATGATGGCTGATGGTTATATGCGCGCGGGAGCGGAAAAACAGGCAACCGAAGTGACTGAAGAACTTATTAAATACACAACAGATCTTGCTACATACTTTAAAACACTCAAAAAAGCTGATCAACAGCCTGGTACTAATTTGTACCAAGAAGTTGATGATGCGCGTAATTTACTAGGCGTGCTTATCAATAGTGCTAGTACGAATGCTATGCCAGACTTAGCTACTAAAATTACTACTGCGGTCAATAATTTAAACAATATGGTAAGACCATTGCCACGACCACAAGGAATACCTCAACAATAAAATTATGTATAAGGTAATAAATTCAAATAATTCTATACAGGTAGACCAGCAAGATCTGGATTGGATTATCAATGATAAGGTTTTAAAAGATCTCAGTATAGATAAAAATGGTAAACGTGAATTAAACATAAACCATCAAGGAAAGGAATATGTTGTACGAGTACATGAGTTTATACAAGAGGAGAAAAAGCTAATCTTATTTATTAATGGGAAACGTCAGAGCTTTCAGGTTAAAGAGCCAATAGACTTATTTCTTGCTAAGGTGGGTATCGATACCTTTGCCAAAAAGAAAGCAAAAAATATAAAAGCTCCAATGCCCGGTCTTATATTAAAAGTATTAGTAAAAGCTGGTGACGAGGTAAGTGCAGGTGATCCACTGCTCATATTAGAAGCCATGAAAATGGAAAATGTATTTAAAGCACCAGATACAGTAAAAATTAAATCAATCCTAATAAAGGAAGGACAAGCTGTTGATAAAAATCAAGAGCTTATATTGTTTGAATAAATTAAATAGAAAAAATGTCAAGACTTATAATAACACTACTAACTTTAATACTTGCACAAGGAGCTTTTGCCCAAAATGGTTATATATACCTAGAGGTAGATAAAAACTTGCCTGTAAATATTCGTTTAAACGAGAAAGAAATTAAAAACGATAACAAAGGGTATATCATTATCCCTCAAGTCGAGGCAGGTGAAAACAAACTTGATTTCAAGTTTAACAATCCTGGATTTAAAAAACATTCATTCTTTATAACTCAATATAACGAGAAGTCCCAAGGTTATAAATTAAAGCGTGTTGCCAATAATGAATTTGTTCTGATAGATCTCGTAAATAATAGGTCAATAGCTCATAATCAAAAGGCAGAAACACCTATCGTAGCCAACAACACTCCTACTGTGCAGAAGATTCTAGCACAGAATCCTGTAAAAACCGAAGTAAAGCAAACTGATAAAAAAGCAAAAGGGGTATTACAAGTAATTACTGCTAATGATAACAATACTACGGCTCAAGTTAACAATAGAAAAAATAAGCGTAATAAGACTGCCGAAGTATCAAAAGCCAAAGTGCAACATATCGTGGGCAATAGCAATATAATTCAATCAAAAACAGATACAATTACTACAAAAGCTAAAAGAAGTTATGCTATGTACCAACAACGTAAAAACATAGCGCGACAGCCAAGCAAGGATAAGAATTATAGAAAAATAAATAGAGAAAAAAGAAAAGCGGCAAAGGCAGCTAAAGCAGCGAAGGCAAAATTGAATAACCAATCAGAGGCAGACCTAAGCAAAGCAAAAGAAATAGAGCAAAAAAGACAAAAAGCTATCGCCGAGCAAAAAATCGAAAAAAGAAAAAGATCAATTGAAGCAGAGAAAAAACGCCAGCTGCAACTAGCTAAAGAAAGAAGCCTTGCTAGAAAGCAAGAAGCGTTAGCAAAACTTAGAGCGAAGAAAACCAAAGACATTGAAAAAAACGAGAGGTCTCTGGCCCTTACAAAAAGTAAGCAGGAAGACTTGCTTAGAAAGGAAAAAATAAAAGTGCAACAAGCAGCAGAAAAAAAAGCGCCAGAAATAAAAGAGAGAAAGGTGCAAGAAAAGATTGTTAAAGCAAAAAAAAGCAAAGCTGCAATGCAAAGAGAAAAAAATGCAAAAGAAGTAAAAGAGAGAAAAAATGCGCTCAAAAAAGAAGTAGCGAATAAGAAAAATAAAACACTAGCAGCCAAGAAGGACGAGGAAGATGCAGCGCAAGCACGTATTCAAGAGCAGCAGGAAAAAGAAAGAAGAAAAGAAGAAAAGAGAAAGCTTAAACTAAAAAAAGCCAAGGAAAAAGAATTAGCAAAAATTAAAAAGCTTGAAGAGAAAAAGTTACAAGCCCAAAAAGAAGCAGCCAAGAAAGCAGCACAAGCTAAAATAAAGAAGGAACAAGAAGTTGTTGAACGAATTAAAAAGAACAAGGAACAAAAAGAATCCGCTAAGCAAGCAAAAATTAATGAATTAAAACGTCAAGAGCAAGAAGCTCTAAAAATTGCTAGCAGCAAAGTAAAAAAGAAAAAAAGAAAAAGGAAATCGGCTAATGATATAGATAGTTATATCGAATCAATGAAAAAAGAAATAATTAACCCAGAACCGGTTCAAAAAGAGGCTAAGAAAAGTTATGATGTGGTCATGAATGCACCAGCAATTAATGCGAGTGATTATATATCTACAAGATGTCCATCTATTGTTTCTGATAAAGATGCTAATAATAGCCGCTCACAACTTGCAGAACAATTTGACGATCAAGCGCGATTG
The DNA here is from genome assembly GCA_938017685.1 of uncultured Chitinophagaceae bacterium. Lineage (GTDB taxonomy): Bacteria > Bacteroidota > Bacteroidia > Chitinophagales > Chitinophagaceae > JAGNRR01. The sequence continues at coordinate 15,894 of CALIIL010000164.1, forward strand.
AATTATGCAAAAAATAATTTGACTGCCAATTGCTATACGACAGATCAAGTAAATATTATACTAGAAGCATTTGAAACACAAACCAGTAAGTACAAAATGGTTGAACAATTATATCCATATATTGCAGATCAAGAGAACATAAATAGGCTATATGGCAGCTTTAAGTTTAAAAGCTACAGAAAGCGAATTAGCGAATTAGGCAAATAAAAAAACTCCTGCTTTTAGCAGGAGTTTTTTTATGTTACCCCATCAAGACTCGAACTTGAAATGACAGTACCAAAAACTGTAGTGTTACCATTACACCATGGGGCAATCGGAGTGCAAATATAATTACATTTTTTATTCCAAAAAGAAATATCCCAACTCAATTTCTATCTTTTTAATAATTCTTGTTGCCAAGCCCATGCCGTGCGCATCATTTCATTTACACCATATTTAGTTTCCCAGTTCAATGTAATCTTAGCTTTGCTATTATCAGCATATACTGCAACCACATCGCCCTCTCTACGGGGACCTAAACTATATTTAAGTTTTTGACCGCTTTCTTTTTCAAATGCTTCTATTGCTTCAATTACGCTCACGCCATTACCAGAGCCTAAGTTTAATATGTCATAGTTGGGCGTTGGCGTATCTGATAATAAATAATCCATTGCTTTGACATGCGCATTGGCTATATCCATTACATGAATATAATCTCTAATGCATGAGCCATCTCTTGTATCATAATCGCTACCCCATACCTTCATCTCATCCATCAGACCGGCAGCCGTTCTGGTTATAATGGGCATTAAATTATTGGGTTTATCAGGCGAGTTCTCTCCAATTAAGGCAGAAGTATGTGCTCCTACGGGGTTAAAATAGCGCAATGCCAAGGTATTAAGCTCATGGGCCTTAGCAGCGTCTTCTAGAACTACCTCACCCATTTGCTTTGTTGCCGCATAAGCGCACTCAGCTTTTTTTAGTGGCGTTGCCTCAGTTACTGGTAATTGATCTGGATTACCATAAACAGAACATGATGAAGAAAATACTATAGACTTTATTTCAAAATCAGCAGCAAGCTCTAAAACATTGATCAATGACTGCATATTATTCTCATAATACATCAAGGGCTTTTTTACACTCTCCGGCACAGATTTGTAAGCAGCAAAATGAATAATACCTTCAATCTCTTTTTCTTTAGCAAAAACAGTTCGTAAGGCCTCTTTATCGCACAAATCAATTGGATAATTGACTATGGCTTTACCCGTAATTTCTTTTACTCCCTCAAAAACGCTTGCTTTTGATCTAGATAAATTATCTATAGAAATAACATCATAACCATTGTCAATAAGCTCAACAAATGTGTGCGATCCAATATATCCAGCGCCTCCAGTAACTAATATTTTTTTCATATCTATTTTTTTCGATTAAATAAATTACCTAAGTCAAACCCAAAATAACCCAAACAAGAAATGATTAATGTTGTGGCTACCCCTTCGTCCAAGTTGCCTATCATAGGTATATTATCTGGGATGAACTCAATAATACCAGCAGTAGGATTAACAATGTATAAAATGGGTATGCCCAATATGATGACAACTGCAATATCCTTTGGACTTTTTATTTCAATCTTTCCCATAATTTATTCTATAATTTTTTCCATAGCTGCTAAGCGCGAGCCTTTAATATAAACCCAATCCTGACTATTGACCTCATCTTTATACCAATTTCTTGCATCTTGGCTTGTGGCAAAGTACTTCATGCCATGCTCTTTGGCACTTTGCTCAAACTCTTCTCCTACCAAAACAATTGACTTCCACTTATACTTTTTGAGTTCAAGAGCTATATGCTCATGCTCTTCCTTGCTGTATTTACCCAGTTCTTTCATAGCACCGAGCATTATTACTTTATTGTCTGTCTTTTTTTCAGCAAATGATTTAATAGCTGCTAAGGTGCTCGTAGGATTAGCATTATAGGCATCTAAAATTATATTTACACCGTCTTTTACTAAGTGCTGTGAGCGATTATTCGTGGGCGCATAATTTTCTATAGCCTCTTTAATTGCATCAATATTAATACCAAAGTGTAAGCCAATAGCTACTGCTGCCAATACATTGGGCAAGTTATAAAGTCCCACCAGATTAGTTTTAATTGTACACTCTAAGCCAGCATTTATAATTGCCAATTCCAAATATGGTTCTTCAGCTTTTACTTTGGCTTTGATATCACCTTCAAACTCTCCATAAGAATACTGCTTAGCAATACCCTGAGCCATCTCTTGCAAGTAGTCTAAATCAGCATTAATAAATATGCTACCATCATGTTTTCGAATATAATCGTACAACTCACCTTTGCCCTTCCGTACACCTTCTATACCGCCAAATCCCTCTAAATGAGCCTTACCGCAGTTACTAATTAGTCCAAAATTCGGCTGTGCCCACTGGCAATAAGCCTCAATTTCCTTCTGATGATTAGCACCCATTTCTACAATAGCCATTTCGGTATTATCAGGAATTTCGAGCAATGTTAGTGGTACACCTATATGATTATTAAAGTTACCGCGAGTAGCCGTAGTCTTATACTTTTTATTCAATACCACATGGATTAACTCTTTGGTGGTCGTTTTTCCATTGCTTCCTGTAATTCCTATAAAAGGAATACTAGAGTCAAATTGTTCTCTATGATAGGCTGCCAAATCCTGTAAGCATTTTAATACATTAGGTACTAATATAGTTTTATCACTAATTACATACGCCGCTTCATCAATAATAGCATAAGCCGCACCCATTTCTAGGGCTTTTTGAGCAAATTTATTTCCATTGAAATTCTCTCCTTTTAATGCAAAGAATAAATCACCCTCCTTTAATTTACGGGTATCTGTTTGCACAGAGGTATGCATTTTATAAATAGAATATATTTCTTGAATAGTCATAATGAGGTATTAAAAGTAAAATGCCCCACCGAAAGGTGAGGCATTTATTTAATTTTTTTATTTAAGATTATTTATTAATTCCTTTACCAAACAAACCGAAGTAGTTACCACTTGGTGTAGTTAATGTAGGACTTCCTAAACGATCCATACAACAACGGAAACCAACTTTAGAACTTCCTTGATCAGCCTGCATAAAACGACGTGAACCTGGGTTCATCCAATAAGCTCTATCATTCCAAGAACCACCTTTATATACGTGAGCCTCATCGTTAATTAAGGTTGTTTTAGCATAATCATATTCTGCCATAATAGACGAGTTTGAATCTCCATCTAAATAACCTACTACATTAGAACCTTGATAAGTAACATATTTTCCAGCTAAATCAGCTGAGTCAACAGGTACTCTTGTTAAGCGGCCTAAGCTATCTTTTTCTTCTAGTGTAAAATCTTCTAAAGTTTTATACTTCATGTATTTGTTACCACGAAATGGGCGGAAATCACTAGCATCCATTTGTGTCATTGGACGGTATACATCTAATACCCACTCAGATACGTTACCTGCCATATGATACAAACCAAATGAGTTAGCCTTGTAAGCATAAATAGGACCAGGAATATCAGCGTTATCATTTAAGCCACCTGCTGTACCCATCATATCACCATTACTTCTACGGAAGTTACCTAAGAACTCACCTTGATAGTAATCTCTGTTACCAGAACGTGTGCTATGATTATCACCCCAAGGGTACACTTTTCTATCCGTTACAACCTCTTCACCTCTACGGCGCTTGCTATCTCTTTCAGGATTATTACCAATTAAACCATAAGCAGCATACTCCCACTCAGCTTCAGTTGGTAAGCGATAATCAGATATTAATATACCATCAGAATAATTAATATTTCTATCCCCACCTCCTGTTGGGTTTAAATCTTTCTTTTTCTTACCTGGCGTACCTTCATACTGACCGGCAGCATAAGTTTTCGATACAAAGTTATCATCAGCAACTTGGTAAGGATTTTTCTTCATATAACCTTTTCTGATAAGAATTAACTCATTTACACGATCCGTTCTCCACTTACAATATTCATTAGCTTGCTCCCAAGATACACCCACTACTGGGTAGTAGTTATATGCAGCATGGCGGAAGTAATACTCAACCAATGGTTCATTGTATTGTAATTCACTTCTCCAAGAAGTTGTATCTGGTAATGCTTTTACATAGACCTCTGGATAATCAGAACCATACGTACGGTTAATCCAATATAAATACTCGCGGTAGTGCACATTCGCAACTTCCGTTTGATCCATAAAGAAAGAAGAAACGGTCACACGACGAGGTGTGTTATTAGACTCATACATTAAGTCTTCTTCAGTTTGTCCCATAGTAAATGTTCCGCCTTGAACGAAAGATAAACCTGGTCCCACATACTGACCTTCATAAGATGGCACTTCAAACCCACCATAATCCTTGTCATTAAAATTCCATCCTGTTTTGGAGGATACCATGTTACTTGATTTCTTACCACAAGACGCAACCATAATTAACGTCAAAAGCAGCAATAAAGGCAATCCTAATACTTTTTTCATATCGATTTTATTCATTTTTGGATATAACAAAATTAAATGTATTTCTTTAATTCTGAAATACCTGACAATGATAAGACAAACCTTTGATATATGCAATAAACATTATATTTAAATTTATCCCCCTTCACCTTTTTTTCATTAACAATTAGATTGTGCTGTTAAAGCAAATGCGATACACACTTGTAACCTTACATTCACATTTATTATAATGGCTACATTAACATAAATAAAGACACCAATAAATTCATATTGTCGCATAAAAATCGCCTTCCACAACAACACAAATGAAAATATTGGCACTCCATTCAATAAAATATTATATTTGTGGCTCAAAACGTAAATTTTTAAATATTCTTGAATTAATTTCAAACTTTATATCAATTATGAAAAAAGTATTTCTTTTAACAGCAATAATCGGATGTGCATTTTATATGACTACAAATGCTCAAACAAGAGTAGATAAGAATAAACGCAGTCGTTATTTTAAACAAAATACAAATATTGAGCAGGATGGCTTCTTTATCGAAGGTTTTGAAAAAAACTACGACGAAAGAAAAGACCGTGACGATGTTGAGAAAAAAGCAGACAAAGAAGTATATAATGTGCGTGTAAAAAGCACCGACAAAGTAGGTAAGTACCAAGGTGAGCGCAAAATAAATACAGTGAAGCGTATAATGACTGCTCCAATTAAAGACAAGAAAGAAAAAAAGAAGCGTACAAGAAGACCACTATTAGGAAGACGCACTACAGACAAGGTTAAAAAACCATTGATTAAAAGAAACAACACAGTAATATCTAACGAGCGTGTTATATATATGTCTGATAAAGAAAAAGATTACGCAACAACAGTTGTGCGCAAGCGTTATACGAGTTTAGATATTCTAGCCGATGATTTAGACATCTCTAAATATCAGAATCCTGTATTTAAAGGCATATGTCTAGAGTGCGATCGTGATGTAGATCAAATTATCACAAACAAAAACTTAAGCTCTTTAGAAAAGAACTATCGCCTGAAGCAATGTTACATGCTTCGTGATAAGCGTCTGAGAGAAATGATGGATTCACAGCAATACAAAAAATGGTTGCGTATTAAGGATGAAGATGAATATCTAATCTTGACGAAAGATCCTGAATTGAAAGACGGTGTCTATAAATAAAATAAATAAAAAGATTACTTTTAATCCCGCACTGCTTGCAGTGCGGGATTTTTTTTAAATAACAAGTAAACATGAAAAATATTTTAATCATCACATTACTCCTTTTAAGCACACAGCTATTGGCCAAAAAATATAATTGGAAAGAAGGACAACATGGAAAATTCCATTACGAATATGTAGAAAACGATCCGGCCAAGGCTCGCTTCTATGTTTTAGAAAATGGCCTAACTGTAATACTCAGCGAAAATAAAGACAAGCCAAGAATACAAACCATTATTGCCACCAAAGCAGGGAGTAAGACGGACCCAAGTACACATACAGGTCTGGCGCACTACTTAGAGCATATGTTGTTTAAAGGAACTGATAAATATGGCTCATTAGATTGGGCTAAAGAAAAAGTATACCTTGATGTTATTGATGATTTATACGAGCAATACAACTCGACCAAAAACGAAACCCTCCGTAAGGCTATTTACAAAAAAATAGATTCGGTTTCAGGCATAGCTTCTAAGTTCGCTATTGCCAATGAGTATGATAAACTCTGTGCTATGATTGGCGCTCAAGGCACCAATGCATTTACATCCTTTGAACAGACTGCTTATATTAATGATATCCCTACTAACCAAATTGATCGTTGGTTAGCCATTGAGGCGGAACGTTTTCGCAATCCAATCTTGCGTATATTTCATACAGAATTAGAAGCGGTATATGAGGAAAAAAACCGTTCATTAGATAGTGACGGCAGCAAGGTGTTTGAAAAATTATTTGCCGACCTTTTTAAAAAACATAATTATGGATTACAAACAACAATCGGAAGAATTGATCATTTAAAAAATCCATCTTTAAAAGAAATAAGAAAGTACTTCTATAAAAATTATGTGCCCAATAATATGTGCATCATCATGTCAGGTGATTTTAATAGTGAAGAATTGATAGCCAAAGTAGATCAATCATTTGCCTACATGCAACCTAAAGAAGTAGCACCTTATACTTTTGAAAAAGAAGACCCAATAACATCACCTCGTGAATCTACAATATACGGACCAGATGCTGAGTTCTTAATGATGGCTTATCGCTTCCCAGGTGCAGACAGTAAAGAGGCTATGATGCTTGACTTCATGAGCTCTGTATTATCAAATGGTACAGCCGGCTTATTGGATTTAAACTTAGTAAAAAAACAAAAAGTGATTTCTGCCGGTGGCGGAGCATATATTCTTAAGGATTACGGCATGCTTTACTTAGAAGGTCGCGCTAAAGAAGGACAAGACCTATCCGAAGTAAAAAACTTAATCTTAGCTGAAATAGACAAATTAAAAAGTGGTGATTTTGACAATGCATTATTACAGTCTGTAATTAATAATTATAAAAAATCTAACATCGAAAATAATGAGAGTAATTCAGGCAGAGCTTATTCTTTATTAGATGCATTTACCAGCGAATTAGATTGGAAAAAATCAGTAGAGCAATTAGATGTAATGGGAAGCATTACTAAAAAAGATATTCAATCATTTGCTCAAAAATGGTTGAAGGATAATTATGTATGCATTTATAAAAAAATAGGAAAAGACCCTAACGCACTTAAAGTAGACAAGCCTACAATCACACCAGTAAGTGTGAACCGTGATGCACAGTCTGACTTTGTAACAAAGATTGCAAACACTAAAACTGACGAAATAAAACCTAAGTTTTTAAACTTCGACAAAGACATTGACCGAGCCAAGCTTTCGGCCAAAAAACATAATATAGAAGTACTGGGTGTTCAAAACAAAACGAATGATTTATTTACTCAATACTATCACATTAAGATGGGAAGCTACCATAATAAACTATTCCCTATTGCCATGAGTTACTTACAATACTTGGGCACAGATAAGTACAGCGCTTCCGAAATAAGCAAAAAATTCTATACCCTAGCCTGCGACTTTGGCGTGAGCGCAGGTAGCGAAGAAAGCTATGTATATCTGGATGGCTTACAGAGTAATTATACGCAAGCATTGATGCTGTTTGAAGAGTTGCTAGCCACTTGCCAAGGCGATGAAAAAGCCTTGAAACAAATGATAGAAGGTATTAAGAAAAAAAGAAAAGATTCTAAATTAAACAAAGGCGCCATAAGATCAGGTTTAATTTCTTACGCCATGTACGGAGCCGACAATCCATTTAATTATGAATTAAGTAATGCCGAGTTAGATAATATTAAAGCCAATGATTTGATAGAAATATTACATAATATAAATAACTACCCGCATCAAGTATTGTATTATGGACCGCAGACTGTGAGCCAAATTGCTAATCAATTAAATGAGCATCACCAGGTTGCTAATCGCTTAAATAATATTCCAAGCAAGCACCCATTTACCTATCAAAAACAAGACAAAAACAAGGTACTTTTTGCTAACTATGATATGGTACAAGCCGAAATTTCTTGGATAAGAACCAACAACCAATACAATACAAAAGAGCTACCAACCATCAATATGTTCAATGAGTACTTTGGCGGTAATATGAGCGGCATTGTATTCCAAGACATTCGAGAATCTAAAGCACTAGCCTACTCAGCCTATGCAAGCTATCGCACACCTTCTAAAAAAGATGATCCATTTTATATGATGGGTTATATCGGTTGCCAAGCAGATAAAATGAATGAAAGTATTAATGCCATGCAAGCGCTTTATAATGAACTACCTAAATCAGAAAAACTATTTAGTAATTCCAAAGCTTCGGTACTAACATCTATTGCTACACAACGTATCAATAAAGCATCCATCTTATTTTCTTACTTAAGCGCTCAGAAGGTGGGTGTAGACAAAGATTTAAGAGAAGAAACATTTAAAGAAGTGAAGCAAATGAAGTTTGATGACATTGCAAATTTTCATAACAAGAACATTGCTAACAAAGCTTATACCTTAAGTGTATTAGGCTCTAAAGAAAAACTAGATATGAAAGTCCTTGAACAATACGGACCCGTAAAGCAACTTTCTTTAAAAGAAATATTTGGCTACTAATATTGTCCTGTAGCTAACATAACAAGCGTGCAAGCATTCATTGTCTCAATGGATGCTTGTTTTGCTTTAAGGACTAATTCCTCATTCTCAGCTCCCGGGTTAAAAATTATTCTATTGGGATTGAGCCCTAGAATATAATCATAGTACTGTACTTGATTTTTAGCACTTAGATAAAGTGTAACAGTTTCAATCCCTTCAAAAGCTTCCTGACCTTTATTAATTTTAACATCGAGCACTTGCCCTTCTTTATTCCCAATAGCCACAGTATCAATAACTTTTGACCGTAAGGCATGGATGGCCTTATTACTATAACGCTCCCTTTTCTCGCTGGCACCCAATACTAATGTTTTCATGATTTATGGAATTTGTACAAATATCGCATCAAAGTATTAGTTAACATTTACTAACATTTACATTTATTTAAAAAAAGTGACCACCACAATGAATAACTTTGAATCTCCAATGAAAAAAATAGCACTACTAATAATCACTATCTTCTTTGCAATCCCTTCTCAAGCCCAAGTAGAAATTGTTGAACTATCCGACACTTTACTTCAAAATACTGTAGAAGACTCCTCAGTTGTTTTAACCAATGTAAATGTGTTTAAAGATCCACGATTAAGCGCCTTAAAAAGACGCCCACAAATGATCGCTAGCGTTTCTTCAAGAGAAGCAGCCAAAGAAAGAATTATTGCGAAGCGAAAAAAAGAACTTGGCGTTAGTAATGTTACAAATTATAAAACAATAAAGCGTGGTAAAAAAACAGTGTCTGGTTCTATCGTTAGTCGCAAAGGCTACCGTGTAGTAATATACAGCGGTACCAATCGTGCACAAGCTTTAAATGCCAAGCGTACCTTTATGAGAAGCTACAGCGGCACACGCTCATACATGTCGTATAATGCGCCATACTTTAAAATTCGCGTGGGCAACTTCGCAAGCAAAACATCGGCTTATCGTTTCTTAAGAAAAATACAAGGAAAATTTCCTAAATCGTTCGTTGCACCCGATATTGTAACAATAAAGAACATTAATGTCCGATAATTTAATCCAAGAAAAAATAAACCAACAACTAACCGAGTTTATTAGCATTCGCGAACATTTACACGCACACCCAGAACTTTCATTCGAAGAACATAATACAGCACAATTCATTGCTGATAAGCTTAAGAGTTATGGCATAGAACATGAAACTGCTGTTGCTGGCACAGGAGTCATTGGATTAATAAAAGGTAAAAACCCGGACAGTAGAATTATTGCATTGCGCGCCGATATGGATGCCTTGCCCATTCTAGAATTAAACGATATACCTTATAAGAGTACGAACGAAGGCGTAATGCATGCATGCGGTCACGATGTACATAGCACATGCCTATTAGGCGCTGCTAAATTATTACAAGAAACAAAAGATGATTGGGCGGGAACAATAAAACTAATATTTCAACCGGGTGAAGAAAAACATCCTGGCGGTGCGAGCTTATTAATTAAAGCAGGTGTATTAGAAAATCCTAAACCACAAGCCATATTTGGCTTGCACGTATACCCTCACTTACCATTTGGTATTCTGGGGTTTAAAGAAGGACAGTACATGGCTAGCTGTGACGAAGTGCATATTACCATTAAAGGAAAAGGAGGTCATGCTGCATTGCCGCACCAAACCATTGACCCTATTGTAATTGCTTCTCAGGTAATTCTAAGCTTACAGACAATCATATCTCGCCGTCATAATAATGCACTCTCGCCTTCTGTTCTTTCATTTGGAAAAATTGCTGGAGGGCATGTTGGTAACGTTATTCCGAATGAAGTTGTACTTGCCGGAACATTACGTTGCATGGACGAAACATGGCGCCACGAAGCTTGGGACTTAATTAAAAAGCAAACAAAGCAAATCGCTCAAGCGATGGGTGGAGATGCCGAGATAGAAATCCCCGAAGGTTATCCTTCCCTAGTTAATGATCCTGAAACAACACGACGTGCTAGAGCCATTGCCGAGGAGACTTTAGGAACAGAGAATATTCATACCCTAGATAGACGTATGACCGGCGAAGACTTCAGTTTTTATACGCATCATATTCCGGGTTGCTTCTTTAGATTAGGCACCTCGCACGATGGAAAATATGAAGTTCCTGTGCACAATGCCAACTTCAATATTTACCCAAAAGCTATTGGAATAGGTATACAAATGTTTTATAACATAGCAACTAATTTTTAGTTGCAAATTCTTACTTACTTTTAAGCTGCAATGAGCGAAAAAAAAGAACGCACATTATCAAAAAAAGATATTTCGATCAAGGAAAAATTATCGGAGATTATCTTTGGACATCACACCGTTGAAGGAAAAGCCTTTGATGTAATATTACTCTGGGCTATTCTCCTCAGTGTAATCATTGTGATGCTTGAAAGCGTAAGCTCTTTACAAAAAAGTTATGGCAGCTTTTTTACCATTGCTGAGTGGACATTCACAATCATTTTCACAATAGAATATTTACTGCGCATTTTTATTTATAAGAAACCGCTCAAGTACATTTTTAGCTTTTATGGCATCATAGATTTACTCTCAACTATACCAACCTACTTAAGCCTATTTTTTGTAGGGCCACAGTATTTAGTAACGATCCGTATATTTAGATTATTACGTGTATTTAGAGTTTTAAAGCTCACACGCTTCATGGGTGAATCGCGCAACTTAGGCGCTGCCCTAATGGCGAGTCGTGCAAAAATTATCATCTTCATGGGGGTGATATTTAGCATCACTGTGATTGTTGGAACCATCATGTACATTGTCGAAGGGCAGTTTCCTGAAAGTGGATTTACCAGTATTCCTAAAAGTATTTATTGGGCTATTGTGACCATTACAACCGTTGGTTATGGAGACATTGCTCCGCAGACGGCACTCGGACAATTCCTATCTGCGGTGCTCATGTTTTTAGGTTATGCAGTTATTGCTGTACCTACGGGTATTGTTTCTAGTGAGATGGTAAAGCAGTCTCCTGATGATCTTACATGCGATCGCTGTGGCAATACGAGCCATGACCTAGATGCTCGCTTTTGCAAGATATGCGGTGAAAAGATTATTGAGTGATTTGGTGATTTGGTGATTTCTAAGCGTGTCAACCTGAGGCTCTCGAAGGACGGTGCTAAGACTTCTTATTGTTTGATTTGGTGATTTGGTGATTTGGTGATCAAATTATTTTATTATTTCTAAACAGACCTTGTGCCATAAATTCTTTTCGTAGAAAATTTTTAATTCCTAACTTTTAATTTATAATTGAACAATGAACTATACTTCCACTGAGCGTTTTATGCGCTATGTACAAATAGACACACAAGCCGATCCTGAATCAAAAACTTTTCCGAGTACAGAAAAACAAAAAGACTTGGGAAAACTGTTAGCACAAGAGCTAAAAGATATGGGTGCTAGTGAGGTAGATTTTGACCAGTGGGGTTATGTATATGCAACTATTCCAAGTACTATTGATAAAGAAGTTCCAGTAATCTGTTTTTGTAGCCATATGGATACAGCGCCAGATTGTAGTGGCACCAATGTAAAACCAATCTTACATGAAAAATGGGATGGCGCTGATATTGTATTGCCAGACGACAACACGCAAGTGATTACAACAACAGAACATCCTTATCTTAAAAAACGAATAGGCGATGATATCATTACCGCTTCTGGTACCACTTTATTGGGTGCCGATGATAAGGCAGGTGTAGCGATTATTATGGATTTGGCACATCATTTACTCAATACACCAGATATAAAACATGGAAAAATCCGTATCCTTTTCACGCCAGATGAAGAGGTAGGCCGTGGCGTAGACCATGTAGATATGAAAAAACTAGGAGCCGATTTTGGTTACACATTAGATGGTGGTGAGCGTGGTTCTTTGGAAGGTGATACTTTTAGTGCCGATGCTGCTACCGTTACAATACATGGTGTCAGTGCACACCCTGGTTATGCCAAAGACAAATTAGTAAACTCCTTAAAAATTGCTGGTGAGTTTTTGGACGCTTTACCAAAAGCTGAATGGAGCCCCGAAACAACCGAAGGAGCACAAGGTTATGTGCATCCAATTAGCATGAATGGCATTGCCGAGAAGACAACCATACAGTTTCTTGTGCGTGACTTTACCACTGAAAAGCTAGAAGAACACGAAGCCAAATTGAAACAAATTTTAGACGAGACGATGGCGCGTCACCCAAAGGCGAAAGCAGATTATATGATTACGGAACAATATCGTAACATGCGCGAAATGCTAGACAAACATCCTGAAATAGAAGCCAATGCAGCCAAAGCCATGGAACGCGCGGGAATAGAAGTACAAACACAATTAGTACGTGGAGGAACGGATGGTTCTCGTCTTTCGTTTATGGGACTACCCTGCCCTAATTTATTTACTGGGGAAATGGCCATTCATTCTAAACATGAATTTGTAAGCGTACAAGACATGCAAAAAGCTACAGATATGTGCATAGAACTAGTAAAGATTTGGGCGGAGTAAGTTAGCGAATAAGCATCACATCACCTTTCTTAATGTAGGTATTATCATCGCCTAAGCATTTATATTTAAGGATATAATAATAGGTCCCTATGTCGGCGGCACGTTTATCATTATACGTTCCATTCCAAGAAGATAATTGATTATCCGAGCGCCATACTACTTGCCCCCAACGATTGTATACATTAAACTTTTGGATGTCAATAGTGAGCGGTGTACGCATACGCCAGGAATCATTTAAGCCATCATCATTGGGAGAAAATGCATTGGGAAAAAATACTTTATCACAACAATTAGCCGGATCAATAAAGGTGTAATCTTTAAGTGTACAACCTATAGCGTCAGTTACTACCAAGGTCTTAATACCAGAGCGTTGCTGCGTAATATTTTGTGTAGTCTCGCTGGCGGGCGTGTTCCATAAAATAGTATAAGGCGGTGTACCTCCATTAATGGTTAATTGTGCACTCCCATCATTTCCATCGGCCTCGCAGCTCACATCTGTTTTATTAATGCTTAATGAAAAAGGATAATTAGCCTCTCCAATAGTAAATACAGAATCAGCTCCACAATTATTTATATCTATCATATTTACGGCATATCTTCCTTTATACAACCCACCAAAAACACCTTGCTTATTGGTTTGTTGCGGTGCCGAAATGGTATAGATAATACTCGGACCACCATTGGAAGTAAAGCTTACTTTTCCTTGACCCAAGGCGCACTGATCATCTTGCGTAACAATGGAAGTAAATGATAGTTCGGGCGGCTCTACAATACTAAAATTTAAGGTATCAGCACAGCCATAAGGCGCATTAGCTATGACTGTATAAGCTCCTGCATCTAAAGCGTTAAATCGTGGCGTGGTAGCCGTTTGATTAGTAGGGAGCAAGGTATAATCGGTTGCGTAATTAGCCGGTGTTGTATTAAACTGCACCGCACCATCGCCTAAGCCAAAACAACTCACATCATTTATTCTTTGCTCTATAATGGTAATTTGTTCTGCACCTTCAATTGTAACTACTTCTTTGTTAGAACAAGCTCGACCGTCTTCATAACTAAGGGTATACGTTCCTTGACTTAGCCCTGCAAAAAATGGAAAGCCTTGCATACTTCCATTGTTTAACGCATATTGATAGCCGCCTCCGTTCGTACTTGTAACAGACATATTTATTTGCCCATCCATACCTGGCACGCAACTTTCAACATCTGGCGTTATGGTGCTTTGAAATGGATTGACAACTTGAACGGTATAGGCTAGTTGTTGCTTACTTGAGATCGGACAACCATCGTCTTGGAATGTAATAAAAAAATTAAATGAGCTACCATAAACCATCGGCGTAATCATATCCCAATGAAAATCTATGACCGGACCATTGGTACCATTGCCTACCACATTGTAAGTTAATCCAGCGGGTAATCCTGTAACCGTGACATCGACCGCTTGATTGTCTGGATCAAATGCATTGACAGAAAAGTCTAATACAGAATCTACATTACATACTTCCAATACTCTGGGTGACGCAATGTTGCCCACATTAGTCGAAGCAATACTGCCACCCGGTGATCGATTGGCACAATTATCCAAGACTATAAAATTCATTTCGCGTTGCATGCTACCCACCTTTACACCATTCCGATACTCATCAATTTGATACACGACCACTGATATTTGTACCAAGTTGGGCACAAAAGAAAGCTGCCCATTAGATTGGTTAAAATTAAAACCACCCACCGCAGTACTTAATGGTTGCAAGTAAGAAAAAGGTAACACATAACTTACCGGACTAATATTACTATTAATAAACTGGCGAGCTGGTTGCAATGAAAAGTGTAATGAATCTCCCTCTAAATCAAAAGCACCAGGATTATATTCTTGTTGCAAGTTATTGCAGAAAAAAGGCGTGGGAATAGTCGTAAGCTCTGGTGTGTTATTGCTAGCCATAAGATTATTTAAAGTAGCCTCTACGTAGAGCGTACTATTGGGACCAATATTACTAATAATGTTGGTGCGCCCAGCTGTAGATGTACCCAACTCACCAGTAAACACAAAACGCCAATTGGCAGAGGGCACATTGAGGTTAATGGTTGTTTTAAACTTAAACTCTGCTATTCCTGGTATGGTTCCGTTACGGCAAGTAGTATTATTGGTATCGGCATCACATACGGGTGTTATCTCTTTTCCATACTCGCCATACGCTGGCAAGTCTAGCGTAGTGAGTTGAGAAAAACCATTGTACACAATAACTTGTGCACGAGTAAGCGCCATATTATTAAAGAGTGGGAAACTCTGCCCGTCACAATCGGCATATACGTGTACATATACCTCATAGGCTTGATTACCCAGATTATTATACCCAATCTCAGCCCCAATGATATGTGTGGCATTAGACTGCCCTATACACCCCATTAAAACTGTAATTAGTATAAATATTTTTTTCATGACTGTACTTTTAAAGTTAGGACAGAAATGTGAGATGGGGAAATGTGGGGGCGATTGGATGTGATTTATGACAAATTGATAATACAGCCTGACTAATCTTACAAATATAACAAACCAGCTATAACATGACTTTAATCCTTAGATAATGACCGCGGCCCTTTTAATAGCTTTCCCATTCCTCTTCTACAAAGCACTTTTTAAAAACTTGTGTCACTGCTGTTCTATTAGATCCCATCAAACCTCATGATTCATCCTATTCCTTAAGACTATAAAAAGACAAATATATTTATGTAGCTTGTATAAAGAGTTACAAAAAGCCATGACTTCTTCATTTATAAATAATGTGCTCCGAGCAAGATGGGCATCATAGATCCACCTCTAAATATATCAAAGACACTTCTTTCTTTGGTTGTAATCCCTGTTTTAAAATCCTTATCAACGGCTTGTGCCAAAATAAGTATGTCTGTTCTATAAGCATTGGCATGTCCGAAAGATAATAAGCCCATAGCTTCAAATTCTCACGGACTAAATCTGGACTTGACTTTCCTTTTATTCGTTAAAAATATTGATTGATTTTTAAACTCTTGCAATTATCATTTAATAAGCATTCATTTCTAAGCCGCCTATTTAATATTCAGAAGCAAGAGATTTGGCATTTGATTATATTTCATTATCCGATTGACGTACCTTGAGCTTACCGTTCTCTTTTTCATCACAAGCTTTATTCATGGCTAATACTCGCCATGGGCTGGATTCAATTTTAGCTAAGAGGTTTTTTGCCTTTTCAAATTGACGCATCGTTCTATATATATCCGCTAAAAGAAATCGGTCATCATCTGTATCCTTATCCTCGAGTAACAGAATCATTTTCTCACAATTAAAAATCAGTACATTTTCTTCAATGGGTATGATGGGTCTAAATGGCCTGCCGCTGCCACTATGAACAAGCTTTGGCTCAAAGGCTTTCATATTCAATTCATAACCAAGTATAGACTGGTTCATATATAAAAAATAGTGCAAGTCCATTCGATGTAATAATTCATCCGCAGGAGAATCGAAGACATAGTTATCTATAAAATGTATTAACTCTAGTAAGCGCGTATGCGTATAATCATCTTTCTTGCTCGAAAAGGGTGGCAATTGATACAGCCCCACTTGTCGACGATATTTACAATCTTGATTTGTATAAATACGCTTACACGGAATGCAATAATGATATTTAAAGGCTCCATATCCCGCACCGCCTACTTCCAAGCCGCAGGACCATAAAGTATAAGTATCTTCTTTCTTAAAAGAAGAAGGCAGGAGCCAATGGCCCGTTTCTTTACAATCGGGGCAATTTACCCGAGTAGCAGTAGATCCTCTCATGCAAGCAAGATATAATAATGTATGCGTATTGAGTGTACGTAGTCCATTATTTAGGATTTTATTTATAAATGTGCGCTAAACTGAAAATCAATTCGCGGAAAAAATAATGTACGCCTAGCACATTTTATTCTCTTTACTTTTTCCTCAGTCATAATTGCAAGCATACTTTTGAATTAAGCGTATGGCAGCACTTATACTGGTCAGCAAAGATCTGCGAAATATGCTCTTTTAAAACTGTCCAATTTTTAGGGAAGACTACAGTATTGGTTGGAACTATTAGCTCTTTGGACATTGAGCTGGTGCCTATTGTTTAGGATTGCTTGGTTGAGTAATCATGATTGAAAAGAGGAGCCGGTTGGGGCTTCTCTTTTTTTTTGGGGGGGGGGGATTACAGGTTTAGACCAAAGAATAACTCTCGCTAGGTGGAAACAACAGTTCTATTCCTTGTGGTTTAATTTTGAATATTGGCCCCTTTTCTTTAGCTCCACCAGTAGCAGTTCGCTTAATTAAATGATCCATTGTTATAATTCCTTGATCTATTAATAAATCAAACTGTGAAGTAATTGGCCCTTTTGTGTGTTCAACAAACTTATATTGAAAATGTTCACGATTATCTATTTGCAAACTTTCAGCTTCTACCCAGAAGGTTTCTTTATGCTTCTCTCTTAATCTATTATGAAGTTTGTCTAAAGTCCAAACTACGAAATCTCCAATTTCTGGGTTATCAGAATTCTCTATCAATTGCTTGACATCATTATCAATTCTTAGATTTAATCCCTGCGAGTTTCTCATGATAGCTGAAACTGTACAATACAATTTAAAATCATCTTCTCTTTCATATCCAAATGCATTCAAAATTTCAGAAGAACTTTTAAACTTGCTCAATTTCCAATCTGGCACTTGAGCGAATAGGTTTTTTCTATTTGTTTTGGTCTTTCTGAAGGATTTTAATTCTATTCCTTTATAGTCTGGCTTCTTAGATGAATTTATTTCAATACCAAGAGCAGTTTCTAATGTTCTGCCTACCGATGTATCAGCATCGACCATAGAAGGGATAGGTCCCAATGATGCTACTTTTCTAAGCATTGCCAAAAGTTCAAAAGCAATTTCACTTTCAGTACTATTAATTGACTTTATTAAATCCTGTAGCGGATTTTCAATCTTTGAATTTACTAATTCTTCAATATCTAATTTTGTCAAATTGAATACTTGAAACTTCTCATCAAAAAAAGCTATTGCAACAATGTCATTGGGCTCTGCTACTTTTGTCAAACTATAAAACCAAATTCTTGGATCCCCACTCTTTGTAACAGGACGATATAAAGAAGCTTTTGACTTAATCGTTTTAAATCCGGTATGAATAATTGTAGGAATCAAGACTTTGTTACTCGGGCCTTGCTGCTGTAATTCATAGTCATGAATATTTTGAACTTTCAAAAAGCTACGAACCGAACCTGTAGCATCCATTATAGATTTATTTAATCCAGTAGTAGTTGGCTCAATCAAAGTGAGGGAAACCTGATTTTTTGTTAGGAGCTTTAATTTGACCTGTTCAGCATCTGTAAGAGTTCTCATTTAATGTGTTTTAAAATTTCATTTGCTACTGCTCTTGCTAATAATGGTGGAACAGCGTTACCAACTAACGTATATTGTGGCACTTCTGTTTTTCTATTATTTCCACCTGTTGAACGCTTTCCTTGGAAAACAAAAGAATCATCAAATGATTGCAATCTAGCCATCTCTCTAACAGTTAGAGCCCGAGGAGAATTGTAATGAATATAATCGTCTGGAATTGTCATTATAGTAGAGCTCTGTTCAGTTGGTTTCAAAACATTATAATTTCTTTTATTTGAAGACAGGCCTAATTTTTCTAATTCTGGTTGCGCCTTTTTATAATTACCTTTTTTAAGTATAAACTTTAATCTTTCAATTACTTTGTCGTTCTGATTACTTGTTTTGTGATTGTTGAGCATATCAAAAAACTTTTCTCCATTTTTAAGACCTTCATGATTCTTAACATAAAACGGTTTAGTATGTGACTTAAACCGCTCAATTAGTCTTCCTTTTTTTGACCATTCTGCAAATGACTTCCCACCCTTTGCCATTGGCTTCCCATCAATGCTTCTCTTTTTAATAAGTCGAGCCATTTTTTTTGCAGTTCCATTATATTGAGCTGAAATGTCTACTGGTTCATATCGATGTGCCTCCTCATTATTGCCGATAAAATCTAAATCGTGAAGCGCTTCAAAAATGGTAACTTTCTCTTCTTCTAAAACAGTCGATGGAATTTTAGATATATACTTTTGGTCTTTTCTGCAACCAATGAATAGTACTCTTTCTCGATTTTGTGGCACACCATAATTAGAAGCATTAGCAACAAACGGTTTTTCAATTTTGTACAAACGAATATGCTCTAATATTGTATCAAGTTCTACTTTTTGACTTGCATTGCAAAGTGTCTTTAATATTTCGATTGATTCATCAAACGAGGTTGTATAAATCTGTAATGCAGTTATAATATCGACGCAGTCCTTTACGTTAGCCTTCGGCACTTTCAAAGAACTAAAAGCTGTTTCAATTTTTGAAATGATACTTTCTGAACTGATTTCTGTTAGAAAATCTGTAAAAGAACTAACAAAATTATCGCTATCTATATTGCAAAAATCTTTCTCTTTAATAATATCACGTTTTAATTTATCCCATTGTTTTGTCCGCGTTAAAAGATTAAAACCGTGTCGGATTGTATTAATATTTTGGTCGGTTTTACTTGTTCTATAATCAGCTATTTTAGGTGTTATTTTTCTAAACCTATTTTCTACAAATCCAATAAAATTTTCTCGTCCAGCATCTTTGTCCTTTTCTAATACTTTTTCTATTTCTACCCTTTTTATAATGCAGTCAAGAATAAACGAATTAGAATCTTTCTTTATTTTTTTAATAAATGAATTCAGCTGTGGAATTTCTTTAATGTCAACTATAGAATTAATTTCCTTAATAATTAATTCTTTAATTTTTCCACCTTCCTTTGTCAAAATGCCTTTTACATTCTCCATGACGAAATATTTAGGCTGTAGAACTTTTATGACTTCTAAATAATGAGAAAACAGATCGTCTTTTTTATCAAACTTCTTCCGCTTTCCTGCAAGACTAAAACTTTGGCAAGGTGGCCCTCCGCATATTACGTCTATTTTCTTGCCTGCTATCTTTTCTAAAAGATTATCTAAGAAATCTGGTTCCGTAATATCCTGTTTTAAGAATTCGGCTTTAAGCCCTAATTGATGATTGTAACGAACTAAGTGAGTTAATTCACAATTTTCATTTATATCATTGGCTACAACAAAGTCAAAAAATTTGTTATTATACTCCGCTTGTAAAAAGCCTTCACTAAATCCTCCAGCGCCTGCAAACAAATCAACAAATGTGAATGGGTTTCCATACAATGCAACTTGTTCTTTAAGAATACTAACATTGTTATTATCCTTATAGTTTTCAATATGGTCATTTAAAACTGTTTTTAATTCTTCAATTAAAAAGGTCTTTTTCTTAGCATTCTGATTTAACAATTCGTCAGCTCTTTCATAGAGAAAGTTTAAATAGTGATTTATAAAAATTGCAGCTTCATTATAACCAGAAACTCTTTGTGTTTTCTTATTGAACTGTTTCGGAAGAATCTTTTGTCCAGTTGACAGCTTTAATTGATTGCCATTACAATTAATTCTTAAGTGAATAGGAGCCTGCCCCTTTTTATTAGTTTTATCAAGATAGAAGTTTATTGTAGCCATATTAAATTGCGGACACTTTTACGTACACGGACAATATTACGGACAAAATACTTTTGATCAAAAAATAGATATTCAATCTTATCCACTTGCATTAATTTGCACAGTGCCAAACAAAGGGAAAATGCTAAACATAGCCAGGATAGGAATGAAAATCCTCCCTCGCCTTAGCGTGGGAGATTGCAATGGATAGCCTGAGACCAAAGCTTAATTTAAGAGCCCAAAGCCTAATGCTCCAAAACATAAAAGCACCGAATAAATCGATGCTTTTAAAATTTATATTGGTTGAACCTAACACTTCTCAACCACAATAGCCGAAGCACCACCACCGCCATTACAGATGCCTATAGCTCCGTATTGTGCATCGTTTTGGTGCAGTACATTAATTAAGGTAAAGAGGATACGAGAGCCCGAACTTCCTAGCGGATGACCCATGCTTACGGCGCCGCCGTTACAGATGCCAATGGCGCCATATTGTGCATCGTTTTTATTTAGCACCCACATGCGTACATTATTTATATATCACTATACTTAGCGGATATTTTTTACCAAACGCGGCTCTTTTTTACCAAAATAGACTACTTTTGAACGGCACAATTGCGGATTAAAATTACCCAATACTATGCATAACGGATATAATTTACCAAAAGCGACTGTTTTTTACGCGCGCACAGCTCCCGAAGAGGCAACGCTCGTTGGCTATGGAGCCATCATAGAAGCTTACAGCCTAAGTTGCCCACCACCCAACACCCTAGCACTTATCAGTAACAAGAAAAGACATTACAAAAAAAACGGTTGGGCGATATATGCCGCTAGTTATATGCCAGCCAATACGCTCTATGACCAATTGGTATTTGCTTTGAAATACGAAGGCCTCAATCTATTGATACTTAAAAAACTATTTGAACAACTGAGCGAAGATGAAGCGATCAAACTCATAACGACCAATACACCTAAAGGGCAATATAACAGAAGGCTTTGGTTTTTATATGAATGGCTCTTGCAAAAGCAATTACCGATACCCAATGCGGATGTAAAAATTAGATATACCCATGCACTAGATATCAAACTACAATATGGCATTTCAGGCTTTAAATCTGCACGCCACCGAGTTATAAATAACTTACCCGGCACACTCAATTTTTGTGCGCTTATCCATAAGACGCCAAAACTAGAAAAATACATTCAGCAAAATTTAGCAGAAAAAAACGAAACCTATTTAAGCGGTCTGAGCAAAACTATTCTGCAACGCGCATCGGCCTTTTTACTCCTAAAAGATTCAAAAGCCTCATTTACCATAGAAGGTGAAAATCCAAAAAGTAAAAGAACCGCCCGCTGGGGACAGGCAATAGGACAAGCTGGTAAAAAGGACTTAAGCGTATCCGAATTTTTACGGCTTCAACAAGTGGTAATAGAAAACCCACGTTTAATGCGAATGGGCTTTAGGCAAGAAGGTGGGTTTATTGGCGAACGAGACCGAACAACTTTTGAGCCACTACCCGATCATATTTCAGCCAAACATGAGGACATCAACGAGCTGATGCAAGGACTCCTAGACACCCAAGATTTGCTGCTAGACCAAGAAATGGACGCCGTATTTGCAGCTACGATGATAGCTTTTGGATTTGTGTTTATCCATCCATTTGTAGATGGTAACGGTCGGGTACACCGCTACCTAATCCATCATGTTTTGGCAAAAAAACAATTTACTAAGCAAGGATTCATATTTCCCATATCGGCTTCTATACTAAACCATATAGATGATTACCGACAAATCTTGGAGCAATACTCCTTGCCCTTACTTGACTTTATAGAATGGAAAAAGACAGACAAACATAATGTAGAGGTTACAAATCACACGATAGACTATTACCGCTACTTTGATGCCACCGAACAAGCAACCTTCTTATACGAGCGTGTAGAGGATACCATACAACATATTATACCCGAAGAAGTTGAGTATTTATCCTGCTATGATAGCTTCAAGGCTTTTGTGGATGACAACTTTGAAATTCCTGACAATACCATTGCACTACTAGTAAACTTTCTGGAACAAGGCAATGGATCTTTATCTAAAAGAAGCCGTGAAAAAGAATTTGCAGGTTTAAAGCCTAAAGAAATTAAACGCATTGAAAAAGAATATCAAGAAATTTTTAATAAATAATAGAAAATGGACAGCCGCAGCTGTCCATTTTCTTATTATAATAATATTATTTTAGTCTATACTTTCTCAACAACAATAGCCGAAGCACCACCACCGCCATTACAGATGCCTATAGCTCCGTATTGTGCGTCGTTTTGGTGCAGTACATTGATTAAGGTAACCAAGATACGAGAACCAGAACTTCCTAAAGGATGGCCCATACTTACCGCTCCGCCGTTTACATTCGTTTTTGTATTGTCTATTCCTAACTTCTGCATATTAGCAATACCTACTACAGAGAAAGCTTCGTTTAATTCGAAATATGAAATATCATCCATTTTCAATCCTGCTTTTTCTACTGCTTTAGGCACAGCCAAACTTGGTGCTGTCGTAAACCACTCAGGTGCTTGCTCAGCATCGGCATAAGAAACAATTTTAGCGATTGGCTTTAAACCCAACTCCTCCATTTTTTCTTTACTCATTAATACTAAAGCACTGGCACCATCATTCATAGTACTGGCATTGGCAGCCGTTACACTTCCTTCTTTATCAAATACAGGACGTAGAGAAGGTATTTTTTCAAACTTTACATTAAAGGGCTCTTCATCTTTAGCCATAATAATATCATCGCCTCTGCGCTGCGGTATGGTAACCGGTATCACTTCATTGTCAAACTTGCCTCCTTCAATAGCTGCTTGGCTACGCTTATAACTTTCAATCGCAAATTCATCTTGCGCTTCACGGCTAATATTACACTCCTTAGCACAAAGCTCTGCGGCATTACCCATTGGGTAGTTATTATATACATCCGTTAAGCCATCATGAGCCAAACCATCGACCATTGAACGGTTGCCATACTTAGCACCCCATCGAATATCATTTGAATAGAAAGGCACATTACTCATGCTCTCCATACCACCAGCCACGATAATATCAGCATCGCCTAGTTTAATACTTTGCGCCGCTAACATCACGGCTTTACTTCCGCTGGCACATACTTTATTCACCGTTGTGGCAATGACACTATCTGGCAGGCCTGCAAATTTTGAAGCTTGACGCGCAGGAGCTTGACCTAAGCCTGCTTGCAACACATTACCCATAATCACTTCTTGCACATCTTCGCCTTTTACGCCCGCTTTTTCTAGAGCACCTTTAATAGCAAATGATCCCAACTGCGTAGCCGAAAATCCTTTTAAACTCCCCCCAAAACTGCCCATTGGCGTGCGCACGGCACTTACTATATATACTTCTTTCATGATATTGTTATTTTAAGAATGTCGAAATTAACACTCAAATGAATAATATAGACGGATTGGGATTAGAGATTATGTACCGTTACTACTTTAAGCTATCAATTTAGAACAAATTTGTAGTTGAATTTAACTTCGGTAGCCCCTTCTTTTTTCTTGAAAAAAAAGAAGCCACGCTAAAGGTGGCAAGCTAAAAATTCAAGACTGGGAATAAATAACTAAAAAATTATCACTCTGACTAAAACAATTCAAACTCGCCTCTATAATTTATCGATATTCATGTTTTTAATGGCTCAAACCACACTAAAGGTGGCAGGCACTGAATTGTTTCTTAACCACACTAAAGGTGGCAAGCTGCCAAACTAATAATTTTTCTTAACGCTATTTCTTCCAAGGTCGGCATCGCAATCAGTATCATAAGTTTAATAGGGGTGAAAAACTAAAGCGAAGCGTCCTCTTGCAAGTCTTGTACGGAAATATCTTGATTAGTTTCCTTCATGAAATTACAATACTGACAATCTTCCTTGCCGCAACCGGTATAGAAATCGTGATGCATAATGGCTTCATAGGTTTCCTTAATCTGTGTTTTTACTAAAGAAATATCATCGAGGGTAAATGTAAATTCTACGGGATCAGGAATTTGTTTCGTTTCCTTATCGGGCTCTACAAATACGTACAAAGCTTTATTTACTGGCTTCAAATATTTTTGACTTTCATCTGCCAATATTTTATAGAATACGGCTTGTCGCCAATAATCTCCGCCACGTTTTGCTTTTTCGGTTTTGCCTTTTGGGTTTGGTTTCTTTAATTTTTCCTTGGCATAGGTTCCTTCTCTATCACCTGTTTTATAATCAATAAATTGAATATCGTAGGGGTGAAATTCAACCTTATCAATAAAACCTTTTATCTTAATTCCATCAACAACCGCGGCCACATGCTCCTCTAACTTCACTTCTTTGCACCAGGTATCTAAAAACTTATCGTACATCCCTTTCAGGATCTGCTCGCCATATTCTTTCTTTAGTTTATAGCCTTCGGTAGAAAACTTTGCCCGCTGTCCATACATTTGGTTCTCGAGCATTTTCATTAATTCTTCCTTGGCAGGAAAGACTTGTTCATTGTCTAACATTCCTTGAAAAAATTCCTCCAAGGTGTCATGTATCACAGAACCAAAAGTCATGCTCTCATTCTTACCTGAAGGTGCGCGCAAGATGGACTTCACATAAAAACCAACTGGGCAATCCAAGTAACTATTCAAGGCCGAAACATTTAATTGAAAATGCTGCAATTGTCGATCCACATATTCTGTTTCTAGTTGTGCTAATTTTACTTCGGTAGCTTCAACATACAAACTAGCAAATGGAATAAGCGCCTCCTTAGGCATTTCATTTTTTACAATGGCCGCTTGCATTTTATCTTGCTCTTCGGCATACATTTCATTTACGAATAAGCTTGGACTTTTACCCTTGCCCTTATTATCTTGTTGGTGGTAGCTTATGTACAAATTATGTTTGGCTCTGGTTATACCCACATAAAATAAACGGCGCAGCTCTTCAATATCTTTATCATCCGAAGTGGTTTGGAAAATATTTGGCGGTATTTTCAAACTGCCAAAGCCACCTTTTCGTTTCTTCTCCCATTGCTCATCTACACAACCCAACATAAACACATGCTCAAACTCGCGCCCTTTGGCACCGTGATAGGTAAATATTTTTACACTCTTATCATTACCAAACACCTTGGTATATCTAAGCTGAATATCGTTATCCTCAAAGGCTTGTATATTCTCTAAGAACTGCTCTAAGGTAACATCTGGCGTGCGTTCTGTTTCTTCTTTTATTAAGTCGTAAATACTATTGAGCAGTTCTAATTTTTCGAATTTATCATCACTTTTTAATATGTAATCAATCAGTTTTAATTCATGATTGACAATATCCATGAGGCGATATAAACTGTTGTTTGTTTTGGCTTTAATTAATTTCTCTAATAAGAGCACCACCTCCTTTATTTGGTTAGCGCTCTGATTAAATAAGGTAAAGCTCTCCCCTTCTTTCTCTTCTAATACATATTGGCGTAATGATTTACGGCTAATCTTTTTCTTCCCGCGATTAAAACTGTAACAATCAATATATAATTTAGAGACATCCTGTGGCTCAATCTTAAACATATCGTAATGCAATATTTCAAATAATAAATCATCCTCCGAATAAGGAAATTTATTTTCAGACTGTACATAACGAAGGATATTGAGTAGCTGTTTTGTAAATACAAAATGTAATAAACTGGTACTCGCTCTGGTATAAAAAGGAACGTCTATTTTATTTAAATATTCGCCCATCGATTGACAATGCGCATTCTTAGTACAGAGAATTGCAATCTCGCTTGCCTCTGTTCCGGCATTTAATAATTCCTTTATTTGATTAGCCACATAAGCATATTCGTAATGCGGATTATAATGCGATAACAAAACTGGCTCCGTATCTTTCTTCGTTTCGTTGGTCTGGAAAGAAATTAATTCCTTGCTCAAATCTGGCATTTGATAGATCAAACGTTGTTTATTTTCCTCTATCAAGGTAGTGGCATTATTGAGTATGCCTTGGAAGGAACGATAGTTTGTTTTTAAACTAACTTCCGTTAATCCATGCTTCAAATATTTGTTGCGGTAGTTGGTTAAGTTATCTAGGTTGGCTCCTTGGAAACGATAAATCGCTTGATCATCATCCCCCACTACAAATACATTGGGGCTCTCGTCATAACTCGTTAGCTGATTAACCAAATCTAACTGTGTACCATTGGTATCCTGCATTTCATCAACTAATAAGTATTGATATTTTTCTTGCACATCGTAGAGTATGCCATCATTATTTTTCAATAAATCAATAACCCACAAAATCATATCGGCAAATTCGTAGCGACTATGTTCCTTTAATATTTTTTGATACTCATCATAAATCTTCGCGGCTTGAATTGTTTTTTCGTATTGCTTTATTTCTTTTTGAGCATCTGCTTTTAATTGTCCTTTGGTTTTACCCCGTGAAGAAATATTAGCTTCATCGTTTTTTATTTCTTCTATATGTTCGTTCGTCTTTTTTATTAATTCATCGCTTGTCCAACCTTCCTGTTTAATCTTGCCAAACAAATTGCGCAAGTAACCAATGTTCTTTGTTGGCTTCTTAGGACTATAAAAAAGATTATCCTTCGGCATGCGCAACACCAATTGCGTCATATAACTCAGCTCTTCTAATTCCGTAACCAACTCTAATTGATCTTTCTTAAAATAGCTTAAATTCTGTTGAATGATCTCACTACAAAAAGAGTGATAGGTATGCACATGAATATGGCGCGCCGTTTGGGGACCAATTAACTTAAATAATCGGTCGCGCATATTTTTTTGTCCTTCATCAGTAAAGGTTAGACATAAAATATTTTGAGGCTGTACTTGTGCTTCACTGCGCAAAAGGTTAGCAATACGCATGGAAAGGATTTGCGTCTTACCTGTTCCAGGACCTGCCAATACTAGAACGGGACCATAGATGGTGTCTACCGCTTTTTTCTGTTCGGGATTGAGCCTAACGTACTCTTTATCAAAATTATCTTGTAGTGATTGTTTGTTCATAGCAATAACTCAAATGTAAGTTGTTGCTGCGTAATGAGTTTGAGTTGTAGTGGATACTTATTGCACGAGTTGCTCACGCTTGAGCTCATACCTCAAAACTGATTTAATATTAATTGATAAGTATCTTCACACTTACTTTAACTTGTAAGCCCTCCGAAATAAAAATATTTCAAGAGCAACCAAAATAACTAATATTAAAAAACCAATAATAATCAGAAGTAATAATCTTCCTTTCTCTTGTTCGGAAAAATCGCTCAAAAAGTAACTGCTAACCGCAGCTAGCCATTCTACTAAAAAAATAATACTCGGCACTGATATAATAATAAACAGAACCCACTACAAATACTTTTTATTCATTTAACCTACTTCAACTCACAACTAACTGCACCATTGCGCCCATCTTCATAAGCGTCGCATTTTATCTTAGCTTCTGAGCGTTTGGTATCTTTTATCTTATACGTTTCTACACCCATGTTTATAGTCGTTGCATCGCACTCGCAAGCATATTCTTTGGCACATGAACTTAAAAAGCAAAGTGCTATAAATAATATAGGTATTAGTACAAGTTGTTTTTTCATATTGAATAATTTGTAGGCTCTCTCAAATATACGAATAGATAGGACAAAAAAAAGTCCCCCTCGATTGGAGTGGGACTTTTAATAATTTTTTTTTTTTGATCTAGAAACGAGGACAAGCAAAGTTGTATGTCTTCGTATCATTTTGGATAAAGCAACCATTATATATTAATGATAACTCTAAACCACCTTGGCTTTGTGTTGCTGTTGTAAATCCTGAAAGGTTAACATCATAAGACAAGCCTAACTTCGCTTTACTCCACTCAAAACCGATATAAGGTGCAACTGCATCATTATATCTATACCAAGCACCTAGGTAAAATATGGTACTCTTATCTTCCTCTTCATGATATGGGTTTAAGATAAAACCAGCAGCACCTCCAACTAAAACCTCAAAAGCTTTTCCTTGTTGTTGATACATGCTACTTAAATACATAACCATATTATCATTCATTTGAATAGAACCACCTAATGTAGCCGTAATACGAGAGTGAATTTTGTAATTCTCACCTAAAAAACTTTCTACTGGGCGAGTAATGTGGTAATAAGACAAACCAGCATAAATTGTTGATCGCTCATTTACATAACCAGAATACATTAAACCAGCATTAAAGTCTGGGTAAGGATCCATTTGATTAATGTTTTCTCCACTTAAGAAAATCGGTTGACCCGTTACTGGATCATACATACTTTCGAATGTAAGCTTCGTTTGGTCGATACTCTTTTGTACCAAGTAACCCTGAGCACCTAAAGAAAGCGTTTTAGGTCTATCTGGATCGTCGCTCAATTGTTTGTGATAAGCCAATGAAAGACCGGCCGTTACATTTTGTAATGCACCAGAACCTGATTGGTCATAAAGACCTAAAATACCAACACCTAAGGCATCACCATTTAATTTACCTTTCAACAAAGACATATCATATGAAAATGATCCTGTTAAGTATGGAGTAGAATTAACTGCACCCCACTGGCTACGATAGTTACCTGACAAGCGCCAATCACAATTAACTAGGCCTGTATTAGCTGGATTCATCGTTAATGGAGATGTAAAATATTGTGTAAAGTGAACATCCTGTCCAACTGCTTGGAGAGATATTAATGCTAAAAGCGTAAAGATTATTTTTTTCATTTGCTTTAGTTTTTGTTTTTTTATTTCTTTATAGTATTAAGTCGCAAAGCGCGTGCCAAACCCCCAATATGGTAGTTAAAGGTAATTGGAGTATTTGAATTAAAAAAATATTGTTAATAAAATAGACGTATTTTTTACAAAGAAAGTTGGGTTACTCTAATCGTCAGTAAATCTAGGGTCTGTCTCCATTACATGCCCACAATTAGTGCACGTTCTTAGCTCCTCGCTTGCATAGTACTCTTTAAATCTTGGCTGAAAATCATTTTCTATATCTTTTAATTCAAAAAAGGTTTCGTGTAGTTTATGATTACACTCATCACAGAACCACATCAAGCCATCGGTAAAGCCTTTGCCTTGGCGCACACGCTCAATAACTAGACCTATAGAACCTTCCTCTCGCCATGGAGAATGTGGCACTTTGGCAGGATGCATATACATATCACCTGGACCTAAGCTTACTTCTACTCGTTGGCCATCTTGCTGCGTAATCACTTTAATATTTCCTTCTAATTGATAAAAAAGCTCCTCAGTCTCATTATAATGATAGTCTTTTCGAGCATTTGGACCACCCACTACCATTACGATAAAGTCTTGTCCAATGGGATATAAGCTTTTGTTAGCAACAGGTGGCTTGAGTAGATGTCGGTTTTCTTCAATCCATTTATTCAGATTAAAAGGCGCTTTAATTTCCATACTAATAATTTGAAATAAAGTTAAGCAAAGAAAAATAGAATTGCTAAAAATTATCTAAATCCATTTTGGACTCTATAATATCATGGCTAATCCATTAAATTTGTAGCATATGTTACGCACGATTGGCTTTATTATTCTTTTTTACTTTGTTATGCGCATTCTTCGCAGCCTATTTGAACCGAAGGCAGGCAAGCGTATGCCTAATGCAAGAGCACCTCAAAAAAGACCACAGGAAAAAGTCGGCGACTTTATTGATTACGAAGAAGTAAATTAAACCTTCGGTTTAAAAATATCTTCCTCCATACACATATCATCTTTCATATGAATGGTCTGGATGCCAAGCTTATCGGCGGCTTCAATGTGTTGTATGCTATCGTCTATAAACAGCGTGTTTTCTACTTTTAAACCTTGATCGTTTAGTACATGTAAGAACACATCATCATTCGGTTTTCGCAAGCCAATACGATGAGACAGGTATACTTTATTAAAGAAAATATTTAAATTATCATAGCCACACACCTCCTTTACAGACTTATTATACTCTCGTTCGTGTATTATATTGGTGTTGCTTAATAAATACAAGTCATAATCTAATTGTAGTTGTTGCAATATTTGCAAGCGGCGTAATGGTATATCTAACAACAGGGCGTTCCAAGCATCAATGATATCTTGTGGCTTGGTCCCATCCTTACAAAAGCTTTGGGCATAAGCAATGAAGTCATAATCAGAGACCTTTCCCATTTCAAAATCATCCATGAAGTTAGACTGCTTTTGTTTTGAAAAGTGTACTTGGAAGTTTTGCACCCCTAATTCTTTAAAAGCATCAATGGTTAGCTGATAATCAATATCCAGAATGACATTTCCAAGGTCAAAAATGATATGTTTAATATTATTCTTCATTTTCTATTCTACAATAATAAATTATACTTTACTTTTGCGCTCTTATTAGTTGAAATATTCAGCTAATTGGAACAGTTCT
Organism: uncultured Chitinophagaceae bacterium; assembly: GCA_938017685.1. Taxonomy (GTDB): domain Bacteria; phylum Bacteroidota; class Bacteroidia; order Chitinophagales; family Chitinophagaceae; genus JAGNRR01. The sequence continues at coordinate 47,023 of CALIIL010000164.1, forward strand.
TCTTTTAACATTGAATAGTTCGTAATCAAATTGGACCTATAGCTCTCCCGATAGCTATCGGGATGGTTAGATGTCAAATTGGACCTATAGCTCAGTTGGTTAGAGCACCTGACTCATAATCAGGTGGTCCCAGGTTCGAGTCCTGGTGGGTCCACTTAAATTAAAAGCCTTTGCAAAATTTGCAAAGGCTTTTTTTATTAAATTAAGTATATAAAGATTAATCGTTAAAGAACATTAGCCTTTACCTCAAATGCTGAGGTGGTGCTTAAATCATAATCTTGTGTAATAATTTGATCGGTCACCGCTTCTACTTTTAATTTATAAGTGTCCTTTATGATGTAAGGTTTCAGATCCTCATCTTCTACGTCAAGATCTAAAAGACTAAGTCCATCTGGAACATCAGACTTGCTGGCGATTATTTTATCACTCAAGCCATCAGCACTTATACTTAGCTGTATTGACTTTAAAAAATCTAAATTACCACCTGTAGGATTCGTAACTTCCAAGTTCATACTCGTTAGTTTAATATACTCTACCCTATCCGTATTAGCGTTATTGGTTGAAAATTCACTTTCAAAATTGGTAACGACATCCGGCGTATTAATATTTAAGGGAACTCCTAAACCGGTAGAGGCTGGAATAGTAAATGTTGTTGTTCTTGAAAAAGTAAAGGTGGTTAGAGAATCTAAAACCTTTGTACAAGAAGCTGCTAAAATTGAAACGAATGCAAGGCACACAACTATTTTTTTCATACCGTTATATTTTTATATTGTATGTACTCAAAGTTACCAGTTAGAACTAGCCACTGCTAATACGAGTCTATCGAAAATACGATTTCCAAAGTATCTACGGTTGAGTTTGTAGCAAAATTCGTCTAAATAGTTCTGTAAATATTTACCTTTTATTCT
>CALIIL010000165.1 GCA_938017685.1 uncultured Chitinophagaceae bacterium
TCTACACTCAATATGGCTAAGTGTATGCGCATACGTAGTGTAAGCCCAATTAAATTTAAAAAACGTGCCCAGCGGAAATTAGACCTCGCAACAATATTACCAATGATATAAAGAGATATTATTATAAAAATAATACTAAATATATAGGCGTAAGTTGTTGAGAATTGATAAAAAATGTTTTGTTTTTTACGTAGTAAAATCACACGATTATTTTTACTCATTTGGTCAAAAAAGACCAGTGTGCTCGTATTTAAATTATCCTTGGTAAAGTAATAGTTCTCTTTTTTAGTTCCTTGCTTTCCTTTCTTACGACTTAGTTTATAAGGGAAGTCAGTATTGCCCATTTGGTGAGTTCTTACACCATTTTCATAAAATCCAATTTCATAATTATTCTCTAATAAGGAGGTGTTGAATGTTCCATGGTTGTTTCTTTCAAAGGCATTATTGTCATTAAATGTCAATGCTCTTTCTGCTTTGAGGACAACTCCACGGCACACCTTGTTTTGATTAGGGTTTTGTAAGATGGCGAGATACTTTTCTTTGCCAAATTTTGAATTAATATAGACGCTAAGTTTATTAGGGTCTAAGCGTTTATTATTGACTTGGGTGTACTGGGTTAATATGTCTTCATAAGCTGGGGTATTTGAACTTAATATCGGTTCAAGATTTGCTATATGGCTAATGTTTAAGTTGCTTAATGAAATAGCGTTTATAAGATTACTTACTTCAAGAACATTATTGCTTTTAAATGCTGCTTGCAAGGTGCTGTTTTTTAAAAGGTCTTGTTCAAACCTTATAATCTTGTCCAAACTATGTGGATTTTCAAAATTCAACAATTGGTTCGCAATATTTATTCTATCCGTTTTTTCTTTTTGATGTATAAAATAGTTGAACATTAAACTGCAACTAACAGTAAGGATAATAATCCAGTATAGTAGTCTGTAAGAATTAAAGTCAAACTTGGTTTCTAATTTCTTACTATCTAATAAAAAGTAAAATAGGGCAGTCCAAGCGGCGAGTGCCAATATTTCATTAAACACCATAGCTTCTGAGTAAAAGAAGCTAATCAATGGCATAATAAACACTAATAAATAGCGCAGTCCTCTAATAGGTGTAATACGAGTAAGGTATCTATGCGAAATGATAATGGCAATAACATAATTAGTAAATATGATGAGGAATGTAAATAGTCCAATACACTTTTCAAAGGTGACATTTTTGTAATTAGTCGTGTCATAGTTAAGTATTGAATCCATAATTAGGCTTTTGCCTATAAAGAGAGATTCAACGCTTATCCAATGAAGGAATATGAGCGATAGAAATGCAATAATGTATTTACCTTTTAAACTGTGCTTGGGTATTACTTTAAATTGAATGTTGATGAGGTAAAAAAGGAGTATCCAGAAAATTAGACAACGGTTTATAAATAAGTCGCCCAAGGATATACGGGATGTGCTACTAGCGTATAAGTCTGGATTAAAAAGTTCAAACTCAGCAAAGTTATCAGGGAAGCCTAACCAATAGTTAGCAATGCGCACAATGATTGCGGTAGCAACTAATAATATAAAGTATAGTAGCGGCTGGCGTTTGACTGATACTTTATAAAAAGTATGAATTGAGATGCCAAAAAAGATGAAGGGAAGTGCAGCGAAAAAGAAGTGCCAAGGGTTTTTGTCATAGATATCAAGGCTGTCAGCTTTTTCAATCAGGGCAAATGTTGCATTAGGGGCAAACGCTAATAAGTGCTTATAATCTTTGCTGGCATTTTTAGAAGGTACGATTTTTAGGTAATGCCCATAATCATCCGTTTCTTGTTTCGGGTTCTTTGAAATGTTGAATCGCGAGATTAAGTATTCATTCTCGTTTTTATATTTAATATATAAGGGGAAGTTGGCTTGTAGTATATATTCCTGATTTGAGATGGTTACCTTTTTCGTTTTTACTATACCTACTGTTCCTTCCTCGTTGTATGGAGTAGGCGTATTAAAAGTTTTGGGTATAATAGAGATTAGTAGCCTTTCATTAGACCAGGCAATCAATGAGTTATTTTTATATAGACTTAATCCCCAATTGTTTTCATTGAGTTCTTCAATTTCATCTGTGCTTAAAGTGTTCTTGGCAAATGCTTCTATAAGTTTTTGGTCCTTGCTAAATGATTCAAACTCTTGATCTTGATTTGCATATGATTGAGCAATTTTTTCTTTGAAAGTGTCTACATCAAAACGTGGAAAAAATAACTTATTAATAGGCTTAATAGAAAAAATAAAGAAAACAGCTGCCAATAACAGAAATATCCTTCGATCTATATCAAAGGGAAATCTAAATGTGCTTTTGGCTTTATTTGTTTGTTTACTCATTCGTTTTAATTGTATTCCAAATGGTGTCTAACTCAGTAAGTGACAATTGGCTCATGTCTTTTACTTGCTTGGTAGCAATAGCTTCCATGGCATTAAATCGTCGTATGAATTTTTTATTAGTTTTCTCAAGCGCAGCTTCTGGGTCAATATCTAAAAAACGTGCATAATTAATCATAGAGAATAATACGTCGCCAAACTCGGCTTCCATTTTTTCTTTATCATTGGCTTTTTTTTCTACTTCAAACTCGGCCCATTCTTCATTTATCTTATCCTTTACCTGCTCGTCATTTTCCCATTCAAATCCTACTTGTTTGGCTTTTTCTTGTAATCTAAAAGCTTTAACCATCGCCGGTAAAGTTTTGGGAACACCACCGAGTACGGTTTTTTTTCCTTCTTTTATTTTTAAAGATTCCCAGTTGCGCTTTACTTCTTCATCATCCTGCACAACTGTTTTGGCATAAATGTGCGGATGCCTGTGCACTAATTTATCGCATACTGTTTTTACAACATCGCTCATGTTAAACGAGCCTTGCTCCTCTCCAATACGCGCATAAAAGATAATGTGCAGTAACAAATCGCCTAATTCTTCTTTTATATTATCAAGGTCATTTTCATCAATAGCATCGGCTAGTTCATAAGTTTCTTCAATCGTTAATTTTCTTAAAGACTGTATCGTTTGCTTTTTATCCCACGGACATTTTTCGCGCAATTCAAGCATCATATTTTCCAGGCGTTTATACGAACCAGCGTATTGTTCTGACATATACCATAAAACTACAAAAACAAGAATGATTTATTATGTCTTTTGTCATGAATATGTATATTCACGACTTAAAGTTATGAGTCACTTCCAAGGTTTAATCGGCATAGCGGTCATTTTATTATTGGCCTTTTTATTTAGTAATAATCGCAAGTCTATCAATATACGCTTAGTGCTTTCTGGTTTATGCCTACAAACCCTATTGGGCTTTCTAATCTTAAAGGTCGATGTAATTACCAACTTTTTCAAAGGAATAGGCAAGGTCGTAGAAAAGATTGATGAGGCGGCTTTTCAAGGTGCAGCATTTGTTTATGGCGGTATATCTGTGGGTAGCCCAGACGGTCAAGGAAGTATGTTGTATAGAAATGGCATAGGTCAAGAGCAGCTTGCGCGTCCTTTCATATTTGGTTTTAATGTATTGAGTACGATTATTATTATTTGTATCCTAGTGGCAATGCTTTATCACTTAGGTATAATGCAGCGTATTGTTGGTTTTTTGGCCAAATGGATGAATAAGATATTGCAAGTATCGGGTGTAGAGAGTTTGAGTAATGTAGGTAGTGCTTTTGTAGGACAAGTAGAGGCTCAGGTAATGATACAGCCTTTTATTAAAACCATGACAAGGAGTGAGATTATGGCTAGTATGACGGGTAGTTTTGCTTGCATTTCGGGCTCGGTTATGGCTATCTATGCAAGCTTTGGTATACCTATAGAATTCTTACTTACGGCTAGCTTAATGGCTGCACCAGGCGCTTTGGTTGTGGCAAAAATGTTGTATCCAGAAACCGAACAATCGGCAACTAAAGGGAATGTAAAAATTAGTACTAAGAGTCAATACGATTCCTTAATAGATGCCATAACCCATGGAGGATCGGATGGGATGAAAATATCTTTAAATGTATTTGCCATGGTTATTGGTTTTACAGCTTTGGTTGCTTTGATCAATTTTGGCTTGGCTTATATGCCAATTGAAGGTGTGAATAGTTTAAATAAAATTTTTGGCCACATATTTAGACCTATGGCTTGGGCTATGGGTGTGCCATCAGAAGATATATTTAATGTAGGGCAGCTCATGGGAACTAAAATGGCTTTGAATGAATTTTTTGCTTATTTAAACCTTCAAGAAATGCTTAGTGGAGATATGCTTAGCAAAAAATCTCAAATTATTGCCAGTTTTGCTTTGTGCGGCTTTGCCAATTTTGCTTCGGTTGGTATTCAAATTGGTGGCATCTCAGCCTTATGCCCCGAACGAAGAAAAGATATAGCTAGCCTAGGCTTAAAGGCAATGTTAGCTGGGACATTGGCTTCTTATATGTCTGCGGCCATTGCTGGGATTATTATGAGTTTTTAGCAAAATACACAGTGTGTAGATAAGTCCTTTCTGAATTGAATAATTGCGAGCTATCTTTAAAGTAGAATGTCTGATAAACAGGAAAAAAACTTTCTAGAGTTAATTACAGAATACGCTAAATCCAATAATCAAGATGTGGATTTAGATGATGTAAAAGAAGCTTTTCCTGAGTTTTATACTGAAGGTCCTATCTATAAACAAAAACAAGAAGATGCATTATTTGACCAGCCCGTTTTTGTAGCAGAGCTTGAAGAGGTTCAAAATGCCCAGGACATTAATGATTTAAAAGAAGAAGTAAGTGAATTAAGAAAACTGATAGCAACGCATGCGCAATTATTAGGTGAAATAAAAAAGGATGTAAAAACATCTACGCCCACAGTAGACGAAGCATTATTAAAACAACGATTGGAAACGTTTCAAATAATGCACGATAAGTTAGAAAAGCGCATTTCAAAGAACGAGGAAGCTATTTTAATTAAAGATGAAAAAAAGGAAGATGATAAAAAAAGAGCTTGGTGGATACCTTTTTTCCTTGTTTTTAATATCATTTTATTAGCGTTATTACTTTATTTATTGTTTGGAAAATTTAGCAATAGTTCAAACGACAAGAGTAATGCAAAACAAAAGACAGAATCAGCCGTTGAAAATATAGGAGCACAAAACGCCAATCAAAAAAGTGTAACTAATAGTAAAGAAAATGCATTGGATGAGGCAGTGCCTTTACCTAATGAGAAACAAGGAAGTGAGCAGCAAATAGCCGAACAAGAAGCTATGAAGTTAGCTGCCATGGAAAAGGAAATAAACAACCAAGCTGCTTCGTCTAAGGAGGCAAGCGGTGCAAAAAATATTGTGGCTAATCCAGCAGTTCAAAATGCAAAGACCTCCAAATCAGCCACGAACAAAGTAGTTGTCCAATCAAAAAAAGTACAAACTGCCAAAACCAATAAGGCCAAGCCAAATAATCGTGCTCAGAAAGTAGTCGAAAGTAAAAAAACAAGTAAGGCGTTGGCTAAGCCGAAAGTAAAAACAACAACGCCTAAGGCAGCAGCGGAACCTAAGCAACCGGCTGTCATTTTTAAGTAATTTCGCTTAATCCAAAATCTATATTTGAAGCGGCAAAAGCTTGTTTGAGCCTTGCTTGGTCCGTGTCCGTAATGAAGACTTGTGTATTTAGATTAGCAATAATTCGCACCAGAATTTGTGAGCGCTTGGCATCTAACTTTTCAAATAAATCATCGATTAATAGCATAGGTTTTTTGTTCAAATACTTTTTTAGCAAGTGAAACTCCGCCAGCTTAGTAGCGAATAAAAAGCTCTTGCGCTGCCCCTGAGATGCATATTGTTTTAATGGGAAAGTAGCAATGCTAAACACAAGGTCATCTCTATGTATTCCATCAGTTGTGCGTTGCATATAAAAATCTTTCTGCTCATTTTCTTTAAAAATATCTATGAGCTTTCTTTCTGTTACACTTGATTTGTAGTGTATAGATACTGTTTCTTTTTCTTCACTAATCTCACTATAGAATTGTTGTACAAGCTGTACCAATTCTTCAATAATACTATTGCGTTTTTGGTATATGTAAGTACCATGCACGCTTAATATTTCATTGTAGGTATTGAGCAAGCTACTGTTCAAGTTTTTGCCTTTATACTCTTTTAATAAAGCATTACGCTGTGCTAGTTGTTTGTTATAAGTAATTAAGTGCTGTAAATAATCTGCATCTAGTTGGGATAGAATGATGTCCAAAAACTTACGCCTTACATCACTATGACCACTGATTAAAATAGTATCGTCTGGAGAGATCATAACGGCCGGGTAGGCGCCTATATGTTCCGAGTATTTTTCATAAGGAATCTTATTAAGCAAGATCTCTTTTTTACCACTTTCTCTAATCAGACATTTAATTTTATCTTCATTGATGGTCCCTTGAATGAACATTTCTTTTTTTCCATCTTGTATGACTTGATTGTCATATGAGGAGAAATAACTCTTGGTAAAACACAAATAATAGATAGCATCAAGGATATTTGTCTTGCCCACACCATTTTGCCCCCAAAAGCAATGTACCTGGCGGCTAAGGTCAAACGTACTGTTGGCGTGGTTTTTATACTGATATAGGACTAGGCTGGTAAGCATTCTTGGCGCAAATGTAAGTTTCATACTGATTATTGCGTTTTTTCTTGGAAAGGCAAGGCTTTCAGACCTAAAATAGATAAAATTTACTATTTTTGCGCCTTCATAAAAAGATTATGGCAAAACGTGATAAATATACCGCACCGAGAAATCCTCAATCAATACAAGGAGCTGCTGAAGATGTACCGAGTGCACAAGAAACAATCAAAGGGATTGAAGGTTGGTATGAAACGAACAAAAAAATTGTCAATGGAATACTTATTGGAATACTAGCACTTATTGTTGGTGTTTATGCATACAATAATTTTTACTTAAAGCCTCGAAATAAAAAAGCAAGTGATGCTTTATTTAGAGCTGAACAATACTTTGGTATGGACTCTTTAAATGTTGCTTTAAATGGTGATGTGAGCGGGCCGGGTATGTTAAAAGTTATTGATAAATACGGTAGTACTGCTGCTGGTAACTTAGCGCATTATTATGCTGGTATTATTTATTTGAAGCAAGGTCAATTTCAGAAAGCAGTGGATCACTTAAGTGATTTTGATGGACATGGTACATTGGTTGAGCCAGTGGCGCAAGGTTCATTGGGCGATGCATACATGGAATTAGGCAAAACGGATAAGGCGATAAGTGCTTATCAAAAAGCGAGTGCTGATGATAAGAATGAAATGCTTACGCCATTATATTTAGAGCGTCTTGGTTTGGCTTATGAAAAAGCAGGCAATACAGAAAAAGCGATAGCTGCATTTACTCGTATTAAAACTAAATTCTCGAATAGCTCACAAGGACGTAATGCGAGTAAGTACTTGGCACGTTTGGGTGAATACAATTTATAACATATGAGTACGCAGTCAGAAGGTTTTTTATCAGACGACATGCACGCATTGCCTGAGCAAGCGCTTACCATCTTTTATACTAGCTGGAATAAAGAAATTAATGAAGCGCTGCTAGCGGGTGCAAAAGAAATTTTGGCGCAATACCCTCAAATAAATGTGCATTATCAAGAAGTGCCTGGTTGTGTAGAGCTTACCTACGGCATAAGACAGCATTACAATAGATATCAAAATGATGTTTATATAGCTTTTGGTTGTGTAATACGAGGCGGTACGCCACACTTTGATTATGTATGCGAATCTGTTAATCAAGGGATTACTCAATTAAACCTCACTCTATCAAGTCCGGTAATATTTGGCGTGTTGACTTTAGACAATGAAGAGCAGGCATGGGAGCGATTGGGCGGCAAGCATGGTCATAAAGGCAAAGAAGCGGCGCTAACGGCCTTAAAAATGCTTCAGTTTAAAACTAATTTGTAGCACGTACATTTGTACTAGTGAAAGTACAATTATTCATTCCTTGTTCTATAGATCAGTATTACCCAGCTGTGGGTATGAATACATTAAAAATCCTTGAAAAAGTAGGATGCGATGTTTCTTATAATGAAAATCAAAGCTGTTGCGGACAGCCTGCTCATCATGCTGGCTTTACTAAAGAGAGTAGAGAAGTATGTTCTAAGTTTATCAACGACTTTTCTGGTGATGAAATAATTGTTGCACCAAGTGGCTCATGTGTTGGATTTATTCGTTCTAATGTTGAGAAACTATTTGACAATTCGGCTCAGCATAATGAAGCGAAAAAAATACAAGCTAACATTTACGAACTAACAGAGTTCTTAACTAAGGTTGTAAAAGTAGAAGACCTAGGTGCACGATTTGAAGCCAAGGTTACTTACCATGATGCCTGTGGTTCATTGCGTGATTGTGGAACCAAAGAAGGTCCAAGAAAATTATTACAGCAAGTCAAAGGACTTGATTTAATAGAACATGACGAGTGCGAAACATGCTGCGGCTTTGGTGGCACTTTTGCTACAAATTACGAAGCAATAGCCACGGGCATGGCGCATACAAAAGTATCAAGCGCAATACAAACGGGTGCTGAATATTTAATATCAACTGATATGACTTGCCTCATGCACTTGGATGGGTATATTAAAAAGAATAATCTCAAATTGAAGACTGCGCATATTGCGGAGGTGCTTTCCAGATTTTAGTCTGCTTTCTTAAATTCCAGCCAGCTGTCATACTGAACTTGTTTCAGTATCATTTATAAGTTTTTTGCTAGAACTATCTTTCAAATTCATTATTTACGATATCAAGAAAATAAAAATTGTCAATCATTATCAGTTTATCTTTTTCTATTTTAAACCTAACCTTGCTAAAGAATATACTTTCATTATTAATATTTTTTTTAAGGTTAAAAACATAATTGGTGATATCTCTTGTAACATCAATTTTTATTTCCCAATCCATATTATACAAGCATCGAGAGTATATAAAAACACTCTCTACCTCTTTGCTTATTTTTAAAGTATCACCAATACTATAATTACCAATATATTTAGAACCTGCATTTATATATAACCTTGGACCTCTGAGGTAAATTTGTTTTGTTGGTTTAAGGTAAATTGTAATGCTATCATGGGATTTGTTTTCTTTATTGATCTTTTTAATATTGCAAAAATCATTTTCCGAGTAAGTGCTGCTTAATGTTATGGTGTCATTGTTTTTTGTAAATGTTCCTGTGCAAATTCTAGATGCATCTCCCATCGCTGCACAAACCCACGGTCTGAAATATGAAAACTCAAAAGAGTTATTATTCTTTAGTATTAGCTTGGCCTGTTTATAATTATTTTCAAATGAAATAGTACTATCCGCATTTATGGAAAGGTTCGATATTTGACCTTTGAAATTTCCATAATAAATACCTTCAAGTACTTGAGAGTAACTATAAAAGGGAACTAATAAAAATATTAAAGAGTAGACAAACTTCGGATCACGTGATAACTGTGGGGAGTAAATTATCTTTGGGGTTAAATTTTA
>CALIIL010000166.1 GCA_938017685.1 uncultured Chitinophagaceae bacterium
CTCAACCGTAGATACTTTGGAAATCGTATTTTCGATAGACTCGTATTAGCAGTGGCTAGTTCTAACTGGTAACTTTGAGTACATACAAATCAGTATCATTATTTTGATTTGAATATCAATTATAGTGAAAGAATACTTCCTAAACATATTGTATCATTAGGTCTAGGGATAACTCATGCACAGGGTACAGATGGCTATAAAGTTAGTGCGCGACAATTACCTGGTTTTGACTTTGTTGGAGAAATGCGTGGTGAAACTGGAAAATACTGGGGTGGATTATTTAAAGCGAGTTATGCCTATCTGTTTTATAAAGATAAATTAAGCATCGGTACTGATTTATTGTACAGAACCTATAGCGGCAACTATCCATCCTTTTTAAATTACAGAATGAGTTTAGGTTTTCATTTTTAATTGAGATATTCAATATATTAATAGCGAAAAGTACTTAAGCTTTTCGCTATTTTATATTTATCTCTTCAAGAATAACTTTCATTTCCTCCGCCACTTTCTTAGCTTCCTCTCCTGCTGCCTCGGCAAAATTCTCTCCGGTACTTGCATAAATAATAGCGCGTGATGAGTTAACCAAAATGGCTACATCCTCTGTCATACTTACTTTGGAAATGTCTTTTAAATTTCCTCCTTGCTTGCCTACACCTGGGATTAGTAAGAAGTGGTTTGGAATAATATTACGCAAGTCTCCAAGGTGAGATGCTTGGGTTGCGCCGGTTACAAACATTAAGTTTTCTTCTGTTCCCCACGTGCCAACTTTTTCTATAACTTCTTGGTACAGTTTTTTGCCAGAGGCCAGTTCTAATAACTCAAAATCGTGCGCTCCTTGGTTAGATGTCAGTCCGAGCACAATCGTCCATTTATCTTTATAAGCAAGAAAAGAAGCTAAGGAATCCTTGCCCATATATGGAGCAACCGTTAATGCATCTGCCTGCATTTCGTTGAAAAAAGCTTTGGCATATTGATCACTTGTGTTCCCAATATCTCCTCGCTTGGCATCGGCAATACTTAAGTGTGTTTTTGGTATGAGTTGAAAGGTCTCTTTTAAATTATGCCAACCTTGTGCGCCTTGTGCTTCGTAAAAAGCGGTATTAATTTTATAACTAACACAGTAATCTTTTGTCGATTCAATAATGGCACTATTAAATGCAAGGACATCACCATTGAGATGGGCGGGCATTTTTTCAATATCAGTATCTAAGCCTACGCAGAGGTAAGATTGCTTTTGTTTGATTGTTGTAATAAGTTCTTGGCGTGTCATGTATGTTGCAAAAATAATCTTTTTGTCCTTCGAATTCCAAATAGGAAAAGTGAAGTTACAACCTATGCAAAATGAAAACTAAAGTTATGTATATTCAAAATAAAAGTTATGTAATATGAAAATACAAGTATATATTTGTACTATGTCTGTAATAGAAAGAACGCTCGAAAAAACGGTGAAGATGCTTAAAAAGCAGTTCCCAATTGTCGCTATTACTGGGCCACGCCAAGCAGGTAAAACAACCTTGCTTAAAAATGCCTTTGAAAATTATAGATACATATCGCTCGAAAATCCTGATAATAGGTATTATGCCGAGACGAACCCCAACGCCTTCTTAAAAGAATATGATCAATACGTAATATTTGATGAGGTACAGCGAGTGCCCAGTTTATTTTCTTACCTACAAACCTTGGTAGATGATTCGGGCATTATGGGACAGTTTATTTTGTCGGGCTCACAGAATTTTCAGTTGATGGAAAATATTACACAGAGCTTGGCAGGTCGGGTGGCTATTTGTAGGTTATTTCCGTTTGATCATCAAGAGCTTAAGAAAGCCAAACTTATAAGCGAGCATTGGACCGAAACCGCTTGGCGAGGTTGCTACCCCGCCATTTATGATAGAAAAATAAAACCCACAACCTACTACGCCAACTATATTGAAACTTATGTGCAACGAGATATAAGTGATCTATTAAAAATAAGTGACATGCGCTTATTTAAAAATTTTATATCCCTGTGTGCTATGCGTGTTGGTCAAGTACTTAATATGAATAACTTGGCCAAAGAATGCGGTATTACACAACCAACGGCTAAGTCTTGGTTGTCGGTTTTAGAAACGAGCTACATACTTTTTATGCTGCCGCCCTATTATAAAAATTATAAAAAACGAATTATAAAAAGTCCAAAACTATATTTCTATGATACGGGATTATTATGCAACTTGCTGGGCATTAAAAACGAGCTTGGACTGAGAAAATACGCGCAAGCTGGGAGCCTCTTTGAAAACTTTGTAATGGCCGAAAAAATAAAACGGAGCGAGCATTTATACGAAAAAAATGAATATTGGTATTGGCGCGATTCTAATGGTAATGAGATAGACTTGCTGCATATTGATAATGGACAATTGGTGGCCACGGAGATAAAAAGTACCGAAACCATATTGCCCAATTTATTTAATGCACTTAATAAATTTGAAGGAATTGTAGGTGACGAAAAAATAAAAAAAGAATTGATATACGGCGGAAATAAAAACCAAAAACGCTTGAATGTGAGTATTGCCTCTTGGACATCAATTTAATATTTCTCCATTTTATCATGAATAAATGTATCGCTATCTTTCTTAGCGTGCAACTTCATATTGATAATTAATTCATCGGCGCCTGCTGCGAAACACTTTTCTTTTAAGTCAGTTACTAATTGCATCACTTGATTGTATTCTCCCTCAATAACTGTTTCAAAGGGGCATACAACGTATTTTAATCTACTTTGTTCTATGACTTTAATCGCTTCATCAATGATGGCTATTTTATCCTGCTTCTCAGAAAAAGGAAGGGCTTGTATGGCTAAATTTACTACTGACATAATTATCCGTTCATTTCTACAACCTTGGTTGGATCAATATTAGCATTGCGTATACTCACTTGGCGGGCAACTGCTGCTGCTAAATTATTAAAGGCTTCGGAAGTTATTTTATTTTCTTCATTTAATACGGCTGGTTGACCATCGTCACCACCTTCTCTTATGCTTTGCACTAAAGGTATTTCTCCGAGGAAAGGCACTTTAAACTGCTCAGCCAATTGTGGTCCGCCACCTTGACCAAATATGTAATATTTATTATCCGGCAACTCAGCTGGTGTGAAGTAAGACATGTTTTCTATCAAGCCCAAGATGGGCACCTTGATTTGTGGTCCGTCAAACATCATAATAGCTTTCTTAGCATCGGCCAGTGCAACCTCTTGCGGTGTCGTTACAATAACAGCGCCCGTTACAGGAATCGTCTGTACCATGGTTAAGTGTATATCACCTGTTCCAGGAGGTAAGTCTAAGATTAAATAATCTAATTCGCCCCACATTACATCTGATACAAACTGCTTTAAGGCACTACTGGCCATTGGCCCGCGCCATACAATAGCTTGCTTATCATCGACCAATAATCCAATACTCATGGCTTTAATACCCATCACATCTATTGGTATTATTTTTCCTTTGCCATCTACATCTTTCATCATTGGGCGCTCACCGCGAATGCCTAACATGATAGGGATTGAAGGTCCATAAATGTCGGCATCTAATATGCCTACTTTAGCACCTGATTGTGCCAAGGCTAAGGCAAGGTTTACGGATACGGTTGATTTGCCTACGCCTCCTTTTCCAGAACCAACTGCAATAATATTTTTTACTTCCGGGAGTATCTTTTTATCATCACTTCGGCTGTTGCCTATTTGCGTAATAAAACGAATATCTACTTCTGCTCCGGGATGAAGTTCTTGAATGGCCTCTGTACAAGCTTTCGTAATGAAGGTTTTCATCATAGGGTGCACAATGGTTACAGTAAAAGATACCTTATTAGCTGTAAGCTGAATGGCATCAACCATTTTAAGGCTTATTAAATCTTGATTTGTACCAGGAACTTGAATATTGGCGAGGCTTTGTTTGATGCTTTGTTCAGTCATTATGGAATATAAACTTTTGTTAAGCGAAGTTAGGACATTGCTTAGTTACTTTGTAATGAAAGAGCTATTGAATACATTTATACTTCAGTGAAACAGCTAATTATCATATTGTCCTTTATTTGTTTTAGCGGAGTAACTTCTGTTCAAGCACAATATGGCTTTGGCAATATGGTTGAGCTTACGGGTGTTGTTATGAGCTCGGATAGTTTAAGATATCTGCCATACGTATCTGTAGAAGTTTTGGGAGAGAATAGGGGTGTTGTTAGTTCTGAAAAAGGTGTTTTTTCGGTCATTGTAAGAAAAGGCTCTAAGGTTAAGTTTAGTAATTTGGGTTACAAGACTGTTGAGGTAAGCATACCTGAGGACTTAGATATACTGCGATATTCTGTTATTCAATTAATGGCTCAGGATACTTTTTATTTGCCAACTACAATTATTAGACCTGCTCTTTCGAAGGAAGAATTTGAAAGAGCATTTGTCAATTGGAATATTCCGATGGATCAATTGGAAAAAGCAAGGCGTAATACAGAGAGTAATACGATTCGTGCCATGGCATTAATATTACCTAAAGATGGTAATGAAAATGCTGGTTATTATCAGCAGTTAGAATTGCAAAGACGCTATTGGGCGGGAGGGCAACCTCCAATGAATATATTCAGTCCATTTGCATGGTCCGATTTCTTTAAGGCTTGGAAGCGAGGTGATTACCGAAGGAAGAAGTAACAGCTTTAACAAGTTGTAATGTCTGGGATTACTAATTTCTATTTAAATTTATATCATTATGAAACATGCATTTATTCTTTTAACTATTTTATCTATTGGTTTTAGTGTTCAAGCACAAACGGTATCTAAAAAAGATGCCAAGAAGGTATCTAAGGAAATTAATGACAACATTAAAAAAGTGGAAGTTGTTATTGAAAATGCTGATTGGACTGAATTACAAAATCTATTAGATAAGACATTAGCTGTTATAGAAAAAAATACGGAGGCTGTTGTTCAAGTGCTGGACGATATTAATATTAAAGAAGTAGTGAAAACCATGGAGAAGGTAGCTACTAAGATCGAAGATAATGTTGATGTACGTAAACTAGAAGAAACAGCTGACAGAATAGGTCAAAAGGTCGAAGACGCCATAGAGCGCAAGGCTGAGAGTATTAAGTAATATTCTAAATCAACTACTGTTTTTTCTTTCTCCGAACATTAGGAATAATATTCGTTTCATTTTCCTTAAAGTCAGTAAAGCGTGGAGCCTTGCGATTTTTGTCCGTGTTTTTTATCCAAATATTACTGGGCGAGCCTTTTGTTTTATGGGGAAATACGGCTTGTCTTTTTTTAATAAAAGCACTATCTGCTTTGCTCACATAATCCTTTTCATAGATCATTTCATCGAGCTGATACTCGCGTACTTTATCTATTTCAAAAGATGGTATTTTATAGAATACCCAAAAACCATGTTTAACAGAACCCAATGCCGTAGATATAACGCGCGGTTCTGCAATATCAGTATCAGGGTTATCGACCATAATAGTGTCAAATGGCTGCTTAGTATTTAAAGCGAGATATTGTCCTGAGCATACTAAATAACCGTTGTCATAATATTTTATTTTACCATGGCGATATCCATTTTTATAATTTTCTTCAACCATAATAATTCCTGTTGTTGTATAGGAACGCCACGTGCCATATTTTTTATTATCGGCATAATAGCCTACAGCATAAAAGCCTTCGTTGCCATAAGCGCTGGCTTGTACTTCGTACCACTTACCTTGTCTTAAGTTGTCTTGGTCTATTTTATTTATGGTATCTCCTTTTTTAGAAATCTCATAACTCTTCCATTCCTGAGCCAAAAGTAGACTCGGACAAAAGATGAAAAGTAAACTATATAATATTATCTGGTTTTTCAAATGCTTTGTGCTTTTGCTAATTTAGTTTAACTATTTTTATAGTATGTATAAGTTTTTCACAATTTCTGTTTTTTTGTTATTGAATAACTTTTTGTTTGCTCAGAATTATACACCCACAGCCTTGCGCCTACAGTCGTTTGATAAGATTGTAAATGCACCATCGCCACTAGATAGTGTAAAGTTTAGGAACGTAGGTCCAACCATCATGAGCGGTCGTGTGGTTGATGTTGAAGTAAATGAAAACAATACCAAAGAATTTTTCGTAGCCTATGCAAGTGGCGGCGTGTGGTATACTAATAATAATGGCTTGTCGTTTACACCCATTTTTGATAATGAAGCTACACATACCATTGGCGATATGGCCATGGATTGGACGAATGATATTTTGTGGGTTGGCACGGGTGAGGTTAATTCATCTCGTTCGTCTTATGCAGGGACAGGAATATATAAAACCTATAATCGCGGTAAGACTTGGGAGCATGTGGGTTTAGAACAAAGTCATCATATTGGAAAAGTTGTATTGCATCCTACGAATAAAAATATAGCTTGGGTCGCTGCTTTGGGTCATTTGTATACTAACAATCATCAGCGGGGTGTATTTAAAACAATGAACGGTGGGCGTAACTGGGAGCAAGTATTATATATTAATGATAGCACAGGTGCTGTAGATTTATTATTAGATGTAAAGGATCCCAATACCCTTTATACCGCCACTTGGACACGTGCACGTAAGGCATGGAACTTTAGGGGAAGTGGTGCTGGTTCGGCTATTTATAAATCGACTGATGGTGGTTCTAAATGGCAAAAAATCACAACCGGTGAAAATGGATTTCCGCAAGGCAAAGGTGTGGGGAGAATTGGCATTGCGCAAGCCGAGAGTGAATCCGATGTGCTATATGCTATTCTTGATAATCAGTTTAATCAAGAAGAGGAAAAGAAAGAGAAGGTTGAAATTAAAGCAAGAGAGTTATTGGATATGTCTAGTGAGGAATTTTTAAAACTAAATAATAAAAAGTTGAATGACTATCTACGCAAGAATGGTTATCCAAAAAAGTATACTGCACAAAGTACCAAAGCAGATGTAGAAGCAAAAAAATATAACGTAAAACAAATTGCAGAGTGGCGCTTAGCCGATGCAGATGCAAGCTTATTTGAAACACCCATTTATGGTGCAGAAGTTTATAAAAGTACAGATGCAGGTTGGTCTTGGGAAAAGGTCAATAATGAATTGTTGACAGGAGTATATTTTACATACGGATATTATTTTGGAACGATATCTGTGTCGCCACAGGATAAGAACAAAGTATGGATTGCAGGCTATCCAATTTTAGAAAGTACGAATGGTGGTCAATCATTTAAACAAAAAGATGGCGAAAATTGTCACCCAGATTATCATAGAGTATGGATTAATCCCAAAGATGATAAACATATTATCGCTGCTAATGATGGCGGTATAAATATTTCGTACGACGAAGGAAGTACTTGGACAAAGTGTAATTCTCCAGCCGTTGGTCAGTTCTATGCTGTAGCAGTAGATGATGCTAAACCTTATAATGTATATGGCGGCTTACAGGATAATGGCACTTGGAAGGGAAGTAGCCAACATGAAGAAAACCGTGCTTGGATGCAAAATGGAAAGTATGGCTACGATAATTTAATGGGTGGCGACGGTATGCAAATTGCGGTGGATACACGTAATAATAGCACTACTTATGTTGGGTATCAATTTGGTAATTATGCGCGTAAAGGCGGAGGGCTTAAAACCAAGCGAATAAAACCTATACATGATATTGGTGAGAAAGCATTCCGATTTAATTGGCAAACGCCTATCCATTTAAGTAAGCACAATCAAGATATACTTTATTATGGAAGCAATTGTTTTCATAGAAGTATGAATAAAGGAAATGAATTGGAGAAACTCTCTACAGATTTAACGGATACGAGGTTAAAAGGGAATGTTCCTTTTGGAACGCTTACGTCAATCAGTGAAAGTCCGAAAAAATTCGGATTAATATATGTTGGTTCAGATGATGGAAAAGTTTGGGTGAGTGAGGATGTAGGGTATAATTGGCGTGACATTTCTCGCAACTTACCACAAGGTTTTTGGGTGAGCCGAGTAGTGGCAAGTAAGTATAAAATAGGTCGCGTATATGTAAGTTTAAACGCTTACCGTAATGATAATTTTACAGCATATTTATATAAAAGCGAAGATTATGGAAACACTTGGCATCGCTTAGCTAAGGACTTGCCGTATGAACCCATTAATGTAATTAAAGAAGATCCGAAGGAAGAGAATATTATTTATGTAGGAACAGATAACGGCTTGTATGTAAGCTTTAACCAAGGGTATAAGTTTGTGCCATGGCGTGGTGGTATGCCAAGAGTAGCCGTACACGATATAGCTATACAAGAACGTGCCAATGAAATTGTTGTGGGTACACACGGTCGTTCTATCTATATCAGTGATTTATCTTTAGTGCAAAAAACGGTAAATATTAATGATGATGGTTTGAGTATCTTACCTATATCTAACAAAATAGAAGGTCAGTATTTAGGGTCCAAATGGGCCAGTTATGCTAAGCCGGTTGAGAGTATACTACCGGTTCAATTTTATGCTGCTGCTGCCAATAATGCGACGGTGCGCATCTTCAACGAAAATAATGATGTATTGAATAGTTATAACTTGCAAGCAGTTTATGGTTGGAATGAAATGAAGTATAATTATCAAATTAAAAAACGCGCCGTCAAGTATTTTGAACAGGAACTAGAAGCGCGTGATGATGGCAATTACTACTTGCCAGTTGGTGATTATATTATTGAAATTGAAACGGCTGATGGTAAAACAGCCGAGACACAATTAAAAATTACAGAGGCCAAATAAAATTACTTAAAAATATTTTCTGTATCCAAAATCTCCAGTATATACCATTTTTCATTAAGTGATACAACAGAAATAGGGATGGTTAATTCTTCACCCTTGTAATCTATAAACAAGCTCATAGCTTGTACTTTGGTTTTGCTTGCTGGCTTTATCTTCTCTAATTTGTACGATTGAAGATCAATATTTCGAGCCGTGATGCTTTTGCTTTTTATGAGTTCTTGTAGGTCGTTAAACTTGGCTTGAAAATTCTTATGTAACGGTTTAATATACTTAGTGTTTTGTTCTTTTCTATTCATGCCTACAGCTTCTTTTGGTAGTATGCTATAAGCTATCGTACTGGATACAAAGTGTTTCTTTACATAAGAGATATCATTTAACTTAACAGATTTTATAAATGCATGCGCTACGTCAGCTACATTATCTTGCGCTGTTGCTTGTAAAGAAAATAAAAGGATAAAGATTGAGAGAAACACTTTTTGCATAAAGCTAAGATAATAAAAAGCGATGATGCGAAATGATAATGAAATATAAAGAAGGAAAATTTATCCTTTATATTTTTTCATTTCTTTACGTTCTTCAATTAGTTTTCTCTTCTCTACCATGGCCGATAGTTTAATGCTTAGCTCATACAGAAGCATAATTGGAATAGAAACCAAGATTTGAGAGAATACATCCGGAGGCGTTATGATAGCAGATAGTAACAGCACTACGATAAGTGCATCTCGTCTGTAGGTACGCATAAGACCTGGAGTAAG
>CALIIL010000167.1 GCA_938017685.1 uncultured Chitinophagaceae bacterium
TCGGCTCGCATTATTGATTCTAGGCTCTGCTGTAATAAAAGCTGATAACCATTTTCTCCTTGTGCTATTTCATCAAAAATAGTCGTAATTTGCTGTTGTGTAAAGTCCATATTTTAAGTGTTTTTGTGTTGCAATTACAAATATTAATCTTTTGGATTTTACACACTTTTTTGGACACTATCGTCAAAGTTTAGTGTATAGAGCGCAGCGCACACTAACAAATAATATAATAAGTATAAAGACCAAGCTTGCAGCGCACTATGCACTGCACAAAAAATCCCCATCAAATAAATGATGGGGACTAGATATAAAGTTTATTAGAAATTAAGCTTCTTTAGCATCACCTTCAGCAGTATCATCTGCTTTGGGCTCTTCTGCTGGTGCTTCTTCTACTGGTGCTTCTTCTACTGCTGGAGCTTCCTCCGCTGTAGCTTCTGCTGCAGGTACTGCATCAGTTGTTGCCTTCTTTTTTGCTCTACGCGTACGTTTTTTCTTCGCACCTACTTCAATTGAAGTGTCATAGGTTTCATTGAAATCAACTAACTCAATCATCGCCATATCAGCAGCATCTCCTTGACGTTGATCCAACTTGATAATACGACAGTAACCACCAGGACGGTTAGCAATCTTAGCACTGATGTTTCCAAAAAGTTCTTTAATTGTTTCTTTATCCTGAACGTGGCTAAATACAACACGACGATTTTGCGTAGTGTCACTTTTAGCTTTCGTTAATAATGGTTCTATATGTACGCGCAACGCTTTAGCTTTCGCTTTGGTTGTTACGATACGCTTATGTTCTACTAGCTGACGCGTAAGGTTACGCATCATTGCTTTTCTATGGGCTCTCTTGCGGCCTAATGGATTAAATTTAACTCCGTGTCTCATTTTCTTTTAATTTTGTTGGGAACGAATTATTCGTCCATTTGTAATTTAGATAAGTCCATTCCAAATCCTAAACCGCGATCAATCAATACTTGTTCGATCTCAGAAAGAGATTTTTGACCAAAGTTTCTGAATTTCATTAATTCTTCTTGCTCATACTGTACTAACTCACTTAATGAATTAATCTTAGCAGCTTTTAAACAGTTGAAAGCACGTACTGAAAGATCTAAATCCTCTAATGGAGTTTTTAGGATCTGACGCAACTTCAATGTTTGCTCATCCACAACATCATGTGTTTCAGAGATACCTGTGTCAAAGGTGATATTCTCATCCGTAATTAACATCAAGTGTTGTATTAAAATACGTGAAGCCTGCTTTACAGCTTCCTCAGGATGTATAGTGCCATCTGTAGCAACTTCAAGAATTAGCTTCTCAAAATCAGTACGACCTTCTACACGCGTATTTTCAATAGTATATTTTACGTTTTTAATTGGCGTAAAGATTGAATCTGTTGGGATATAACCAATAGCCTGCTCTGTTATTGCAGTTTCATCCGCAGCAACATAGCCTCTACCTTTCTTAATATCGATCTCCATACGAAGGTTAGTAGATGTGTTCATAGAACAAATTACTAAGTCCGGGTTCATGATTTCGAAGTTATTCGTAGCTTCTCCAATCATTCCTGCCGTAAACTTGTCTTTACCTTTAATGTTTACCTCTATTTTTTCACTGTTTAAATCAGTGTCCAATTTTTTCTTAAAGCGCACTTGCTTCAAATTTAATATTATTTCAGTTACGTCATCGGTAACACCTTTGATCGTATCAAACTCATGGTCTACACCATCAATTTTTACACCTGATATTGCATAACCTTCTAAAGAGCTCAATAACACACGACGAAGTGCATTACCGATTGTTACTCCATAACCTGGTTCTAACGGACGAAATTCAAATGACCCCTCAAAGTCTGTTGCTTTCTGAAGTACAATTTTATCCGGCTTTTGAAAACTTAATATTGACATATAATTCGTTGATTTTTAATTTATTATGAAGATTATTTAGAGTAAAGCTCTACTATTAATTGTACATTGATATTCTCAGGTACAGATTCTCTTTCCGGATCAGCAATGTAAGTTCCTTTCATTTCGGCAACATTATAATCAATCCAAGTGATTTTAGGGTCTTTGTCTCTAAAGTCTTGCACTAAAGGTCCGTTTGCCTTACTTTTTGCTTTCACACTTATAACGTCTCCTGCCTTAACTCGGTAAGATGGAATATTACATACATGCCCATTTACTTCAATATGCTTATGTGATACTAACTGTCGAGCACCAGGACGTGATACACACATACCCATGCGATAACAAACGTTATCTAAGCGACTTTCTAGCAATTTCATTAAGTTATCACCTGTAACGCCTTTCTGACGTGAAGCTTCTTTAAATGTATTGCGGAAACGACGCTCTAATACACCATAAGTGTATTTTGCTTTTTGCTTCTCAGCTAATTGAATTCCGTACTCACTCTTTTGCTTTCTGCGACGTGAGTTACCATGTTGTCCCGGTGGGAAACTGTTTTTGCTTAACGACTTAGCCGTTCCAAGTATGGGTTCTCCAAACTTTCTGCAAATTTTTGTTTTTGGTCCTGTATATCTTGCCATTTTTTAGGATTTTGTTTTTTAGCATCCAAACTCATTAAAATCCTTAAATCAGATTTTGGAAGCGTGTTATAAAATATTTTTTGATTATACTCTTCTTTTCTTTGGAGGGCGACAGCCGTTGTGCGGCATTGGGGTCACGTCTCTTATTGTATTCACCTCAATTCCTGAAGTAGATATAGCGCGTATTGCACTCTCACGACCATTACCTGGTCCTTTTACGTATACATCAGCTTTACGCATACCTGCATCGTGAGCAACTTTACCCGCATCAGAGCTAGCCAACTGAGCTGCGTATGGAGTATTCTTTTTAGAACCTCTAAAGCCCATTTTACCTGCACTGCTCCAAGATATTACTTGTCCTTGCTTGTTCGTGTAAGCGATAATGATATTATTAAAGCTAGCAGTTACATGCACATCTCCGTGCGTGTCTACCTTTACGGTTCTTTTTCTTGCTGCTGCTGCTTTTCCTGCTGTTTTACCTTTTGCCATAATATACTTACTTATTATTTAGTTACTTTTTTCTTACCAGCAACTGTCTTTTTCTTACCTTTTCTTGTTCTTGCATTCGTTTGTGTACGCTGCCCTCTTACTGGCAAGCCACGACGATGACGCAAACCTCTGTAGCTTACAATATCCATCAAACGCTTGATATTCATTTGTGTTTCAGAACGCAATGCTCCTTCAACCTGAAAATCTCCAGTAGTCACAATTGTACGGATAGCTGACTGCTCGTCATCATCCCAATCGTTCACCTTCTTATTTCTGTCTATGCCAGCTTGATCTAAGATCGTCTGTGCGCGAGATTTTCCTATACCATAGATATAAGTTAATCCAATTTCTCCTCTTTTGTTTTTGGGTAAATCTATCCCTGCTATACGTGCCATATAATTATCCTTGACGTTGTTTAAATCTTGGGTTCTTCTTATTAATAATGTAAAGTTTGCCTTTTCGGCGAACAATTTTGCAGTCTGCACTGCGCTTTTTTATGGATGCTCTTACTTTCATCTTTTAAATTTTATCTCTGACCGTGATTATTCTTATATCTAATCGTAATACGACCGCGTTGTAAATCATATGGGCTCATTTCCAATCCAACTTTATCTCCCGGAAGAATTTTAATGTAATACATTCTCATTTTTCCAGAGATGGTTGCGATCACTTCGTGGCCGTTTTCTAAACGTACACGAAACATAGCATTACTTAATGCTTCTACAACTTCGCCGTCTTGTTTTATTAATGGTTGTTTGCCCATAATTTTTAGGAAATGCGAAGGTATGCCAACTTTTCGATTTGGAAAAATTATTTCGAGGCAAAAATGACTTATTTTCTAATAAATAGTTAATCCTACTTCAAGCCTTTCAATAAAGGGGCAATCTCAGCCACTTTATCGTTCTTGCCTAATAATATGTAAGCAGTATTTAATGCTTGCAGCGTTTGTTTATAAGTATTTTGATAAGCCTCGGACTTAAAGTTATTACTACCCTCTAGCACAGTCTTCGCTTGCTCCATTAAAGGAAGTGATTTTGCCATAATGCCATCGCGCTCCTTCTTCATGACTTGGTACTTATTATCATCCTTCTCTTTATTCATTTTATCTGTTAGGTCTTTAGCCTTGTTAAAGAACATTCCACCTAGGTTAAAAATGTAATCCGGATTTTTAGGGTCTAATTTTATAGCCGCTTTATAAGCATTTTCAGCATTTGACGCCAATGAAGCATCATTGGTCTTTTTAGCCATTTCATCATAAATAACTGCCGTGTTAAATTGCAGTTCAGCATTTCCTGGGTCTTTTACCAATGCTTCTTTTAGCTTGGCTAAAGCTTCCTCTTGATTACCCGACTTGATAAAGTAGTTCAATTGCTCATTTCTCAATGTTTTACTATCCGGGAATAATTTCATACCGGTATTAATCATAGAAAGGTATTTATCATTGTCTCCATTTTTCTTGTAAAACTCAGCAGCCATCACATATATCTGATCATCAGCACTTTTATTAGCGATGCTTTCTTCAGCAAAAGCAAGCGTTGCTTTATCGTCTCCCAAGTTGTAAGCACTATACGCACTATATAAAGATGAGTTTTTAGTAATTTCATTGATATTCTTTTTAGCAGGAACTAATCGATCAATAAGGTTCTTGGAATCTAACAACTTACCGTTATTAATACCTCTAATTTCTTTAACCAAATTAAAGGCTTTAATTGCTTCGGCATGTTTCTTAGCAGAGTATTGCTTAACGCCTACATTAAAAGATTGAAACAATAAATCTAATACTAATGGTTGCAATTCAAACTTATCTACTTTTTTAGAATACTTAATTACATTCTTATAAGCTCCAAGTGCCTCCTCTAATGCATTTGGCGTCTCTACTCTTAAAGTATTAGCCTTAGCAATATCAAATGAGCGACCTCTTCCATTTACTTCTGCAACATATGGAATAGGCTTTCCATCTTTCATATCTACATTTCGACCAATCGCTTGATATATTGCCCCTTTAACTAACCAAGCTTTGGCACTTGTTGCAGTGGAACTTCCATCTTTGGTCGCTTTGTCAATGTATTGTTTTGCTTTGGCAAAATTTCCGTCTTTGATTTCATCCAATGCACTTTGGATATTAATCTTCTGCGCATTTGCCGCTAATCCTATAAAAGCAACCACCATTACTAACACTATCTTCTTCATCTTATTTTATTTTGTCGTTTAAAATTAAAATTATTCTTCTGTACTATCTGTTATTGAATCATTATCTTTTTCATCATCACCAGATTTTTCATCTTCCTTAACATTATCCTCAGCTGCCGCATCCGAAGCTGCAGGGTTTCCTTCTTCATCCAATGGCTTTTCAATTATATTTCCATCTTCGTCATATTCTTTTACAATCGGATTTCCGTCTTCATCTAACTCCTCATCTTCATCTCTTGCAATTTTTGCTAAAGCTGCAATTCTATCACCTTTGTCAATATTCATTAACTTAACACCCTGAGTAGCTCTACCAGCCTCTCTAATATCTTCGATATTCATACGAATAGTTACACCTGATACGCAAGTAATAAATAGGTTATCTGTTTCCTCTACTAATAATATACCGACCAAACTACCCGTCTTCTCGGTTACATTAATTGTTTTAACTCCTTTACCACCACGGTTTGTAATTCTATAAGCATCAGGATCAGTCCGTTTTCCGAGACCATTCTCACTAACTACCAGTACGGTCTTCTTAGCTTCCTCATCTTCTTTATTAATCTTAAGCATCCCAACAACCTCATCGTCACCGTCTAACTTAATACCGGCTACACCTATGGCTCCGCGACCTGTTGGCCTTACTTTTTCCTCAGGGAAGCGAATGGCATAACCACTCTTCTTCGCCATCATGATAAATGAGTTACCATCTGTCACTACCACATCTAATAACTGATCGCCTTCGTTAATCGTAATCGCATTTACGCCAGAACTTCTTGGTCGACTAAAGTCTTTCAACTTCGTTTTCTTAATTATACCTTTTTGCGTACAAAGAACAATAAAGTGATTATCTATGTACTCTTCATCTTTGAAGTTACGAATATTAATAATCGTTCTTATATTATCATCTTTAGGTATCTGTAGTAAATTTTGAATAGCTCTACCCTTAGCAGTTTTATCCCCTTCAGGTATCTGATGCACTTTTAACCAATAACATCTTCCTTTGTCGGTAAAGAATAATAGTGTTGCATGAGTGGATGCTACAAAAATGTCGGCAATGTAATCTTCTTCTCTTGCTTTAGAACCTCTGGCTCCTCGCCCACCTCTTCTTTGTGCACGATATTCATCGGCACTCGTTCTTTTAATATAACCTAGATTAGAAACGCTAATAACTACTTTCTCTTCCTCAATCAAATCCTCAATGCTCATATCGCTGCTTGAATATTCGATATTGGTACGACGCTCATCACCAAACTTTTCTTTCATTTCGTTCGTTTCCTCTTTGATCAAATCAAAGCGCATCGTTTCGTTAGAAAGTAAGTTTTTCAAATGAGCAATTTTGCCCATAATCTCGTCATACTCTGCTTGGATCTTGGCACGCTCCATGCCAGTCAAACGTTGTAAGCGCATTTCCAAAATTGCCTTAGCCTGTATCTCGCTAAAGTCAAAATCAGCCATTAAGCCGTTCTTCGCTTCTTCTGGGTTTTTGCTTGCTCTTATTAATTTAATAATAGCATCCAAATTATCTAAAGCTTTGAGATAACCTTCTAAAATATGCGCACGCTCTTCAGCTTTTCTTAAATCAAAATTAGCACGGCGTACAACGACATCATGGCGGAAGGCTACGAACTCG
Organism: uncultured Chitinophagaceae bacterium; assembly: GCA_938017685.1. Lineage (GTDB taxonomy): Bacteria > Bacteroidota > Bacteroidia > Chitinophagales > Chitinophagaceae > JAGNRR01. Next base: position 6,852 of record CALIIL010000167.1, read on the forward strand.
CGTATCATATCCTTCATATTTAACTGACGCGGACGACCATTAACTAGCGCCACATTATTTACACCATAAGACGTTTGTAATTCAGAATATTTATACATCTGATTAATGATTACTTGAGCCATGGCATCGCGCTTTAAATCAAGCACTAAGCGCATACCGTTTCTATCACTTTCGTCACGCACATCGCTTACACCTTCAATGACTTTTTCATTAATTAAGTTAGCGAGCTTCTGATGAAGATTTGCTTTATTTACTTGGTAAGGCAATTCATAAATAATGATTTGCTCCTTCCCTTTTTTATTCGTTTCAACATTTAACTTACCTCGAACAACCACTTTACCACGGCCTGTTTCAAAAGCTTGCTTCACTCCTTCAATACCATATATGGTACCTCCCGTTGGGAAATCAGGCGCTTTAATATGTTGCATAATGCCTTCTGTCGTAATATCATTATCATCGATATAGGCACATACTGCATCACATGCTTCGGACAAGTTATGTGGCAACATATTGGTAGCCATACCCACCGCAATACCCGAAGCGCCATTGACTATTAAGTGAGGTATTCTTGTAGGCAATACTTTGGGCTCCTTTAATGTATCATCAAAGTTGTCGCCAAAATCTACCGTATCTTTCTCTAGGTCATTTAAAATGGCATCAGCAATCTTACTTAATCTTACCTCAGTATAACGCATCGCAGCCGGGCTATCTCCATCTACACTACCAAAGTTACCTTGTCCATCAATCAACATATAGCGTAGGCTCCATGGTTGCGCCATACGCACCATCGTGTCATATACCGAACTATCACCATGCGGGTGATACTTACCCAACACCTCTCCTACAATACGAGCCGATTTCTTGTGTGCTTTATTAAACGTATTACCTAACTCACTCATACCAAATAACACACGACGGTGTACTGGCTTCAATCCATCACGCACATCAGGTAAGGCACGACCAACAATTACTGACATTGAGTAATCGATGTAATATGTCTTCATTTGCTCTTCAATATTAACCGCTATAATTCGGTCATTTGCTGGCAAGTCTAAATCTTCGTTATCCATAATTTATAATTATTCTTTGTTTAAAGTCAATCGTTTTTTGTCACACTGAGCTTGTCGAAGTGCTCTCTATTCTTGTAAAATCTTCATGAAGATTTCGACAGGCCCAATCTGACAATCCCTAACGAAATGGACTTTAAATCAAGGAATACGAATATACGCTTTTGGAAAGGCTACTCTGCCATTTTGAACAATGAAGATTTCCCCATTATGCGAAATTTGGTGCATTAAAATGCCAAATAGAGGGTATTGCGTGTTTTTGGGCAGTCTTGGAAATATCCTTTTTGGGGATAATGGATTTTTGAGGGCTTTGTGTGGGTATTATTATAATCCCTCCATGTT
>CALIIL010000168.1 GCA_938017685.1 uncultured Chitinophagaceae bacterium
TGCAAGATGTAGGGCTCGGTTATATTACGTTGGGCCAAAGCTCCGTAACACTAAGTGGGGGAGAAGCACAGCGCGTAAAGCTATCAAGTGAGTTAGCTAAAAAAGCAACTGGGCAAACCTTCTATATTTTGGATGAGCCAACAACAGGATTGCACTTTCAGGATATAAAATTATTGTTGGGTGTATTAAATAAATTGGTAGATAGTGGTAACACAGTTTTGGTAATTGAGCACAACTTAGATGTTGTAAAAGTAGCTGACCATATCATTGATCTCGGTCCTGAAGGTGGTGACAAAGGTGGTGAGATAATCGCGGAAGGCACACCTGAAGAAGTTATTAAGAGCAAGTTGAGTTTGACTGGGAAGTTTTTAAAGTTGGAAATGAAGTAATAATTTTTGAGTTTTTACGTTTAGTACTTTTGAGATTATTTATAATAGCATGAAAAAGGTAGTGATAATTATAGGTTCAATCGCACTATTTTGCCTATTGTTTATGTTAGGATGCAGAACACTCATAAGCACAATAGCCAACTCGAACGACTGCGAACAATTTAATATTGACAATGTAGAAGTGCGCACGGGCATTGATATCCCAGCTACTACACAAGTAGACTGTATGTACAACAACGGCGTGAAGAATGTAAATTTTACTTTAGACACAACCAAATTTGACGTTGAAGATTATTTGCAAAAAAACAAGTTTGTAAAACAGAATGATGTTTACATAAATAATGGCGACAGGCAAAAAACAGCGTGGAACGCTATATATCATTCCAAGCGAGCCATTTTGGCTATGCGTATTGTGTATAAAGATGAAATTGCAGAGTAGATTTAATTGAGTCGATACTTTTCGTAAATTATTTTCTTAGCCGGTACTATTTATAATATTCAATTTTTATATTCACCTTATGAAAATACAGATTGTGTGTTTAGGAAATATTTGCCGCTCACCTATGGCTGAAGGCATATTGCAACAACTAGCTGATAAGGCAGGATTAGATTGGACAGTACATAGTTCAGGTACGAATGGCTTGCATACAGGTGAGCCTCCACACAAAAGTTCTCAGAAAGTTTGTGGCGAGCATGGATATGATATAACTGAGCAACGTTCAATAGAATTTAAGGCTATGGACTTTGAGACTTATGATAAGATTTATGTGATGGCACAAGATGTAATGCGTGATGTAAAAGAGATTGCAGGCGATAAATTTAATGCAGATAAAATAGACTATTTCTTAAATGAATTATATCCTGGCCAAAACCAAAATGTTATTGATCCTTGGTATGGTGGCGAGGATGGTTACTACGATGTGTTTAATCAGATAGAAGCATGTTGTCAAGTGATTTTTGAGAAGTATAAATAAATTTATCTCAAAATATCACGAATAATCTTCAAGTGATGTTTATTATGCACTTGTATAAAACGCTTGCTTTGTTTTAAGTTTATTTCACCAAAAATGGGATGCTTCATAAAACTGTTCTTGGGTAGGTGTTCCATTTTTTCCAAAATACGCTCGGCTGTTTTTATTTCCTTTTCTATAAGTTCCAAAGTCACGTCTGGAGATTGAATGGAGTTACGCGGCACTTTTACTTTTCCTCTTGGGAACTTGCCAATTCCAAATACATAGGCACGTTTTAAATTAAAAGTAGTTTTAAACTCTTCTGGTTTCGAGCGCATGAGCGATAAGCCGGCCCAATTCATTACGCCAAAACAATGGTGAATATGCCATCCTACTTTGCCCAAAGAAATATCATTCTTTAATACCTCAGCCTGAGGTAAATAACTTTTAAGTTCTTCAATTCGATTGGTCATGATTATAAGTTTTTATAGCGTGGATGAAACATGGCAATCGTTTGTTTTAAAAACTCATTGTCCAAGTGGGTATATATCTCGGTGGTTGTAATACTCTCGTGTCCTAGCATCTCTTGCACGGCGCGTAAGTCTGCACCGCCTTCAATTAAGTGTGTTGCAAATGAGTGACGGAAGGTATGCGGATAAATGTTTTTTTCAATGCCAGCATTTTTTGCCACGTCTTTAATAATATAAAAGAGCATGGTTCGCGATAGGTTTTTACGTCGTGCACTTAGAAATAATGTGTCCTCATGACCAGCTATTGGTTCTATGTGATTTCTATAGCCTGTCTGATATAAATCAATATATTTCAAAGCACTTTTTCCAATGGGTACTAAGCGTTCCTTGTCTCCTTTACCTACTACTCGTATAAAGCCTGTCTCTTTATATAAGTTAGAAATTAATAGATTGGAAACTTCACTAACACGTAAGCCACAGCTATACATGGTCTCACAAATAGCTTTGTTCCTAGTGCCTTCTGATGAGCTCACGTCTATGCTACCCAAGAAATGTTCTACTTCTTCGATAGATAAGACGTCTGGTAATTTACGTCCAGTTTTGGGTGCTTCTAAGTATTCTGTTGGGTTCTCACTGATTAAATCTTCTAATAATAAATATTTAAAGAAGCTTTTCAATCCAGAAATTACTCTTGCCTGAGAAGTAGCTTGCAAGCCTAATTCATTCAGATAAGCTAAAAATGCTTGTAGGTCCGTCAAGCTAACTTGGTCTAAGTTTTTCTTTTTATTTTCTAATTCAAAAAACTGACTTAGTTTGCCTACATCGGCTACATAAGCATTTACTGAATTTTCGCTGAGCGATAGTTCTAGTTGTAAAAATGCTTTATATCCTTTTAAATGGCTTTGCCACATGCTAAGACAAAGATTAGTATTTTTACGTTGTGAAAAAAATCGCAATCATTAACGGACCTAATCTCAATTTGCTCGGAGAGCGCGAACAAGAAATTTATGGCACGCAGCATTTTGAGGATTATTTAAGCATGTTGAGCGAAAAGCATGATGAGATAGAATTCTCTTATTTCCAGTCCAATGTTGAGGGAGAGCTTATTAATGCACTTCAAGAGGTAGCATTAGAAGTAGATGGCATCTTGTTAAATGCTGCTGGTTACTCACATACTTCCGTGGCAATTGCCGATACGATTCGAGCTATTGATGCCCCTGTTGTAGAAGTACACATTAGTAATATCCATGCTCGTGAGGAATATAGGCAGCACTCATTGACTGCACAATATTGCAAGGTTGTATTACCGGCTTTGGGCTTAATTCATATGAATTGGGGTTAATCGCTTTGATTAGTACAGAATAAGCGAAGAGGTTTCCACTACATTACTTTTACGACCGGCTTGGTCTACAATGTACACTTCCCACACAATGGTGTCAAAATCGGTATGGGCTGTGTCTGTTCGTTTGAATAAGAAGCCAGCGTTTAAGTCTACTGCAAATTTGCCTTTCACTCCTTGTTCAGGATTATTCTCGGCAGTTATCTCAGGGAATTGGAAACGGAAGGTTGTACTATCATACCTCTTGTCAGTAAAGAAGATATTATTTGTGCTATCAAGGGCATTGTAACCGATGTCTCCATCGCCATCAGAAAAACCGAAAACAACTTGCACCACCTGGTTAACTCCTTCTGGAACTTCTGTTTCGCTCATACTAATAAAGTTCAATTGTGGTTCAATTGGATAAGTCTTCTTTTCGCACGAAGAAGAAATAAAAACGAATATTGATAATATGCTTATTAGTTTTGCCAGACGCATTTAAACCAAAGATAATTTTTTTACTTGTCTATTATTCATAATCCATACGATATATTCTCACTGAAACGTCAAGATTTTCTTAAATCGGCTTTGGAGATTTTTCGCTTTCAAGCGGAGCATAATATTATTTATAAAAAATATATAACACAACTTAAGCGAGATGTAAGTGCTATTAATTGCTTAGAAGATATTCCATTTTTGCCCATACAGTTTTTTAAAACACATCGTGTTGCCAGTTTTGAAGGGAAAGAAGCCTTCCTTTTTGAAAGTAGTTCTACCACTTCTCAAGTACCTGCCAAGCATTATATTAAGGATGTAGCATTATATGATCAGGCTATACTGGCTGGTTTTAAAAAT
>CALIIL010000169.1 GCA_938017685.1 uncultured Chitinophagaceae bacterium
AAGCTCAATCCTAAAAATGCCAAAGCTCATAGTGTATTAGGTACTTGGCATAAAGCAGTGACCAACTTAAACTTTGCAGAAAAAGCAGCAGCTAATATGCTATTTGGCGGGATCCCAGATGGTGATATAAAAACAGCTATAAATCATTTTGAAAAGTGCAGAAAGTTAGATCCTACTTATGTACACAACTATTTAGAATTAGGTAAGGCCTATAAACAAACAGGAAACAAAGCTAAAGCAAAAACAATATTACAAGCTGGTTTAAAACAAAAGAACAACACTCCTGATGATGAAAAAATTAAAGCAGAAATTAAAAAACTGATTAATAAGCTTTAATAAACCCACTTCTTGGAATGAATATAATTCGCACAAAGCGAAAGAATAAATATCCAATAAACGAACTCTGAACTCCAGGCTACCCATAGGGGTAGCCTGAGTTGTTCTATCACAATTGTGCAATAGATAAGATATGCAACAATCACTATAAGTTCATAGACCAAGTTACGCTTTGTCTTACCCATACCTAGCAATGAATTGAAGTATATAGTACTCACGCTAAATAGCAAAGAAGCTATTACAACCGTAATTAAAGTTGTGCTAGCTAATGCTAGTACTTGAGTATCACTTGTATAAAACGATAAAAAATAATCTGAAAAGGTGAGTATAATTATTGAAATAATCGCTGCATAAGACAAGCTCATGATTACAATACGTTTTATTAAGGGAATGATATCATCAAATCTTTTTTGAGCATAAATATTACTGACCATTGAGTTAGCAGTATTAGCCAGTGCCCATACAAATATGCCTACCATGCCATAAACACTGCGTAATATATGCGAGGCTGCTAATTCATTTTCTCCTAAATGTTCTATATAAATAAAGAACACCTCCCAAGAGCCAATACTGATCATAAATTGCATCATTAATGGGCTAGACTTTACAAAACTCTCTTTAATCAAGGCCATATCAAATGATCGAAAGATATTAATAGCATATACTTTAAACCGAGGCATAAAGTATATCAGACCATATACAACCATAAAAAAAGTAAACTCAGCAGCCACACTAGCCCATGCTGCACCTTCGATACCCATTTCTGCACAGCCCCAATGCCCGTATATAAGTACATAGTCTAACAGTATTTGAACAATTGTTTGCCCTAGCGTACCATACAACATGAGCTTCGTATTGTTAGTGCTTACAAAAAGCATATTGCCTAAGTGTGCAATAAAGATGAATGGCAAGCCCCAAATACGAATATTCATAAATTGAACAGCCAAAGTCTCAATAAGATTATCTTCTAATGTCCAAGAAAAAAAATACGGCGCAAAAAAGTAACTAAAAACCAGTAGTAATAGGCTAAAAAATAGACCTAAAATCATCCCATTAGAGTAATACACCCCAACACCCTTATGATTATTATCACCGGCTTGCCGGCTCATAAGCATAAGCATGCCACTAGCCAGACCAAATAAAGTCATAGCAAATACCAAATAAAATATCCCAGCCACGCCTACCACGGCCAGCACGTTCTTGCCTTCAATTAATCCATCTGTCGATGTATAATTGCCTAAAAAAATTGCATTTGCCAAAATACTTATCTGCGGTATCATTATAGCCAAAGCCATTGGTAATGCAACTTGTAGGATATTCCTATAAGAATTATGAGATTGTATATTCGGTAATTCTTGTGCCACGGCAATGCAATACTACTAAAGCGACACTAATATTGATTGAAAATAATTATTATTGTACTTTTAAAGCTCACTTGTGCTCAAACCTACCCTTTCCATAAATAGCTCATTTGCTGAGCAAAAAAATAAACAAGACTATTTTGTCTTCATTTTGCTAGGTAAGAATTACCTGCAGATTGCAAGCACCTTAAACAAAGGAAAAAAAATAGAACTCATTGAAGAGTATCATACGGGTAAGAAGAATTTATCAAAACAACAAGTTGAGGAAATACTAAGTACTGATTTTATTAAAAATGCTAAGAAAGTTACAGTTGGGTTAGACAGTGCAAAAAGTGCATTAATACCCGATGAACTTTATAATATTAAAGAGAAGGCTACATATTTAAGTCAATTATATAGTTTAGAAAAAACAGAAGTGTACGCCGCTCACAAAATTGAAAGCTTACAAACAACAGACGTTTATAGTATCAAAGAAGGGACCTATAAAATGCTTGAAGGCCTATTACCCAATGCGAGCTTCAAACATTCTAAGGCGGCATTACTTAATGCTTATTTAAGAATTACAAACCAAGACCGAAAATTTACCGGCTTTATATACCAAACCAGTGATAGCTTTTGGCTGAGTATATTAAACAGAGACAAAGTATTACTCCACAACAACTTTTATGCTCAAGACCCTAAAGATGTATTGTATCAAGTATTAAATGCAATAAAGCAATTGGGTATTCCTAAAACCGAAATAGGTTTTCAATTAGGCGGCGAGGCAAATGATTATCACTTATACGAGCACTTACTTACTGAGCAAAAAGTGATTAATCGTAGCATGTTGAGGGTAAAATCTCTTTTCTATCCAGAACAAATTGCTGAAGAACCTGAACACAAATTTTTCAATCTTTTTGCTTTAATAATATGCGCATAATCAGTGGTTCATTAGGTGGTCGTAGAATTAAGCCACCAACAAAAATGCCGCATACACGGCCAACAACAGATATTGCTAAAGAAGGATTATTCAATACATTACAACATCTAATAGACTTTGAAGGCATTAGTAGCCTAGACCTTTTTGGTGGTACAGGATGCATATCTTACGAACTTGCTTCTCGTGGAGCATCAGACCTCACATTGATTGAGAAAGATAGAAAAATGGCAGACTTCATTAAAAAAAATCTAGCCGATTTGAAAATAGAAAATGCGCAGGTAACCATGATGGACGTTTTTTCTTATATGAAATCTTGCAAGCAATCTTACGACTTCATTTTTGCAGGACCTCCTTATGCCCTCGCTACTATCGATGAATTACCTGAAGTTCTTTTTGAAAATAAATTATTAAAGCAAGATGGCATTTTTGTTTTAGAACATACCCCACGCAATAACTACGAACACCACCCCAACTTTTTTAAGATAAAAAACTATGGTCATACCTTATTTAGTTTTTTTGAAAATAAAGATTAATAAACCTTACTTTTAAGCAGTGAAAATTTGTTTATTCCCCGGAACATTTGACCCTATAACCAAAGGTCATGTAGATATCATCAATAGAGCGCGCCCCCTCTTTGATAAAATTATTATTGGTATAGGAGTAAATGCGAATAAAAAACCCATGTTTTCTCTTGAGAATAGAATAGCGTGGATCAACCAAGTATTTCAAGATGACGAGCATGTTATTGCCGATAGCTACGAAGGCTTAACCGTAGATTACTGCAAGAAATTAGAGGCTCAGTTTATACTACGCGGCATACGCTACGTGGCCGACTTTGAATATGAGCGTGCCATTGCTGACATGAACTCAATGCTAGACGATGATATTGAAACCATATTCTTAACAAGCTCCGCTAAGTTTGCCTCTTTTTCATCGACCCTAGTTAGAGATGTATATCGTAATGGTAGAGACGTTACACAGTTCATTCCCGAAGGAATTGAATTAGTATAGAAAGTTCCTCTATTAACAATCGTCTATTTCCTATAAATTTGCAATTAATGAAAATAGGTATAGTTTGTTACCCAACATTTGGAGGTAGTGGAGTGCTCGCAACCGAGCTTGGCAAGGCGTTGGCAGATAAAGGTCACTTAGTACACTTTATTACTTACCAGCAACCTGTGCGATTGGACACCTTCCACCCCAATATTTTTTATCATGAGGTGGCTGTACCAACCTATCCTTTATTTGATTTTCCGCCTTATGAGAGTGCCTTAGCGAGTACCATGGTAGATATTATTTTGAATAAAGAATTAGATCTATTACATGTACACTATGCGATACCGCACGCATCGGCAGCTTTCATGGCTCAACAAATTGCCAGAAGCAAAGGCATAGAAGTACCTTTTATTACAACCTTACACGGTACAGACATAACACTTGTTGGGCGAGATAAGACGTATGAGCCAGTAGTTACCTTCTCTATGAATAATTCCAATGCTGTAACTGCAGTATCTGAAAATTTAAAAGAAGAAACAGAAAGGCATTTTGATATCACACAAGAAATTCAAGTAATAACCAATTTTGTAGATTTAGAGCGTTTCCAATATTTAGACAAAGAGCATTTCAAAAAAATAATTGCCCCAGAAGGACAAAAAATATTAGCACACGTATCAAACTTTAGAAAGGTAAAACGTGTACAAGATGCTATTGAAGCCTTTGCAAAAATTAGAAAAGAAGTGCCCGCCAAATTATTGATGATTGGCGATGGACCAGAACGTGTAAATATGGAACAGCTATGCCGAGATTTAGGCACTTGCGATGATATTTCATTCCTAGGACGGCAAGACAAAATGGAGGAACTCCTGAGCATTGCAGACTTGTTCTTACTGCCTTCTGAATATGAAAGCTTTGGTTTAGCCGCTTTAGAGGCTATGGCTTGTCGTGTACCGGTCATCTCAAGTAATGCAGGTGGTATCCCAGAAATTAATATTGATGGACATACCGGTTTCTTATCTAATGTAGGCGACGTCAATGCTTTAGCGGCCAATTCGCTCAAGCTACTCAAAGACGAGAAACTATTGAATGAGTTTAAAGAAAATGCACTAGCACACGCCAAGACATTTGACATTAAATACATCATACCGCAGTACGAAGCTTTGTACACCAAAGTTCTTGAGGAAGTTAAAGTAGCTTAGTACTCTATAATCACCCCAAGTGTAGGCAATACCGTACCATTTAAATTTTCAACAAACTGTGTTTGATAACGAGCAGGAGTGCTCCCTGAAATAAGTAATGGGTTACCTTGATTATCGCGCTTTACATCTAATATATCTGGCTGCTTAGCTTGAAATGCATAAGCGTTCTGTACGTCAAAATATAAATTAAAGTTCCACTTTTTAAAGAACCATTTTTTGTCAATTCTAATATCCAATTGATGATTAAAGGGTAAGCGGTTTTGATTAATATAATTATAATCTAATATTCCTTGATTAGTCACGTCCCACACGTTAACCAGCGATGATGTTAATGTGTCAAATGGCGTAAACGGACGACCACCAGATAATCTAAACTTAGCCCCCACTTCTATATTGCGTTTAAATGTTTTTCCTGCAGTAAGATTGACAATAAATCGTTGATCCCAAGATGTAGCTACAAAATCTGTTCCAGTTCCATTTGTTGCTTGACTGCGAAATAATGTTACCGCTAATAGACCATAAAAGCCTTTGTATAATTTTTGTTGTCCAAAAAACTCAACACCATAAGAACGTGCCTGTGCCGTTGGCACTACTGCTTCGTTACCCACAACACCAAAATCACCGCCTTCATTAGCTAATGCTAAGGAGAGATTAACACTTACAGGGTAGTTATTATATTTTTTATAAAATGCTTCAATAGAAAATCGGGAATTTTTATTCGAAGCGTATTCAATACCTCCAATCAAATGATTACAAGCAATAAACGGCAAGTTGTTCTGCTGATTAACGAAATTGTTATTACTGTCTTTATAACCAAGTATAGTATAAGAAGGTGTTTGATAATAACGACCCACATTGGCATTTAAGCTTAGCTTGTTCGTAAGCATATAAGAAGCCGAGGCTCTAGGAGACAACTGATTTAGTGGGTTCTGAGCTACTTTAGTAAAAGTATGTACATCCGTTCTTAAACCTGCACTCAACGATAATTTATCTCCTAAGAAAGAGCGGCTAACTTGTCCAAATATGCTGTATTTAAAAAAGTCAATTTCTGAATTGAATTTAGAGCTATCAATCTCACCACTTGGTAAACTAAAACTGGCGAAGTTATCCGCATTATATTTTACATATTGAGCACCAGCACCATAATTAATAGTCCAACCTTTTTTCTCTATATTATTTTCAAAACGAACTTTATTCTCAATCTCTTGAGAGTTAAACTCAAATGTCAATGGCAAGCTCTGATCATTATTTACATGTTTAAATATTCTGTTAGAAAGCATATTGCGGCTTACAACCAAGGTCTGAAAGCTATTTTTTGAATAGTGTTTGTACACTATTCCGTTGGTGTAATTCCATTGGTTTTGTTCTGGCAATAAGTTTAATAAAAATTGTTGTCCCTGATCTGGCTCCGAAATATCGTTTAGTTTATTCACATCATAAGCCCCTATGACGAGATATGATATCTCGTTTTTATTATCAATTTTGTATTTATACTTTGCCTGAATATCGTTATAGGTTGGTAAGAAAGGCAGCCCAATCGCCTGAAATAAAAACTGCAAGTAAGAACGACGTACACTTACCATCAAGGCACTTTTGTCATTTACTGGACCTTCTGTTCTTAACCCTACATCACTGGTGCCTAGTGTAAATGCACTCGACCATTTATCTTCGCGAGGATTTTTAAACCTAAAATCAAAAACGGAGCTTAATGAATTACCTCTATTCGCTGGAAAGGCTCCTGCATAGAAGCCAACGTCTTGCAAAAAATCTACATTGATAATTCCTACTGGACCACCACCCGCTCCTTGCGTTGCAAAGTGATTAAGATTTGGAATTTCAATACCATCAATAAAAAATCTATTCTCAGATGGACCTCCGCCTCTAATAATAATATCATTTCTAAAGCCTACACTACTCCCTGCACCTGGTAACGACTGTATCACCTTACTAATATCTCGGTTACCTCCGGGGTTTCTTCTAATCTCACTAACACCAATTGTTTTTAGGCTCAATGGGCTTTCGGCTGTTCTGTCTATACGTCCTGCTTTAATTCTTACTTCCCCTAAGTCATTAGAAGCTTTTTCTAATGGAATATCTACAAAGCTTGGTTTATAATTATCTACTGCTACTTCAAAAATGACCTTTTTCTTAAAGCCTAAGTATGAAACCTCAATATTATATAAGCCAGGTGGAATATCCTTAATTTCGTAGTTACCGTCTATATCCGTTTTAGCACCATAGCTTGAATTTTGAACAAGCACCGTGGCAAACTCCACCGGTTGATTATTAATCTTACCAAAAACACGTCCTTTGATAGAACCATTCTGAGCACTAACGCTTTGGCTGATAATAGAGACTAATAATACTAAAAATATCTTGCGCATAAGTCCGACAAAAGTAAAGGGTAAAGCCTTAATTAATAGGCAAAATCATTAAAAGCTTATAGATAAACTAAGCCAACTCTTCTTCTTTTTTCTTAGAACTAAAAGAAAAATATTGTTGTGTAAAATAGCTGTAGATGACAACTAAAATAGTTGCAAGAATTTTAGATAAGGTAGGGTCAAACTCCAACATCTCTACGAAGAGTTTTAGAAAGAAATAATTGAGCGCTACACTGCCTAGTACCGTTAATCCATAACGGAATAGTTGTACTAGACCACGCAACTTAGAAGTTGTAAAAACAATATATTTATTTAATGTAAAACCAACAGGAAAGCTAAATGCGAAGCCTACCAAAAAAGAAGCCGTATGCGGTTCTAAGGTTAATGGACCTAATTCGACATACTGTCCGTTAAAAATGAAATAATAAGAAATATAGTAGACAATAATTTCTACTAGAACGGTTGTTCCCCCACAAGCCGCGTATTTAAACGTTTGCAATGGCATGAAACGTAAAAACGGAAAGTAAAAAAACTCTATAAAGGAGTTAATTGCTTGGCGCAAAGTTGTTGGGTTTATTCGTCCTTACCTTTTTCGTCGTAAGGTACAAAGTGATATTCAACAGCATTGTCAGCACTTCTAATCCAAAGCTGCTGTTCAAATAATTTAAGAATTTTATAATCAACCGTTGTATCAGGAATACCTGCAAATGTGTTTTGCACTAGAGATAATCTACGACCTTTATCATACATGGTCCAGTTCCCTTGCACATTCTCAGCTTCTAAAGTTACCGGGTCAATAATTGTGATACGGTATGAGCCATCTGGATAGATATAATGTTTTTGCTTTGCGTAGAAAGGAGTTTCAGCTTGCTCTACCCCATTGATTGTTACACTTTCAATTCCCCAATTGTTCGTCAATCGAGCTTCTTTGGAACGGAAACTAATGTTTGGACCTTCTTCATATTTACTACAAGAAACAAAACCAACAGCAATAAAGGCTACTACACTAAGGATAAAAATATTCTTTTTCATACGTATTATAAAACTCTAAATTAATGGATTTTTAGCAATTATAGCAATGTTTGGGTCACTTTTGGGCGAGAATTAAAAACTTTTAAGTAGTTAGCTGAGAAAGGAATACCACTTTTTGACATGGCGTTTCAACTATTTTATCTAAAAAAGGTAATATCTTAGCTAATAAGATAATATTTATATGAATAAAAGAACAGCTCAATTCATTTGCTCAATGCTCATCCTGTGTTTATGCTTTTTCACTGCCTGTAAAAAAGAACCAAACCCAACGCCCCCTACAACCACTACTCCAACAAATAGCGGACCAATGGGCATTCTAAGCAGTCTAGATGGTAAAACAATTACCTATACCGAAACGCACGGCAGGTATTTTGACAGTGTAATTATGACATATTACAATAAAAATAAAACGCAAGACTCTAGCGCCTTGGTACAATATAGGGATACTGTTATACATGACTACATACAAAGAATAGATACCATACATGTAATTGACTCTACTAAGTTTGCTATAGGCTCTAATTTTTACTACCTCGTTGATTATAATTATAATAATGACTATATGCTTTTTGCTTGGAGAGGAGATAGTATTTATTGTGCAGGACTTCAACCAAGTCATACTAGCGCAGGATTGGACCAAAGTTGGAATACTGAATAAGCAACAATCAAGAATAGCTTTGATTATTCAAAACTAATTGCTCTAATAGATTACGTTAATTATAACTCTAATACAACGCCTAATAACCTTGGATATGAAAAGAGAGCCAATTGCCATTTTGATAACAATAACTCATATTTACTATTGTCAAAATCTACCAATCAAAGCTATTCATTTGCATCTAATACTTATGCTTGGGGCGGTAGTTATGATTATTTTCAATGGTATGGATTTTTGATACAGGATGCAAATAATGTTTTAAATGGACATGAAACCTATGCTTACTTTCCTTACTATGTTCTTAATCAAGCATCGACAGACTCGCTAATTGCCCCTCATCCCGACATGCATTATCAGAACTATCCGGCTTCTCACTATCAACAATGGTATTCTGAAGCATATAGAACCTATGATTTTGAGAATACATCTTATAGCAAAGTCGACTACACACATTAGGTATTAATGTCAACACATCACTACAAATTAATGCCATTTATAAATTAGCAATTACTAAGAATTTGCCTACCCTCTCCTACGCTTCCAAGCCGCGCTATCCTTATTAATCGCATCGGGCATATTGCCCGCTTCTTTCATTAGAAATACGGAGGCTAATGCACCCATTGCTAATAAATCTTCAGAAGTTTCGTTCATTTTCTCTGGGGTAAAATAATTGGCAATAAAGTGTGTATCAAACTTCCCTTCTTTAAAGGCTGGCTGATCTACCGCCCACTTACCAAACTCCAAGGTGTTATAGATACCTGTAATAGCAAAGTTGTCAATCGCCCAACGTAATTTTTCAATCGCCTTGTTTCTAGTTTCATCCCACACTACTAATTTTCCAATCATAGGATCATAGTAAATCGGTATTTCCATACCTTCCTCATAAGCATCGTCTACACGTATACCATCGCCTACTGGTCTGCGATACGTTTCTAGCGTTCCAATATCCGGTACAAAATTATCCAATGGATCTTCGGCACAAATGCGTAATTCTATAGAATGTCCTTTTATTTTTAAATCACTTTGTTTGAGGGTAAGCTTCTCGCCTCGTGCAACCATAATTTGTTGCTCCACTAAATCTACGCCTGTAATTTCTTCGGTTACACAATGCTCTACTTGCAAGCGTGTATTCATTTCCAAGAAATAATAATTTAAATCATCATCAACCAAAAACTCCACCGTTCCTGCTCCGTGATAATTGCATGAGCGCGCTACGTTTACGGCCGTTTCGCCCATGTCCATTCTTATTTTTTCTGTTAGGCATGAACTTGGTGCTTCTTCAATAAGCTTCTGATGGCGACGTTGTATGCTACATTCTCTTTCGAACAAATGCACATAGTTTCCATGCGTATCAGCCAATACTTGTATTTCGATATGCTTAGGCGAACCCACATATTTTTCAATAAATACCGCATCATCACCAAATGAGCTTAAAGCTTCCGACTTGGCAGAATTCAACTGCTCTTCTAAATCTTTGGCTTCATGGACAATACGCATTCCTTTACCACCGCCACCTGCACTAGCTTTTACTAATAAAGGATAACCTGTTTTCTCAGCAACCGCTTTGGCCTCAGACAAATCTTTTAACGCTCTATCTGTTCCAGGAACCATAGGCACGTCAAACTTAGCAGCCGCTTGCTTAGCAGCAATTTTGCTTCCCATTGTTTCAATAGAATGTTGAGTTGGACCTATAAAACGCAAACCTGCATCAGACACCGCTTTCGAAAAAGCAGCATTCTCACTCAAAAAACCATAACCTGGATGAATACCTTCCGCACCACATGCTTTGGCTACTTCAATAATTTTATCTCCCAAGAGATATGATTGATTACTAGGAGCAGGTCCAATACAAAAGCTTTCATCGGCAAAGGCCACGAAAGGCATCCCAGCATCCGCTTCGCTGTAAACTGCTACGGTTGCAATACCCATTTTCTTACATGTACGCATAACGCGTAATGCTATTTCTCCTCTATTTGCTATTAATATCTTTTGCATTGAATGTGTATTCGTACTTTTGAGAAGTAAAAGTAAAGGTGTTCGGTCGAATTATAAAATTGATTAAAAAAGATATGTTGCTCGAGTGGCGGCAACAGTATTCGCTGTACGGCATTTTGCTATACTTAGCCTCTGCTGTTTTCCTTATTAATTTGCTCGCGCCCATACCTGAACCAGAGACTTGGAATGTACTGTTTTGGGTTATTCTTTTATTTGTATCGGTTAATGCCGTGGCCAAAAGTTTCTTACAAGAAAGTAAAGCGCGACAGCTCTATTACTATTCAATATTCAGTGCCGAGGAGGTGATCCTTTCTAAATTAATTTATAATGCAGTCTTGATGCTGCTTATGAGTTTAGTCGCTTATTTACTCTTTGCACTCTTCCTTGGCAACCCTGCCATACATTTTGGCAAGTTTGTATTGGTGGTTTTGGTGGGTGGTTTTAGTTTGAGCACGCTCTTTACATTGCTATCCGCTATTGCTGGCAAAGCTGGAGGCAACTCTGCCTTAATTGCTATTCTTGGTTTTCCATTAGTCATTCCGCCCCTTTTATTATTAAGTGATTTGAGTAAGCCGCTGCTCTCGCCCATGGCTACTGAAGGTTGGTGGGAATTGTTTTTTGTACTACTCGCATTGAATATGCTTATCTTATTATTGAGCTATATTCTTTATCCGTTTTTGTGGAGGGAGTAGATTTTGATTTGGGGATTTGGGGATTTGATGATTTTATAAGCGTGTCAACCTGAGGCTCTCGAAGGACGGTGCTAAGAAGTTCAATTTGATGATTTGATGATTTAAGTAATCCATTATTCTATTATTATCTTTATTACATGAAAATAATAATCTTCATCGTACTTCTCTTACTATCCTTTCAATCATATGCTGGATCTAATGTTGCATATTTGGTTTGCAAATCGGCCAGTAGTCGCACCTTATTTAAAGCGGAGTTACAAGATATAGTAAGCTGGTAGTGTACAAAAAAGTGTGTAATCGATTTGATTAATTTTACTTTCAAAGCAAACAAACTTGTTGTGGGAAGTCTGTCTGTCTTTGGAAGTTTTTTGTTTTTGCATCGTAAATATA
>CALIIL010000170.1 GCA_938017685.1 uncultured Chitinophagaceae bacterium
GAACGCTTCGTCCTTGTTCGTTTTCTTTTAGAGCCTTGATGATCTGGCTCTCGTTAAATTTACTTCTTTTCATGTTTTACAGTTTAAAATTAAAGATTTTCTGATTTTTAAACTGTCCAATTTTTAGGGAAGGCTACATAACAGAGGAGAGATTGTTTCTTTTGTAGAGAAGGATACAATCATAGGAGTTTATACTTATCATAAAATTGTTGGCTACGTAACCAATATTTCTCAATTGGAATTGCCTATTTGGTTTGGTCCTGAAAGATTGTATGTTACTTATCTTAGAGAAGATACAGCCGCAAAGAAAATTTATGAAAGATTTAATAACAACGATACTTTATATGTTGACTATTCTTTGAACATAAATGATACCGTTAATACTTCAGTTTATAATAGCTCAAATAGTTCTCCTGGAACACTTGATTAGGTTATAGACTCCGTTAGAAATGAAAATTATTTTGGGATTAGTCGTCGTTTGTCTTTTTGGATGCATACTCCAGTTGCAGCACAACCTAATTTTGCAATTGAGGGCGTAGGAATGAATTATCAATTTCCATTTAATATTGGAGGAGGTGAATGGAATACTCCAGGTTTTACTTGCAAGTGCTATAGCTCAAAAGATACGGTTCGATATTTGTGGAACGAGCAATTTAATGGAGTATTTCCAATAGATTCATGCTATAAAAAAGAACGAATAAAGCAATGGGCTATTGGTGTTAATGACAATAAAAAAGACCCAACTATATTTTTTGTAAATAACAGTCTAAGTTTGCGAACTGCTTATGCAATTAATTATAAAGTTTATAATTCTATTGGCGCCTTAGTTTTAAGCGAAAAGTCGGCAAGTCATTATTATGAAAAAGATTTATCCTATCTGCCGGCTGGTATTTATATTGTCCATCTAAAATTTAAAAATGAAAGATTAGTCAAAAAAATACTAATTAATTAAGCGCAGTTTGTAATTCATCAATTCATAATTGCATTAATACCCTCCATCATCATCACCTTTTAAGTTGTCATCACGTTCTTTGGATTTTTTGCCACCTTTATTATACTTGCCATAACTACCTTTCTTTCCTTTTTTAGGGAACGTATAGCTGAGGTTAAATCCAATAAACTGTGTTTGCCTGTTCCGTATGGTTCGTTGGAACTGTGCTGGAAGGTCGTATTCTGTAATAGTTTTATTGGTATTAAGTATATCGCTTGCTATGAATGTAAGATTCAGTTGTTTATCCATAAAGCTACGTTTAATTGCAAAGTCTATAAAACCATAGCCCTTTCTTATGCCTTGTACAATAATCTTGGGTGCGAAGTAATTACCAGAAATTTGAATATTCCAAAGCTTACCAATTTTTGTATTGTTCACTAATTTAAGAAAGCCTCCATAACCTTCAAAGTCTTGTCCTTCTTCGATATTAGAACCATTAATAATATTTCTAAATCCATTGGCATTTAATGTAATGTCCCAACCTTTACGAATGAAATACTGATTAGTAATTTCTAAACCAAAAGTTGTACCGCTAGCTAAGTTCTGAGTTTGGGAAAAGGTAGAACCATCCGCATTAAAGCGTCTAAAGCGTTGGATTATATCATTGGTTAGTTGATAGTATGCACTGATCAAAAACGTATTGGTGCGCTTGTATGTTTTATTGTAGGAAAGTTCAAATGCATTTATAAATTCAGGGCGAAGACCAGGATTACCTATACTTGTATCCAATGGATTGTTTACACGTACTGCTGGTAATAAGGCAAAGAAGTTTGGTCTATTAACACGACGAGAATAGTTAAAACTAACATCACTCGTTTTATCTAACTTTTTAGAAACGAAGGCGCTTGGAAATAAACTTAAGTAATTAGTAGTAAAATCACTTGCCAACTGTTCCACACTTCCATCGTATTGAAAATACTCGCCACGTAATCCTACTTGAAAAGAATAATCTTTGTATTTGGTTGAATAGGTGGTGTATAAGCCATGTACTTGGCTTATGTAGTCAAAGTTATTTTTGAGAATAGTTTCTTCAACTTCAGCTTGATTTAAGAATTGAATGGTTGGTTCATTCTGCGATTGAAATTTGATAGCATAAGTTCTTTCGCCTACTTCTAGTTTCCCATTTTCTCCTATAGGGTGTTCATAATCTATTTGAAACGCTCCATTAATATTCCCACCATCAATGGGGTTACGCTGCGTAAAGCTATTGATTAAATTGTCCTGAGGGTCATAAATATCTGTCTGGTAATCACTCTCTCGAATATAGTTACGACTGCTTAGGTTTAACTCAATATTCAATTTTTGCTTTGGGTTATTGTAGCTGCGTTGATACTTTAAGTTGCTTGTGTTGGATGAGGGCCAAGCGGTATAAACATTATTTCTGAACCAGCGTTCATTCAAGCTAGTGAAGTCTTCTTCCTCAAAAATATCGGTGCTGTCATTCCCGCCAAATCGTCCTCTGAAGAAAGAGTTTGTCCAAGTCAATTTGTTTCTTTTATCAATCGCATATTCTACGCCAAAGCTGGTAAAAAGTCTATTGGGGTCTCGCCACTTAATACTTTCGGAACGAAAGGTGTTGGCGTTTTCATAGCTAAATCGCTCGTATGAATTGGTCTCCCACACACGACCCGTTCCACCATTTGCATTTAAGAAAAAAGATAGTCTGTCTGAAGGTCGGTAGTTTAAGTTTAGGCCGGCATTGGCTTTCCAGTTGTATTTAGCACCAACATTAACAGAGCCTGTTAGTCCTTTTTTACGCTTGCTTTCCTTAAGAACAATATTTATTATTCCGCCAAGTCCTTGTGCTTCATATTTAGCCGATGGGTTTGTAATGACTTCAATACTTTTAATATTATCCGCTGGTATACTTTGTAATGCAGTGGCTAAGTCTGCCAGTAAAGCATTTTGCTTCCCATCAATTAATATGGTCACATTTGATTTGCCTCTGAGTGATACGGCACCATCAGCGCTAACATTTACGCCAGGTACATTTGTAAGTGCATCTTGCAGTGTGCCGCCTTGCGAACTAATGTTTTGATCAACATTAAATACTTTTTTATCTGCCTGTATATCAATTGTGGGAGCATCGGCTTCAATTAAAACGGTACCTAATTGAGAACGACTTTTCTCTAAGTTAATTGTTCCTAGTTTAATTCTTTTATTATTCTGTGTAATGCGCGTTGCTATTTTTTTAGTTTCGTAGCCTAAATAAGATACTTGTAATGTGTAAGATCCTAAGGGTATTTTTTTTATGATAAAGTTGCCTTTTTCATCTGTACGATCTCCACGAATAAAAGAAGGATTGTCCGCACTTTTCAATGAAACGGTGACAAAGTCTAATGCTTTTTTACTTTCAGAATCTATAATTTGACCACTGATTGTGCCTTGTGCCACTGCAATAAAACGGATAAAAAGGAAGAAAGCTGTTATGCGCCATTTCATGCGCGCAAATGTAGCTGTAGCTGAAATGGTAAAAATGAATAGTTCGTTAAAACTTAAAGTGTTTTCTCTATAAGATATTGATTTCTATCTGCACTATTGCGAGATATAAGCTCGCCAATAAAGCCAGCTAAGAAAAATTGAGTGCCTAGTATCATGACTGTCAATGCCAAGTAAAAAGGGACACGTGTCGTGATGGGAGTATGCCAGAAAAGCTTAGATACCATGAGGTAAACGGTTATGAAAAAACCTAATAAGAATAATAATGTACCCCATAAGCCAAATAGGTGCATCGGTTTGCGACCATACCTTGAGATGAACAGAACTGTGCTTAAATCTAAGAAACCATTGACAAAGCGCTCCATGCCAAACTTACTTACTCCATACTTTCTTTTCTGATGGATAACTACTTTCTCTCCAATACGATTAAAGCCTGCACTCTTAGCCAATACAGGGATGTACCGGTGCATCTCGCCAAATATTTCTATACTTTTAATGACATTCTTACGATAGATTTTTAAACCACAATTCATGTCGTGTAGTTTAATTCCACTTAGTTTGCCCGTAACGCCATTGTATAATTTAGATGGTAGGTTTTTTGTCAATTTATTATCGTGTCTAACTTTTTTCCAGCCACTGACTAGATCGTAATTCCCTTCTTCCAAAGTAGCAATTAAGCCAGGTATTTCTTCAGGACTGTCTTGTAAGTCAGCATCCATAGTAACCACATAGTCTCCTTGGGCTAATTTAAATCCTTCGTTCAATGCTGGGCTTTTGCCATAATTACGCTGGAATTTAATCCCACGAATATGACTATTCTTAGCAGATAATTGCTCTATTACTTCCCAAGTGCCATCTCTACTTCCGTCATCAATAAAAATAACTTCATAGCTATAGTTATTAGCTGCTACTACTTGTTCAATCCAAGCGGTTAGTTCAGGAAGCGATTCGGCTTCGTTATAAGCGGGTATGACTATACTTAAGTTCACTCTTTGGTCAGTAATTTATTTACAATAATAGCACATACAAATGAAGATATCATGCCTGAGAATACTAAAGGAAGTATAACGCGTATTAAGACCGCTGTAAATTCTAAGCCTTTGGGCTTGGGTAATAACCAAAAAAAGATCAACTGACCGATCACTAATATGGCTACGGCAGAACTCAAGGTTCTGAAACCAATCATGAATAAGTCCACTACAATTAACCGATTGTTCTTATTGTAAAGATATACGCTTACAAAAATGCCCATTAATAATAATACATATTGAAGCGCTACCAGACCTGAACTGGCTAGGCTAAACTTGACCAAGAATAATTGCAATGCCAATATGAGCATGGCCGTTAGCATTCCAAACTGTGTGTATCCTTTTAATTGCATCTTAGAACGTATGCTGGTTTTTATTTACGATACCTAACACCTTGCCTTGTAATGCTTCGCCAAGTAATGGAGAGTTGGCAGATTTGGATAAGTTGTTTTCTTTATTGTATGTCCATTTTTCTTTCATGGAAAAAATGGTTAGGCAAGCTTCTTCGCCTTCAGCTATCGCATTATTTAGACCCAATAAATTTCTTGATTGTGTAGCTAAGGCATTACTTATTTGTTCCGCCGTTAATCCTGCTTTTACTAATGAGCTAAAAGTCGTTTGCATACTAATCATACCAGCTTCGGCATAAGCAAATTCTACATGTTTCGCATCAATATCTTGTGGTGTGTGATGAGAGGCTACTGCGTTAATCTTTCCAGAACTCAATGCTTTTACAAGGTATGCTCTATCTTTTTCACTTCGTAATGGAGGATTTACTTTGAAGTTGGCATCATAGTCTGATAAATTTTGATCTGTATACAAAAGGTGATAAGGTGTAACTGAGCATGTTACGTTTACGCCTTTCTTTTGTGCGGCTAATATTAACTCTACAGATTTTTTAGAACTAACACCTGTAAAATGCAATTTGCTTTCTGCATACTCACATAAGGCAATGTCTCGTTGTATTTGTATATGCTCAGCAGTATCAGGGTTGCCAGACATACCTAGGCTAGTGCTCATTTCCCCTTCGTGCATCAATGCATTCTGGGATATAGAACGAGTATCTGGTATTTGTATAAATGTTCCGTCTATTGTTTTTAGATATTGTAATGCTTTGAGCATGAGGCCCGCATTTTGCACGCTATTCTTTCCATTGCCAAATAGAATAGCACCTGCTTTATGCATGTCATACATCTCGGCCAGTTTCTCTTCCTTCTCAGAGGTGCTTATATGCGCAATAGGGTGTAAGTCTACAGCATGCTGGGCAGCTTTATTTTTAATATAAGCAACTTGCGATTTTGAGCTTATCAATGGTAGTGTATTGGGCACAACACATACATCGGTAAAGCCACTAGCTGCTGCTAAGTTTAATCCGGAATGAATATCTTCTTTATGTTCAAAACCTGGATCACAGAAGTCAGCCATGAGATCAACCCAACCCATACTTACAAATGCGTTTTTAGCATCTATCGTTTTGACTTTAGCATCAATACTAGCCTCAATTTTTTCAATGCGTCCATTCTTAATTAAAATATCTCTTTTTTTAAGATGGTGAGGGCTCTTATCAGATAGGAGAGTAGCGTGTTTGATTAATACATTCATTCAGCTATTTTAGAAATCTTATCAGCAATATTTCAGTCAATAAAAATAATAATGCGAAAATAATAAATACTTTCCAAAGCGGCGTACCTTTTTCTAAGCTATTCACCTCTGCACCTACAGATGCGTTAGGCGCTAACCAATGAGTATTTTTAAGCTGGCTCTTTGTTTGCAAGGTATTTGTATTCCAAAAACTTAAATCGCTCTCAGCACGGCTATAGTTAATACCTACGGGCAGTGAGTCTTTACTTCCTGGTAGGTATGTCTGGTATAAATCGGCTTGTTGAATGTTCTTGCCGATGTTTAATACTGTTTTATTACCCAAACTACGTTGTGCAGGAATAATATCTTCAGTTCCATTCGTCAAATGATACACTTGCTCGCCACCCGTTTTACTGCGGTTGGGAAATGACATTTGTGCATGCTCACCTAATACTAAAGAGTGAACCGAACCACTTTTTTGACTGAGTGCCATCTTATACATCATAGGTAAGAACCAATATGAATTAGGAAATGAACTGGCGCTTTTTTCTGCCGATGATGCGCACAAGTATAATTTACCATTACCTACATTATAGGCGTTTAAAAAACCATCGCCATTAGAAAAGGTGAAAAGTTTTTGCGAGCCGCTTAGGTTGCCAGAGCTTATTCTAAAATGCTCGTTGGCAATGGGTAAGTCTATATTGTCTGGTATTTTAGCAAACATCCCTGAAAATACTGGATGTGCTCTGCTAAAGGAAGTGACGTCACTTTTTTCGCTTGTAAAACTTGAGATGCTGCAACCGGCAGCCTGCTGTAAGAAGGTGTTTAAATTTCCCGTATTCGCGCTTTGAGGAGCAAATACTAAAACGCTACCACCATGCTCTGCAAATGATTTTAAACCATCGGCTAATTTTTGAGGGATATTAGTTGTGCCATTTAATACAACCAAGCTATAATTGTCCAAACCCTCTGGGTTAAATGAGCCAACATTATTATTCTCTGTTTTAAATAAAGGTGAAGGTCTAAATACGGTCGTTAAAAAAGCATTGGCATTCCGCTGGTTTAATAGCAGTATTGAATAATTAGAAACCACCTCAGCAGCTACATAAAAGGTGTCATCAAACGACATAGGATAGTCATTGATATAGACTTTCATTTTTTGAATGCCCGCTTGGCTTGTTGTAAAGTTTATTGAATCTGTTTTGCTACTTTTCGCCGGTACCGTGCTATTCACAATACTTTTTACTTGTCCATTCACCTCTAATGTTATATAGGTTTGTTTTTCATCCTCGCCATAGTTAGTGAGTTTTACACCCAAGCTATTATTGCCTTGTAGTTGGATGCCACCAGCACCAACGCTTACGGTATCAATAGATATATTATTCGTATTATCTTGTGCAAGGGGAATAAAATACTTAGGAATGGTATCGGTGCTTTTTGTATTTAAATCAAAAGCAGTTTTTTGAAAATCAGATATATAAGCGATAATAGGTTTTGATCCCGCTTGTGTACTTAATAGTTTTTTCTGCTTTTCTAATATAAATCGTGCTTCTCTTTTCTTTGGAGAAATAGCCACACGACTTAATACAGCGAGTGCTTCTTTCTTTGGGTAAAATCTATTTTCTTCCGAAGAAAACTCATTGCTCAGGATTTGAAACTTATCAGCCTCTGAGAATGACTCAACGATATCTTGCGCTTTATTTTTTGCAAATGCCAATTTGGGAACACCTTTTTCCTCCAAGCCTAAGCTAAAAGAATTATCGATATAAATGCTTACCGCATTGGGAGCGTTATCAACTTTCTCCCCATTTTTAGAAAAGTAAGGTTGTGCAAAAGCTAAGATTAAAGCAATAGAAGCTAATAATCTTGACAATAAAATAAGGAGTCTTTTTAGTTGCGAACGTTTATTCGTTTGTTCTTTAATCTCTTGTAGGAAACGAATATCGGGAAAGAATACCTTCTTAAATTTCCTAAAATTGAATAAGTGAATGATGACCGGTATGGCCAACAAAACACCTGCTATTAGGAATAAAGGAAATACGAAATTCACTGCTTGCAAATGTAACAAGAATTACACTACTTCGAGCCTAGAAATAAGAAGTGCATAAAGTCAGGACTAGCTGTATTTATTGACTTTTAAATTGTTTTAACGTATTAATCTTTAATCAGTTTTCCATTACGTTTTTCATTGCCAATCTGTAGTTCATAGAAGTATATACCAGCTGAAAATTTAGACAAGTTCATATTTATTTCTTGTGATTTGTTATTATCAGATAATAATAACTTTCCGGTTAAAGAATACAAGCTTGCTTTTGTTATTTCTCGGTCGGACTTAAACGTTACAAATTCCTGTGCCGGATTAGGAAATATTGAAATCTGGGCTTTTTTAGTCAGGTCTTGCACTCCAACAGGAGCAACTGCAGGGCATGCTAAGTAATTACGATAGGTCAACCAATAATTATTCATGCGCTGTAATTGTTGCGGTGAGAAATAGTCACGGCAGTTCTTGCGTGAGTATGAAAGTATATTTCTCGCATTGGGTGCGTAGGCTTGATTATTGGCATCTGTTGCTGTGCCAGTATAATTACAAGCTGCATCTACCACGGAAGTGGATAATCTTGGATCGGCAGGCGTATCACATAATTCATCTCCAGCTGTTGCACAGTTTGAACCGTCTACCAATTCATCGCCAGCGCTGGTAGAGTGCGTATGTAATAATGAGAAGTAGTGGCCAATTTCGTGGGCTAAAGTGCTGGAGTTTTGAGCGCAGCTATTTGTTACGATTAATCTGTTTTTTGTAACATCCGATAAGTATGCGTAACCACAAAGGCGAGTAGTATCTGTACCAGAAACTCTATAAAGGTCTTGAACGAAGTATATATTTAAGACATTCAATGCATCATTAGCATCGCATATTGTTTCATCAACATATTTTTCAAAATCGGTATAATTATTACTATTAACATAGTCAATATTACCGCAGTGCACAAATTGGATGCCAGCACCTAAGTATCTCGTATTACAAATATCCAATTCATTAAAAGCATCTATAGAATCAATACCGCCTGTTCCGTTGGAGCTGGCAATAATGTGAAATTTAACTGGAACATTAGAATCCGCCGCCGTTTTGTATTGTCCTGCATTTAACTGATCCAATGCACGATGGATATTATCAAAATCTGATTGGCTTGGTTCTGTCTCACATTCTACATAGCTATTTTGTGCAAAAAGGTTACAACTTAAACTAAGTAGGATGATTAAGACTAAATTAAATTTCTTCATATTGATGATTTGATCTGAATATGAAAACTTAATGCGAGTGTGTAAAGTAGGCTTTCTCAAAGGCAGCTAATGTGTTTCTTAGCAAAGTAACGTTTGTTAAGTCAGGACTTTGTTTCGTTTTCATAGCGTAGACCGATAGTTTATGTAACAGTTGTAACTTCTGAACATAATGCGTATAAGCATGTCTATCATTTTGATCTACTAATTTTATTCTTTGGTGTAAAAAATATTGACCAACCGTTTCTTGTATCTTATTGGCATGCTCTTCTTTATTATTTACCCAACGTGTAAGTTGGTTATAGTCTGGTTTCGCCATTTTTGAAAGTCTATTTATTTCATTAATTGACTTCTCAATAGTCTGTATATGTTCGTAGATTAATTTAACTCTAACCGAGTCGTTATATATCCCACAAGGAATTTCACAATGCGCACTGGCTTGCGATGTCATGAAAGAAAAAGATATAATTGATAAACAAGTGAATAATAATTTGCGCATGTTGTAATATTTATTGCAATTTACACCCTAATAAAGTATTAGCCCTATAAGCATAATGAATTCGCTGTTTCAAAAATATATTAACACCTTTCGCGGCCTGAGCCAAGAGATATGGATTTTGGCAGGTATTACATTGGTCAATCGTGCGGGCATGATGGTTATTCCCTTCTTATCTATTTACTTAACCGGTGAAGTAGGCTTGTCTTTACAACAAGTGGGCTGGATTATGAGTTGCTTTGGTGTTGGGTCATTAATAGGAGCCTGGAGTGGTGGTAAGCTTACGGATATCATTGGAGGCTATCGGGTTATGTTTGGTAGTTTTATTCTCGGTGGGCTGGGCTTTATACTTATTCAATATTTACATGATTTTCAATCGCTTTGTATCGGGGTCTTTTTGCTAACATTGGTGGCCGATGCCTTTAGACCGGCTTTATTTGTGGCTATGAGTAATTACTCCAAGCCTGAGAATAAAACGCGCTCTGTATCCTTAATACGCCTATCTGTTAATTTGGGCATGTCACTAGGGCCGACTGTTGGTGGAGCTTTAATATTATACTTTGGTTATGCCGCTCTTTTCTGGTTAGATGGTGCAACCAATATTGCGGCTGGGGTATTACTTATAATTTTACTTAATCCTAAGAAAAGAAAACCAATAGACTTACAAGTAGAAGTTGATAATCCTTTGTCTCCTTATAAGGATGCCTACTACTTATTATTATTGGCTGGCTTGTACATTTTTACCATTGCTTTTTTGCAGTACTTCTCTTCTATGCCTGTTTATTATAGAAATGTGATTGGATTTTCTGAGGGGCAAATTGGTCTACTCATGGGCATGAATGGGCTCTTGGTATTTTTAATAGAAATGCCTGTAGTACAATATTTCGATTCGAGAAATTATAATCGCGCCAAGCTCCTGATATTTGGTTTAAGTTTGTTGGGGCTCAGTTTTTTAATCCTGCCATTTGCTAATTGGCCAGGCATTGTGGTTGTAAGTGTACTATTAATGACAATTGGCGAAATTTTTGTTTTCCCATTTGCCAATACCTTGGCTGTTAGGCGCGCCAAGAAGGGTAAGCAAGGAGAGTATATGGCCTTGTTTTCCATGAACTTTTCGGTAGCTCATATTTTTAGTCACAACATTGGTATGCAGAGTGCTGAGCGATTAGGCTTTAATAGCACCTGGTTTATTGTTGCAGGTATTTGTGGTCTGGGTATGTTGGTATTCTTTTTATTGTCCAAAAAGTCTGTGGATTAGCTTATTTAAATTCTATGGTTTTAATAGAATTCATCATTTCCATCTTATCTAAATCATTGTCGTAACTAAGTACAAAACCTAGTGCAAATCCATCAAGTATTGTAGTAATATATAATTGACTTATACTTGTGTTGTTAAGTTTCTTGCTCGCTTCCATTACATAAAAATCTTTACCGCCTACTTCTAGCTTTTCAAATTCTTCTGTTATAAAGTCATATTCTTTGGCGGAGTTAGCAAGTAGTTTGCGTGCATGAAATAAGTAGTCATCACCTTTCTTTATGCCCGGAGCATGCTTAACATTTTCCGGCAAGAGTATCATACTTGCATTAAAATCAACAGGAGCACCTGGTTCATTTTTTTAAAGCATAAATAAATGAGCAATCCTAACTTCAGAGGCTTTTAATAACTTCTTTTATACAAGGTCATCATCGCTAATTAACTCCATGCCAAGCTGGGCTAATCGCTTTGTTTCTTCTTGCGATTGTTTGTACCAATCGCTTGGTAGGTCCAAGTTTATTTCAAAATATTTATTAGAATATTTATCGCCCGAGAAGCGACCAAAATCAAATTCCTCTGATTTATCCGGTGAGTTAAAGCTGAATAGAAGTAAAGCCGTGGCAAGGAGTATAAATGTATTTTTCATTAAAAAAGATTTGTCGTTTTATAAAAGTAGCTTAGCGAATAAGCGAAACTTTAAATGATTGATTAGCTATATCAACAATATACACATTGTCGGCTAATGAGCTTATATCAATCTTAGGGTCATTGGCTGTTATGGTGCCAGATTTTATCACTGCACCCTGTATATCCATAACCGTATATCGCTCAGATTTTAGACCGTCCATACTTACATGCAATATTCCATTGCTTGGATTAGGGTACAAGCTTATATTTAAGTTGTTTTTATAATCAATCACCGAAGTAGGGTTCAAGGCCGCTTTATTAAAGAACTTCCATATTTCTTCACAAGCATTAATATCTCTATTAGCACCTAGGGTTCCTGGCCAAGTATGACCGCCCCCTGTAATTTTAAAATGCTCTACCGTAACGCCATTATTACCATTATTATATATAATATGCTCCACCGTACTACCATCGGCGGTATTAATATCAGGCACAGCCGTTACACTCGGTGTAAGATCACAGTTATTATAGTTAACCCAATAGTCCAAAACACTATCTACTGCAATCATTTGTGCAGGTGATGTACTGCCGTTATAGGCTACTGTGCCGTCTGTTGTTCCATGTATTTGTAATACGGGTGTTGGGTGCGTAGGGTTCGGATTGTCCGTCATCATTTCTGGAGAAAATGTACCAGCCACCGACGCAATGGCCGCAATGCGATTGCTCAATTGTTGAGCTAATTTGTGGCTAAAAAAACCTCCATTAGAAAATCCAGTCGCATAAATACGACTAGGATTTATAGAATAATTGGCAGCAATACTATCTATTAATACGGAAGTAAAATCTACATCATTGGCAGGGCTACCCACTGTCCAGCTACCTACATTCCAATGCGGCAGATTAAATATTGGGAGTAAGGTACCTAATGGACATACCACAATAAAGCCTGCCGTATCTGCAATAGGTCTAAAGTTGGCTAAGGTCATTTGTTGTGTATTGCTACCACCAAAGCCATGAAAGTTTAATATTAGAGGCACCGGATTACTCGCATTATAATTGGCAGGAATGTAAATAGTATATGTCCTATTCACGCCATCATGCATAAATGATTTCGTCATCGTTTGCGCTTTGGCGCTTATGCTTAGAACGAAGGTAAAAAGTACTAGGAGTAAAAAATGTCTCATGCCTTAAAATTGTATCTTATAAATATAAAACAAATTTATCTGGACTATCACAAACGCTAGGAGACTTTAATAACATCAAGCACTATTTAATCGAATAATAAATATTTTTTTTGCTTTCTATTCTATAAATTTACGGCTTACCTAATCTCAAAGTTTGGCATTACTTGGACAAATCATTAAGCGTTACTTACAAATTCAAGAGAATTTTACCTTCAAAAATTCTACCCCTCGAAATTATCAACATCAGGAATTGAAGCGGTTATTGCGCACCGCCAAAAACACCTCTTTTGGAAAGTATTATCAATTTAACGAAATGCTTCAATCCAAAGATGTGTATGAGGCCTTTAAAAAAATACCCTATCATAATTATAGCTCTATGTACAAAGACTGGTGGCGTATGAGCCACGAGGGTGATGTAGATGTGGCTTGGCCGGGCAAGGTCAAGTATTTTGCCCTGAGCTCGGGTACATCAGAAAGTGCGAGTAAGCACATTCCGGTCACGGATGATATGATTAAGTCGGTTAAGAAAACGGGCTTTAAGCAGTTTGTTAGTTTGCTCCATTTTGACTTGCCCACAACCGTTTTTTCCAAGGGCGTATTAATGTTGGGCGGTACAACGGCACTCTTTGAAAAAGGTGATTATTACGAAGGGGATATGAGCGGCATTTCGGCCAAGAATATGCCACGTTGGCTATCCTTCTTTTTTTATAAACCAGGGCAAGGAATATCCAAGCGACCGCGCTGGGAAGATAGAATTAAACTCATTGTACGTAAGGCCAAAACATGGGATGTAAGTATCGTAGCAGGCGTGCCTGCTTGGGTGCAGATTGTTATGGAAGAGGTGGTAAGATATCACAAAGTCGATCATATCCATGAGATATGGCCCAACTTAGATTTGTACATACATGGTGGTGTAAGCTTTGAACCTTATCGCGATAGTTTTAAGAAAGTGCTGGGGCGTCCTATTACCTTTATCGAAACCTATATGGCTAGTGAGGGGAGCTTTGGCTTTCAATCAAGACCGGGAGTAAAAGGTATTTCCTTAGTAACGAACAATAGTATTTTCTATGAGTTTGTACCTTTCAATGAAGAAAATTTTGATGAAGAGGGCGAGATAAAACAAGGGGCCGAAGCCTATCGTGTGCACGAAGTTATAGAGGGGCAGGACTACGCCATAGTGATTAGTACCTGCTCTGGAGCTTGGCGTTATTTGGTAGGCGATGTATTACGATTTACCAACGTAGCCTTAACCGAGATTATTATTGTAGGTCGCACCAAGCAATTTTTGAGTTTGGTAGGGGAGCATTTGAGTGTAGATAATATGAACAAAGCCATAGAAATTGTTCAGAAGAAAAAGGATCTTGTTATCCGAGAATTTACCGTGGTAGGTTTTCCGCATGAAGGATTATTTGCCCATCGCTGGTATCTCGCTTGTGACCAAGAAGTAGATACGACAGAGCTACAGGTCTTAATAGACGAAGTGCTTTGCGAGATTAATGACGATTATGCCACCGAGCGCACAAGTGCATTGACCGATGTATTTGTAGAGGTGCATAGCAATCAAGTATTTCTTGATTTTATGGAAAAGAAAGGCAAAATAGGTGCTATGAATAAATTCCCAAGAGTAATGAAAGGTAAGCAAAAAGAGGAGTGGGAGGAGTTTTTGGCAAGTTTACAGTCTTAAAGTTTTGCAAGAAAGTAATCTTCTACCTAAGCTTGATCGAGACCGATTCGTGCTTCGCGGTGCCCTTTGGAGTGAAGGAGGTTGTAGCGCAACGTCTTCTCTGAGAGATCTGCTAAGAAGTAATACATCTTTCAATGTTGTTTTTAATGGTAGTAATTACCAGCATTAAGGCTTTTAAATGTTTATTATGATAGTAATTACCAACATTTATATTGTTTATAGAGAATGTGTTTGTATATTCGAGTTGGTAAATACCAACAATAAGAACAATATAAAATAATAAAGATGGCAAGTACCAACATTAACTGGTTATCTATGACTGATAAGTCTATAGTTGGCATAATTGGCAATTACATAAGACACCACCGTTTAATTCAAAATAAAACGCAAGCAAATATTGCTGAGGTTGCAGGGATTAACCGGTGGACTATGAGTAAAATTGAAAATGGAGAACTTATATCATTAACCTCTTTAGTACAGATTTTAAGAGCACTTAACCTGCTTGATGTACTTGAAGTCTTTAAGATTCAATCCCAACTAAGCCCTTTGGAGCTTGCGCGGCTTGAAAAACTAAAAAGACAGAGAGCTAGTACAAGTAATGAAATCAATAAACAAAATAAAAGCAAATGGTAGAAGTAAAAACAGCATTTGTTAAAATTTGGGGACAAACTGTTGGAGCTGTCGCTTGGGATGAAGAACAAGGACTTGCTAGTTTCGAATATGAGCCAAAATTTAAAGCCAAAAACATAGATTTAGCTCCAATAAAAATGCCCATCTCATCCAATCAATCCATCTTTTCTTTTCCTGAATTAAGACCTTCCAAAAACAGCCAATACGATACATTTAAAGGATTGCCTGGTTTCTTAGCCGATGTACTACCTGATAAGTATGGTAACCAATTAATCAATATTTGGTTAGCGCAAAATGGACGCCCAGAAAATAGCATGAACCCAATAGAACAACTTTGTTTTATTGGTACAAGAGGAATGGGAGCTCTAGAATTTGAGCCGACCCAACTAAAGATGGCTAAAAAAAGTTTTCAAATTGAAATCAATAGTTTAGTAGATATTGCTCAACGGATGTTAAGCAAAAGAGAGGCATTTGAGACAAACTTAGATGAAGACGAACAGCAGGCGGTAATGGAGATTTTAAAAATTGGAACATCAGCAGGTGGCGCTAGACCCAAAGCAATTATTGCCTATAATAAAAAAACAGGACAGGTACGTTCAGGACAAACAAATGTATCTGAAGGGTTTGAGCATTGGCTCATAAAGTTAGATGGAGTGAGTGATGCTCAATTCGGAGAAAGTCAAGGCTATGGACGAATTGAAATGGCGTATTGCAATATGGCAAAAGATTGTGGCGTAAACATGATGGAATCTGAATTATTGGAAGAAAATGGAAGAGCACATTTTATGACAAAAAGGTTTGATAGAGAGCAAGGATCAATTAAACATCATATTCAAACTTTTTGCGCAATGCAACACTATGACTTTAATGAAGTTAGAAGCTATAGTTATGAACAGTTATTCCAAACCATGAGAGTGCTTCGCTTGCCGTATCCTGATGCAGAACAAATGTATCGTAGAATGGTTTTTAATGTTATCGCTAGAAACTGCGATGACCATACTAAGAATTTTTCTTTTCGACTTAAAGAAGGAGGTCACTGGGAATTATCGCCAGCATATGACATTTGCCATGCTTATAGACCTGGCAGTATATGGGTAAGCCAACACGCTTTAAGTATTAATGGAAAAAGAAAAGGGATTGAAAAAGATGATTTGATAAATTTTGCCAAAGCAATCAATATTAAAAAACCAGCGAATATTATTACTGAAATAAATAATAACATACAAAATTGGAATAACTATGCTGATGAAGTTAATGTAAATAAGCAACAGCGAGAGGCAATAAAAGAAACATTATTAAACCTTGAGAAAAAATAATATACGGGTATGTGTATTTTGCATAGTACCCTTTTGGGTGTTACGTAAGCTTGCATAAACCATCAATCATCCCTCCCTCAAAAAAAATCCTGTCGAAGCATGACTTTCTTATTGATTTATTTAAGGAAACAAAGGAATTCCAGCTCTTACTTTGTGCCCTCACGAACCAACAATATTGTTGTGGTTGGTGTCTTGGCCAAGCAATACAAGCCCAAAAAAAAGGCCTCCACAAAGAAGGTCTTTCGATAGAAATTATATCCCACTAACTCATATCATAAAACTCCAAGGTCACGCTCAGTGTTTCGCTGGCGTTATTTCTAATATTGAGGCTGTTATTGTCTATGGAGTGATAGCCTAAAGAAGATGCCGTTTTGCGTTCTTGGCTTTGCCTACCTACCGCAGTGGGTGTGTCGTTAAAGGTTAGTTCGTCGGGGCCAAAACCATATTCAATGCTACTGTCATTGCCATTCATTAGTATTATCTCGCTTTTATTTTCCATGGAAAAATCCTCGTAATTAACCACCAATATCTGACCACTGTCTACACTTACATTTAAACTTAGTGCGGCTGGGTTGCCAGTGGCGGCTTGGTCTATATTGAGCGTTTCTTTCCACTCGGCATAGAGGGTGGGTTCGGTGCTGATGAGCGTTTGCATAAATATATCTAAGCGCCCTCTAATCTCGATCTATGAGGGCATTATTGACCTTACTCCATTCGGTGGCGCGTTTAGGATCCGGAATAACATTATTAAAGGCATCGGCGGCAGTGTCTAAGTTGCTTATTTCGGTAGCACCTGTACCAATTAAGTTGGCGGCATAGGGCGTGGTATCAATAATCAGTTTCTTGGCTACGGCATAGAGTTTTTCGGCATTCATTTTATCTACATCGCTGGGGTTAAAATCTACAATTTTTTGATTTATGCTATCGTTGATGCTGGTATAATAGGCGGTCGCAGCGCGGGATATAAGCATAAATTTTTCTATTAAATCTTCCCTCAGTTGGGCTTTATTATCCGTAACCCCTTTATTGTCTTGGCTGCCGAGCCCATCGGCGGTGCTTATCTCGGCGAGCTTGGTTTTGAGGTTGGCTGCCAAGGGTGCTATTTGGGTTATGGCGGCATGGGTGGCGTAGTCGTCTAGCTAATCGTCGCTCCTGGCGTAGGAGGCATACTGTTCGTATTGTGTGTCTGTCATATTGATTGGTTTTGATGAGTAACTAAGGATCACGTGATAACTGTGGGGAGTAAATTATCTTTGGGGTTAAATTTTAAGATTTGGCAGAACATTTTATATCACACTTTCTTCCATCTGGCATTC
>CALIIL010000171.1 GCA_938017685.1 uncultured Chitinophagaceae bacterium
AGGGAAACCTGACTTATGCTTAAGTGGCATTAATCATGGTTCTAATTCTTCTATCAATGTTATATATTCTGGAACGATGAGTGCTGCTATGGAGGCATCTATTGAGGGTGTGCCGGCAGTAGGATTTTCATACTTAGACTATGCATATGATGGAGATTTTACACTGAGTAAGAAAGTGGTGAGTGATGTTTTAAAGGCGATGTTTGCCGGTAAGTTGCCAATGCAAGCTTTGTACAATGTAAATATTCCGAAGATTGATAGTCAAAAATATAAGGGGTTAAAATTAGCCAGACAAGCGCAGGCTAAATGGAAAGAGGAGTTCATTGAGCGTGAAGATCCTTATGGCAAAAACTACTACTGGTTAACTGGTAAGTTTATTAATGGTGATAAAGGAAAAGATACAGACGAGTGGGCATTGAAAAATAATTACGCTTCTGTTGTGCCAGTACAATACGATTTAACTGATTACAAATTACTCAACGAGGCCTTATCCAAGTAGGTCTTTGATTATTTGAACGAGCTGCTCATTGGGCTGTTCCCAATTATATTTTTCATGTACAAAGGTTTGTCCTTTTGAAGCGAGCGTATAGCGCTCGGTTTCATTTTTTAGTAAATGAAAAATGGATTGCTTGAAGCTTTCTGTATTGTCAGCAATAATAATTTCTTCATTGACTTGTGCTTTCAATGAATGATTGGTCACTGATGTTGAGATACAAGGAATGCACATGCTCATTGCTTCTAATAATTTATTTTGTAAGCCAGCACCAGAAAATAGGGGCGCAATAAATAGTTTGGTACGTGCATACATATCGCGCATATCAGCCACCTTATTTTCTATTATTATGTTTTTACTAGCAGCTTGTAGTATGGAGTTGTTAGATGTATTACCTGCTATACATATTTTAATATCCGCTTGCTCATTGATTAAGGCAGGAGCTAATTCGTTTATGATATACAGCGCCGCTTGTTCGTTGGGCTGATAATTTAAATTGCCAGAGAAAAGAATATCATATTCTTTAGTGACCGCTTGCTCTTTATAAAAGTCTTTATCAACGCCATTAGGAATAATGTGAACACTATCCGATGTAAAGGGAAGTTGCTCTCGGTCAAATGCAGAGATAATTGTTTTAGCATCAAAGGAACGATTGATTAATTGCTCAAAGGATTGCATCTTGTTATGTTCTCTTTTGTAGAATATTTTTTTTAATCCTGTATGCTGTGCGGCGGCGCGTTCGTAATTTTTACTAAAACAATCTTGATAATCTATTATTGACGCACCTTTAAAATCCAATGCGTAATATGCCGTCCGCGAAAGCTGACAATAGACTGCTTCAATTTGGCTATTTTTTAATTGTGCTGCTATTTTTTTTCGAATGCTAGAGGAATAGAAATAGCCCACTTGTATAGGTTCAGATTTTATAATACTTCGTATTATACCCCAAGCTTGTTCTATGGGATTTAGTTTATATAAATGTACTTCCGCGCAAAGGGCGCGCACGCTTGCTTGCTCTTCCAATGAAATGTTTTCCTCGTTTATAGCATGTAAGTGTATCTCGAAATGCTGCGCTAAGTGTTTTATTTGATGAAACAATCGCAGCTTATCGCCTTTGTTTAAAGGGTAGGGGAAACGAGAACTGATGATGGCTAACTGCTTCTTAGCTGACATGACTTAGATTAAAGTGTTCCTTAATGCCTTGGTATATCTTTCTTTTTTCAAAATGTTCTAGTACATAGTATTTGGCATTTTGACCAAGTTCAGTACTGGCCTCTTTATTTTCTAAGCACCATTTTATTTTTTCAGTAAATTCAGTGGGCGTCTCAGCGATTAATAGATGCTCTCCGTCAATTAAACTTATTCCTTGCGCAGCTCTTTTTGTACAAATAATTGTTTTGCCTAAGAGCATGGCTTCTAATAATTTTATCCTAACACCAGCGCCACTTTGTAATGGCACAACCAGTATGTTTTTTTCTAAATGAAAAGTCGTAGCATCGTCTACTTCACCAACAACATCAATTCCTTTTCTTTTTAAATTAAAGTAAGATGTTGGCGTGTTTTTCCCAGCCATATAGAAGTTAAGCTTAGGCAGTTCTTTGTGTAAGACTGGCCATACATGCCCCGCAAACCAGGTCATAGCTTCTTGGTTGGGTAACCAATCCATACTGCCTAAGTGATAAATTGAATGATGTTCGCATTGAATGGTATCGCTTTTAAAGCGTGTTTTTTCTACTCCATACGGCAAGTAATAAGTAGGGGTTGTAATATTTTCTTGTGCTAATATTTCTTCATCATTAGGCGAGATGGTTAATAGCTCATCGAATTCATTTAGAATATTTAATTCATATTCTTTCAGTCGCTTGGCTAATAGTAATAAATATTTTTTCTTTAAGAACGCTTTTTCTCTATCAGCGACTTGTTGCCATATTTGATACTCCACATTATGTAGTCTGCATATACATTTGGCTTTGGTTAGTTCCTTTACTTGGGCCAAATAAGGCGCTGTAAATATGCTCTCAAATTGAATGATATCAAATTCGTTATCGCTCAGTTCGCTTTCTAGAGCCTTGGTATATTCTTTATTAATAAAGCGAGCCACATTGTATGATTGCTTGCTAAATAGATTGATAAAAGCATCTTTTACTTTAACATCTGTGTTCACGGCTACCGTTTTAAAGGAGTTTATTTTCCTAAAGAGGGGCGGCCAGTCTTGATCACTTAACCAATGTTTGTTGGTGTTAATGGCTAATACATTTACTTCAAAACCCATTTCATGATACATTTCTATCGTTTGAAACATGGCTAGTGCGCCACCATCATTTTTAGGATAGGGTACACGCGGGAGTAGAAGTAATACACGAGTGGACATTTCTCCCAAAATAAAACAATCTAATGTTGTAAAACAATTATTTTTGTTAAATGAATAAGTCAACCATTGTATTTTTAGGTGCCAAAGAAATTGGGACTTATTGTTTGCAATATTTGTTGGATAATGCTGGTGATTTGTCCATTGAAATCTTAGCCGTTGTTGGGCGTAAGAACAAAGCTTTAGATGGTGAGATAAGTGTTGTTGATTTGGCGGAGCAGCACAATATTGAGTTGTTCAGTACTGTAAATGATATTCCTCAAGCCGATTATATCATATCCGTACAGCACAATGAAATTTTAAAAGAAAGGCACATTGCGCAGGCAAATAAGCTCGCGGTTAATTTACATATGGCGCCTTTGCCGGAATATAGAGGTTGTAATCAGTTTAGCTTTGCTATTATAGATAATGCTGAGGAATTTGGTACAACATTACATGTCTTGGATACGGGGATTGATAGCGGTGATATATTGTTTGAAAGAAGGTTTCCTTTAGCCAAGGACAGTTGGGTTGAAGACCTTTTTCAGAAGACCTTAGCGGAAAGTAAGTTGCTTTTTAGTGAACATATTGGCCAATTGTTTTCTGAAAGTTATACTCGTACACCACAAAAAGATTTAGAAGCTAGTAGAGGCACTTCCTATCATTTTAGAAATGAGATAAATGAAGCTAAGATTATTGATGAAAATTGGTCCTTAGAAAAAAAGAAACGTCATATTCGTGCTACCTTTAAGGAAGGATTTGAACCGCCTTATTCTATCATAGAGGGTAAGAAAAAGTACTATTCTAAAGATACGATTTGAAAAAAATAATTTGCACAGTAACGAACGACTTGGTCTATGATCAACGTATGATACGTATTTGTACATCCTTGTCCAATGCAGGTTATCAGGTGCAGTTAGTTGGGCGTAAAAAGAAGAACTCGCCACCATTGAAAGAACAAGCTTTCGAACAGAAGCGATTGAACTGTTTTACTCAGAAAGGGAAGTGGTTTTATATTGAATATAATATCCGGTTGTTTTTTTATTTGATATTTTCAAAGGCAGATGTTTATTGCGCTATTGATTTAGATAGCATTTTGCCAAATCTTTGGGCGAGTAAGTTGCGCGGGAAGAAACGTATGTATGATGCGCATGAGCTGTTCTGTGAGATGGAAGAGATTATTCGCCGTCCACGGATTTATAAATTATGGAAGCGCATTGAGCGCTATGCGGTACCAAAATTTAAATTAGGTTATACCATAGGCGACTGCTACAAAAAAGAATTTCAAGATATGTATAGCGTGGAGTATGAAATAGTGCGCAATGCTTGTGTGTATAATGAAGAAAATAATCCAAATAAGAATAAAGAAAAACATGTGTATTACCAAGGTGCGGTCAATGAAGGGCGTTGTTTCGAAACCTTGTTGCCGGCCATGCAATCGGTCTATTATCCTTTAATTGTTTGTGGTGAAGGGAACTTTATGGAGCAAGCCAAAGCCTTAGCCCAAACAAATGGAATAAGCGATAGAGTAGATTTTAAAGGTTATCAAGAGCCATTAAAATTAAAAGCATTTACGAAGGATGCATATATTGGATTAACGCTTTTTCAAGAAACCGGTAAGAGTAATTTGTATTCATTAGCTAATCGTTTTTTTGACTACTTTCACTTTGGCGTACCGCAGGTTGCTATGAATTACCCAGAGTATGCTAAAATTAATAGTGAATATGAAATAGCTGTTTTGATTAATGAGAATAGCTCGGAAGCAATAGCCGAAGCCTTAAATAAGTTATTGTCAGATGATGCTTACTATAATCGTTTAGCAGCGAATTGCTTAAAGGCGCGCGAAGCTTACAATTGGCAACATGAGGAGAAAAAATTAGTTGCATATTATAAAAAACATGTCGGATAGGTATTTACATATAATTTCATTTGATCAGCCGGATCCGCCTAATTATGGTGGTGTTATTGATGTGTATTATAAGATAAAAGCATTGCATACGGCTGGGGTTAAAATTATCTTACATGTATTTGAATACGGTAGGGGACGAGCAAGTGGTGCGCTCGAATTAATGTGTGAGCAAGTATATTATTATAAGCGACAGACGGGGCTGCAAGGTTTTTCCTTATTGCGGCCATATATAGTTAACTCACGCAGAAGTCCTAAACTATTGACCAATCTTCTTAAGGACAACTATCCTATATTATTCGAAGGTTTACATACCACCTATTACCTAAACCATCCAAAACTAGTGCAGCGCATAAAAGCAGTTCGAGCGCATAATGTTGAGCATGATTATTACAAGCATTTAGCTGCCATTGAAGTTTCATTTTTTAAAAGAAAGTATTATGAAATGGAAGCCAGTTTGTTAGAACGCTACGAAAGTATTTTATCTAATGAATTTACAACTGTCATTTTTCCAATATCATCTAAAGATGATTTGTATTTTCAAGGCAAATATTCTAATACGCATCTGTTATTTCCTTTTCATGAAAACAGCCAAGTGAAAGTAAAAAAGGGTATTGGGAATTATTGTTTATATCAAGGAAACTTATCAGTCGCAGAGAATGTTCAAGCTGTTCGTTTTTTAGTTCAAGAGGTATTTAGTAAAACTGATAAACCACTGATTGTAGCCGGATCAAGTCCAACAAAAGAGCTAGCAGAGTTAATTTCATTGCATGAAAATGTAGAGCTCAATGCTAATCCGGATAAAGTTAGAATGCTTGATTTAATGCAGCATGCCCATATTCATTTATTGTATGCAACACAGCCTACCGGTATTAAGCTGAAATGGATTAATGCTTTGTATCAAGGACGATTTCTGTTAGGTAATGATTTAATGTTTAATGAGCCAACACTTGCACAAGCTTGTCTTGTGGCTAATACAGCTACAGAATATATTGAACAGGTTGAAGCACTATTTCAACAAGAGTTTACTCAATCTGATATTGAAAGTCGTAAGGAATTATTAAAAAGCAACTTTAATTCCGAGCAGCAAATAGAGGCCATGATAAAGGCAATATGGCCTGATTAAAAAATCATAGCATTGTCCAATACTTGGCCATGCTCAGTGCGTACAATACGAGAACGAAACTTATTAATGATATTATAATCGTGTGTAGCCATAACAAGCGCAGAACCATAATCTTGGCAAATACTATGTAGCAAATACATGATTTCATCTGCAGTATCAGGGTCTAAATTACCTGTAGGTTCATCGGCAAGGATTAGCTTAGGGTTGTTTAATAGAGCACGTGCAATATCTACACGTTGCTGTTCACCTCCGCTCATTTCATAGGTCATTTTATCTTCACTTCCTTTCAAGCCAACTTTGTGCAATACAGAATGAATTTTTTCATTCATTTTTACTTTGTCAGTCCAGCCTGTTGCTTCTAAAACAAATAGAAGGTTGTCATAAACTGTTCTATCAGTTAGTAACTGGAAATCTTGGAATACGATACCGAGGTTTCTTCTGAGGAATGGTACATTTTTCCAAGTCAATTTTGACAAATCAAAGTCAACTATAAAGCCTTTTCCTTTTTGCAATGGAATATTACCGTATAAGGTTTTGAGTAGAGAAGACTTACCTGTACCTGTTTTTCCAATAAGATATACAAACTCACCTGCGTGAATTTTTAGATTTACATCTTTTAAGATAAGGCTTTCACCTTGATAGATTTGAGCATCTTCGAGGTTTACAACTAAGTTAGCTTCCATGTGTGGCAAATATAGTGAACTATTTATTTTACAGTCAGTTCGCGTGGTAAAGTTGAAATCCAATCGTTCAATACATTAACGGCTTCCGTTATGTAAGGGTCTTTTTCCAATATTTTTTTCCAATCGTTATTTTTCCTTTTTTCAATAGTATCCTTTTG
Source organism: uncultured Chitinophagaceae bacterium (assembly GCA_938017685.1). GTDB lineage: Bacteria > Bacteroidota > Bacteroidia > Chitinophagales > Chitinophagaceae > JAGNRR01. The sequence continues at coordinate 6,714 of CALIIL010000171.1, forward strand.
AACTACTTTTTCTACCGCAGATATATTGGCAAGGGTAAGTTTAGCTCCTGACTTTTGAAGCTTCTCATATGCTTTACTATCTTTTTCGGCTTGTAATAATTGATTTTGATACTTCGGTAAGTTTAAAGAATAACGATTGTTATCACGTTGTTCTTTCAATTGTTTGGCACTTTTCAGAATTAAATTAAATTTTTTGTCTGCCTTAATTCGTGCTTTACTCTTCGCAATTAATTTGCTATAGTCTAAGTCGTAGCTATCGTAGTCAGCCTTTGCTATTTGATCCCATTCCATAGCATTATCATCTTTACGCTCACCTAAGTCTAAGAATTCAAATGTACTTGGAATGCTAATATCTGGTTCTACACCTTTCAGTTGAGTAGAGCCTCCATTTACTCTATAAAACTTTTGTGTTGTAATCTTTAAGTTTCCTAAAGGCAAGTTCTCCTTGTTGCCCTGGAAGTAGTCGTCCAAGTTTACGATGCGCTGTACGGTTCCTTTTCCAAAACTAGTAGAACCTAAGATGATCGCACGCTTATAATCCTGCATGGCCGCGGCTAATATCTCACTAGCCGAAGCACTGTTACTATTAATTAAAATGGCCAACGGTCCATTATAAAGTACACTCGGGTCACGGTCTGGCATGACTTGAGGTCTGCGTCCACGAGATCGAACTTGTACTACAGGCCCATCTTCAATAAAGTATCCTGCAATATCTACAACATCACCTAGGGAGCCTCCGCCATTATTTCTAAGGTCAATGATTATACCATCCACCCCTTCGCCTTTCAGTTTTTCAATTTCTTTTTTCATGTCCGTAGAACTTCTACGACCATCAAAGTCATTGAAATTGGCATAGAAAGATGGTAATGAAATGAGACCTATTTTGTTGTTCTTTTCTTTAATAATAATGGATTTAGCAAATGTTTGCTCAACTTCAACCTTATCTCTAATAATCGGAATAATTTCTTGACTGCCATCGAGGTGTTTAACCGTTAAGCGTACTTCAGTTCCTTTTTTACCACGAATGATATTTACAATATCTTCTAAGTCCCAACCCACAACATCTTTTGGTTCTTCAATACCTTGAGCTACTTTTAATATACCGTCACCCACTTTAAGGCTTCCTTGTTTCCAACATGGAGCGCCTGATATAATTTGTGAAATTTCGCAAATGTTTTCTTTCATGCTCAGCACGGCACCAATACCAAAGAAAGTGCCACTCATTTCCTCATCAAATCGTTTCTTATCTTTTGGTGCTAAGTAGGTTGTGTGCGGATCAAAAGCGAGCGTAATAGCATTTAAATAGAAGGCAAATTGTTCCTTCTCTCCAAACTTTTTCATTCTACGGTAGTAGTATTCTGTGCTCTTCTTTACACTTGTAAATGCTTCTTCTTGTAGTTCTTTTTTACTTTTGCCTTTATTTTTTTCGTCCTTCAATAGTTCATTGTAGCGGCTCAAAACTCGGTACTTAAGGTTCTTTAACCAACGTTCTCTTAATTCTGTTTTATTTTTTGCCCAGCTTAATTTCTTTCCATCTAATTCAATTTCTTCATCTTTAGTAAAATCAAAAACGGTCTTAACAAATGATTTAAATGCTTCTTCAGCTTCTTTACTTCTTTTTGTGTAAGTGGTATGTACTGTTTGGAAAAAATCACTTTCACCTTTCTCTATCTCATCATCAATTTGATATTTGTAGGCTTGGAATTTATCAATGTCAGATTGCAGGAAAAAAGACTTGCCATAATCCATGCGTTCCAAGAAATCATTAAATACCTTTTCTGAAAACATGTCATCAATCTCCTTAGGAGAGTAGTGACCCTGGCTCAATAAGCCATATAATGTTTTATAGATAGCTTCTCGCTTACCTTCGCTACCATTTAGCTTGGCGTGAAAATTATTCATGTCCAGTTCCTCAATGCTGTCGCTGTAGCCAGGACCATTGGCATTGCGGTTAGCTATGATGTTAAAAGAGAAAAAGACACCTAGCGCAATTACGCAGGTTACAATTAAAAAATATTTCTTGCCCATGTTCATTTTGGTAATAGTTGTAAAGTTAATAGCTTTAGCGTTAATAAAGATATAATTTCCCGTGAATAGGGCATCCGCGCAAATAACCGATTTTATAAAGACCCAAAGCAATGCTTTGGGCTTCGATTTTTGTGGTATATCCAAAGCTGATTTTTTGGAAGAGGATGCGCCGCGCTTAGAAGACTGGTTAAGCAAAAATTATCATGGAGAGATGGCTTATATGGCTAATCACTTTGACAAGCGCTTAGATCCGCGTAAACTCATGGATGATTGTAAGTCAGTAGTCTGTGTAATGAAAAACTATTACTCGCCATTTGAGCAAGAAGCTCACTTACCTAAAATATCTAAGTATGCCTATGGCAAGGATTATCATAAGGTTGTAAAGAAGGATTTAAATAAATTACTTCAAGAACTGCAACAGTTTGGTGAGATTAAAGGTCGACCATTTGTAGATAGTGCGCCTGTATTAGAACGAAGCTGGGCTGTAAAAAGTGGTATTGGCTGGGTAGGGAAGAACGGCATGTTATTAAATAAGCGAGCGGGTTCATTCTTTTTTATTGGGCTGTTGTTATTGGATGTTGATCTTGATTATGATACACCTTTTGTAACTGATCATTGTGGTTCTTGCACAAAATGTATTGATGCTTGCCCAACAGATGCCATATTGCCTAATAAAACCATTGTAGGTAATCAATGTATTTCCTATCATACCATTGAGCTAAAGAGTGAATTGATTAGTTCTGATAAAAAATGGGGTGACTGGATGTTTGGTTGTGACATATGCCAAGACGTTTGTCCTTGGAATCGATTTTCGGAACCGAATAGTGAAGCTCGATTTGAACCACGTTTAGATATACTAAATACTACTAAAGAAGAGTGGGAGCAAATGACTGAAGCTACCTTTGATGTGTTGTCTCAAGCCTCACCCATTAGGCGTACCAAGCTTTCTGGAATTAAGCGTAATTTGAAGTTTATAGGAAAATAGGACCTTAGATATTATTCATTTTTCTTAGAAAAATATTCATTCACAATATTCTCAATCTGCGCTACAGTAACACGCTCGCTTTCAAACTTTTCTCCGATCAGCTTTTCATAGAGTTCAGTATATCTATTCGTAATATTCTGCACTACTTCGTCACTCATTTCTGGCAAGCTTTGTCCTTCCAATCCTTGAAAGCCATTTTCAATAAGCCACTCACGTACAAATTCTTTGGATAGTTGTTTCTGAGGTAAGCCTTTTTCTTGGTTCTCGTCATAAGTATCTGCATAAAAGTATCTTGAGCTATCAGGAGTATGAATTTCATCCATCAACACAATTTCTCCTTCATAAAAACCAAATTCATATTTGGTATCTACGAGCATTAGCCCCTGTTTTTTAGCATGAGCTTTGCCATGTTCAAATAGTGCGCGTGTGTATTTTTCTAATTGATTAAGTGTTGTTTCTGATACAATACCTTGAGCCAATATATCTTCTCGAGAAATATCCTCATCATGTCCTTCCGTTGCTTTTGTAGCGGGTGTAATGATAGGTTCAGGAAAGTAATCATGCTCTTTCATCCCTTCGGGTAAATGCACTCCACACAAGGTGCGTAAGCCTGATTTATAAGTGCGCCACGCATGACCAGTAAGATGGCCACGAATAACCATTTCTAGTGCAATAGGCTCACATTTCTTACCAATACTTACATTGGGCAGGGGAGATGCATCTAACCAGTTAGGAACGATGTGTTCCGTATTTTTTAAAAAGTAAGTAGCAATCATATTTAAGATACTGCCTTTGAAAGGGATTTCTCGCGGTAAAATATGGTCGAAGGCAGAGATACGATTACTAGCAACCATGACTAAGTCTTTGGCACCGATAGAAAAAACTTCTCTCACTTTTCCTTGATAATAATTGGTTTGATTGTCAAATTTCATTTTAATAAATTTCTTTTCTTAATTCTTTAGCTGTCTTCGTAGAACCATCATGGCTCCATCCTGGTGGGTTAATCAGGTATTTTATGCGCTCATGAAAGGTTAATCCCTTGGCGGTTACATCTTTTAAAAGTTGCTGCCATTCATGAAATATTATGTGTGTTGGATGAAATGGTTTGGCTACTTTTTTTACTAAACCATATTTTACTTTTTCAAATTCTTCCTCTCTTTGAAATGTGCCAAAGAGGCGGTCCCAGATAATGAGCACCATGCCCATGTTTTTATCTAAGTACAAAATATTACTGGCATGATGCACTCTATGATGAGATGGGCTCACAAAGAAATTGTCAAACCACGCGGGCATTTTCTTGAGAAAGCGCGTATGTACAATAATGCCGTATATCTGGCAGAAGGCATCCATCACAAGAATATCTAGCGGGGCAAATCCAAAAAATGTTAATGGCAAAAAGAACCAAAGGGAAACAAAGGGTCTAAATACAGAAGAGCGAAAACCGGTTGTTAAATTAAAATCCTCACTGCTGTGATGGGTGACATGTACTGCCCATAATATGCGCACG
>CALIIL010000172.1 GCA_938017685.1 uncultured Chitinophagaceae bacterium
ATCAGCAACAGCCGTAAGTGTAGGCCCTCCTTGGGTATGAAAGCTCTGGGTAGTATTACCACGAAAGCCTGCTGTAAAGGCCACTCGATTATTACGTATTGAAATATCCACCGCATTCATAGTACCCAAAAAATCAGGAGAGGTTGTCCCAAAGTGCCGAACCCATTGTCCATTACCTGCCGTATCTAACTGAACTATAAAACCATTGTTTAAATAACTCAAAGGAAAATTTAATAAAACTCCACCAAAATCATTATTAATTTTAGACCCTGCGCCACCAAGTAGATAAAGACGATTATTATAAAACTTTAATTGCTGTATTATCCCACCGTACTTTGTCAAATAACTTTTAGTCCATTGCAAATCTCCAGCAGGACTATATTTAGAAATATAGCAGGTTTTACTTGTATCCATAAAAACTCCACTACCAAAATCGGAGTAACAATTCATATTATCTCCGTTGATATCTACATTAAACGCGCCGGAGATATAAATATTATTTTGATTATCTGCTGCTATTGCAGTTACGGTTTCGTAACAACTTGTGATGACACTATTATTAAAAAAATTACTGCCATTAGCGGTCATTTTAAGAAATGTCAAATCTGTAAAACCACCATGATGCACAGTATCACTTGCCATTTCCAAATCAGCCCTATGTGTTATACCAATTAAAACATTTCCTAAATAATCTAGTTTGGCACAATAAGTAATAAACGTATCACACTCAGCAACCTTACTTAGCCATTGAAAGTTTTCCGCACTATCATACTTAGCTAAAAACAAAGCTCTGTTTTGCGAATATGCCGGAGTTAAACTAGAATAAATAGTTGTACCGCCAAATGATATGCTACCACCATATAAACCTAAAATATATTTATTTCCAATAGTATCAATGAGCATGGTTCGCTCATTAAAAATATATCCATCATCACTTATCAAAAAAGTTGTATCAATACCAATTTTTTGCTGTGCCATTATTTCCTTTAATGGCATAAAAAAACAAACAGCAATAATGATAACTTTTACTAAGTATCTCATATTAATGCGCCCCCTTAGCAAAAGGAATAAAACTTAAAGATGAGATAATTGATAGTGTACTAGTTTGTCCAGATGAAGAAGTACCGCAATTAGTCTGAATGAAATTACATAGGAATATTTTACGCCTTTGTAAATCGTTAAAGCCCCATTTTTTATCATGCACCTGTGGGAAACTTCCTCCTTCACCTGCTCCTAAACCAGCGGAGCTTGGAATAGAAATACTTTCATTACTTGGATCATTAACAAAGAAAAAGCCAGTTAATTGATCATCAGCTAAATTTTGACTGTTCGCAGGTTGTCCAATTAAACCTTCTCCATCAAATAAATCATCATCCCAAGGATTGGCTGTTGTTGCGGGACTACCTAACGGATTATCATTTAAAGTATTATTATTCCTGTATCTACGTCCTGTAAGGAATGGACTAACTGCTTGATAGAAACTATTATCATTATCTTGATTATAATAATTATTTCCAATATTTGGGTTAGCTCCATTTGTAGCAGCATTAAAATAATGATCAAAGGTTGACCCGTTATTTTGATTGTTAATTACAAAACGGTCATCCATTGGCTCAGTTACACCATCTGGAATTCCGTTGTTCCAATAAATTGCACTTTGCCCATAACCCTGTGGTCTAACCATGGTAAAAGCCGTTTTATTCTCGCCAGCATGGCATCCTTGACAAGTATTTAATGATATGTTGTGCCTAATAGTTTTAGCCTCTAAATCAGGCGTATGGACTGTTGGGTCTGAAGTGCTACCATTATAAATACTTGCTGGTAGCTGTGTCCAATTAAAATTAAAATAATGAGATATTTCAAACTTTACCTGCGCACCCATACTCAAAAGATTTTGTGGTATAATATGGTTCTCATTCATCACCCTCACTTTATTTATGGAGTTCCCATTAGGTCCATATATCCAATCAATTAGACTGGTATTAGATGAATATCCATTTAGTGATGGAGAGTATATTTGACCTGAGACGTTAGGTGCAAGGTTAGGCTGGTAATGATTATAAGAGCTATACCCACCTTGTGGTAATTCATCAATTGGCGTATTACTCACAACGGTTGGTTCTAAATAATGAGAACCATCTCCTAACTCAAACTGTCGCAACTCCCAACTAGCTACATCCCAAGGTCCAGTAGGTGTTGTATTTCCAAATTCAAGAAATAATCTTTCATTAGTTCTTATTTGATTAATAGCGCTGCCATTCATGTTTTTGGTCCCTCCAACACCAACATCTGTAACCTGTTTTGTAATTAGTTCTAGATTATCATTAAAATCATTAGTAGTTGGACCAAAGTTATGCGCTGATAAATCATACCATTGTTGCGCAAATAACTTTAAGTCGCACTCATTAGTAAATGGGTTGCCATACTCTAAAATAACATTCATTCCACGCCAATCAAGCAAACCTCCATTTATGCTATTCGCAGGATTAGTTTGGAGCCTAGCATCTCCAAAAGGGACATCACCCGTTACGGGATCAATTAATGTAAAAATAAAACGCGTCTCTCCTGAATTAGCAATACTTGGTCCATAAGACGCATTAGACTTTAAATCTAGTCGATTAACAATAGCCATCAGTCGGAAAGGGGCATACTTTAAAAGCTCACTTTCAGGAGTTGCATCCCAATAGTCTTCCCAAGTAGTTTGATTAAAAGTAATATTTACAGTAGGGTTGGCTTTAACAAGCCAGGGTTTAATTAAATGATCAACAATAGCTCCACGTGGCACAAGCTCAACTTCCGAGACATCGATTGCCGGATCTATATGATTATGAGATACCAACCAAGTACTAACCCATTCTCTTAAAAATTCTTTAGTTGATACACCTGTTTGCGGTTCATTAGCAATATTTTTCATCAAAGTACCAAAAGTCCATGCACCTTGTGGATTACCAACTCCAGTGACAACATTAAAAGTCCTCGCCTCGTCTTCAACAACTGATAAATCCGTTATAAATAGAGATTTCTCTTTCTTAAGATCTTCATTACAAAGCGCAACATTTAATATGGGCTGATAAACTTGTACCGGATTAAAACCATTGAATTTCTCCACCTCAAATAAGGGAATATTATCTGGTAGAATAAAATTTCCGTTGCGCCCTGTAAAATGATAAATACCCCCTTGGTTTTTGGCAGTTTCTTCTAGCATTTGAATGTGCTCTATAAAAGCAGGTATATCTTCAAGATATGAAACGGCATAGTTAAAATCACCAGGTTCCAAATCTGGAAAAACACCATCATCTTTCAGAGTTAGGGTTGTACTACCAAAAAATAGATTAATATCTTCTGGCAAACTAGGGTCGTCATAATATTTTACCCGAAGAATCAGATTATTTTCCCCATCGGCGGCATCCTTTATTTGCTGCACATAAAATGTTTCGGGAATGGGAGGTTGCTGTTCAAATGAAGCTTGTATATTACCCCTACCGTTAGCCATAAGGAGCATGAGGAGTACCCCCCCCCCCCGAGGACAAAGGCAATAGTTGTTTTTCTAATAGCCATAAAAAAGATATTTTGTTGGTTTAAAACTATAACATTTAATTCACATTTCCAAATATATGCGCAACACTCTGCTCAATTCTCTCCTCAAAATGACCTCCAATAAGTGCTAGCTTCTCTCCCTCCAAGTGCGCCAAATATATCTGATACAATCGCTCACGATCTTTAACATCAGGTGTTTCTCGCAGCGCATCTTGCTCATAAGGAATATCCATAGCAGCTAGCAAATATAAATCTGGTGTAAATGTTGCGAGCTTATCCAAGATAAATCGGCAGCACCTTCCATACTTCTCCTCACTCCATATTTTTAATACTAAGAAAGCAGTATCTATAAATAAATACTTTTTTGCCTCTGTACTTTTCTTTTCAATTTCAGCCCACTGCAAGCGTGCAATGGCCTCAATATCTTCATAGCCATAACTTTCTTTCGCGGCCAAGTAGGTACGGGCCATTTCAGGTACTAAGGGCTCATTAAAATGTTGAGCCAAGGCTTTACTCAAGGTGCTTTTCCCTGAGCTCTCTACACCCGTAACCACTATATATTTAATACTACTTGTCATTTTATTCATCTTTACCCGTTTCTAAAAGGCAATAATTGGCATCCAAGAGCCCAAAATCCATTTCCAAGAGCCTAAAATCCATTTCTAAGAGCCTAAAAATCATATTCAGGCAAGCAAATTTTATACTCAAATCAAAACCATTATCAAATAATCAAATCAACACATCATCAAATCAAACAAGCAAATCAAGCAAAGGAGTCTTAATTTTGACAATGCCTCCATGCAAAGATACATTGTACTTATTGCCTTCTTATTTGTTTGCGTATTTCTATTATTTACGTGTCGAGAAAAAAGTGAACCCAATCCATATAGAAATATTAATAATACCGACGCCACTTATGTGGGCATGAGCGAATGCCGTCAATGTCACGAAGCTGTGTATCAAACATTTAAAGAAACAGGTATGGGCAAGTCTTGGGATCTTGCCTCTAAGGAAAAAAGCTCCGCAGACTTTTCTGATAAGCACGCTCCCGTTTATGATAGTATTTTAAACTTTTACTACAAAGCCTTTTGGAAAGACACCCTTCTTTACATTAAAGAATATCGCTTAGATGGAAAAGACACCACACACTATCGCGAACAAAAAATTGATTACATTGTAGGTAGTGGTCAGCACACCAACTCACACTTATTTGAAATAAACGGTTACTTACACCAAGCACCCATTACATTCTATACGCAAAAAGGGAAGTGGGACTTAGCACCAGGTTTTGAAGATGGAAGCAACACACGCTTTGATAGAAAGATAGAAACAGAATGTATCACCTGCCACAACGGCTACCCCAAGCATGTTGAAGGCAGCTTAAATAAATACACACAAGTACAAAGAGGTATAGACTGTGAGCGCTGCCACGGACCGGGAAGCTTGCACGTGGCCGAAAAGCGTTCGGGTAAAATTATTGACACATCCAAAGGTCCAGATTACTCCATTGTAAATCCGAGACGCCTAAGCACAGATCAACAAAATGACCTTTGCCAGCGTTGTCACTTACAAGGTATTGCGGTGCTTAATGATGGTAAAACCTTCTTTGATTTTGAACCCACAGAAAAACTGAGCAATACACAAAATGTGTTTATGCCCTCATTTAGCGGTAGCCAAAAACATATGATTATGGCCAGCCATGTAGAGCGTATGAAAATGAGTGACTGCTTTGTAAATAGTGGAAAGATGAGCTGCATAACCTGCCACAACCCACACGTAAGTGTAAAAGCAACACCCAAAGAAACTTATAAGCAGGCGTGCAATTCCTGTCATGGAACCAAAGACCAATGTACTGAGACCATGGACAAGCGTAATGCCAAGAACGACAACTGCTACCAATGTCATATGCCCCAGAACGGCAGTATTGATATTCCTCACGTTGCAGTAACGGATCACTTTATACGTAAGAACCCACAGATTGAAAATATTGACGAGATTAGAGACTTTATTGGGCTTAGCTGTTACAACAATCCTAAGCCAGACAATCGCACGATGGCAAGAGGTTTTTTAGAGTTTTACGAACGCTACCAACCCAACAGCAAGCTTTTGGATAGTGCCCTCGCCTATTTAGACCATGCAGACGAACGCACAATGGATAATGATAAAATTCGTGCTTACTTCCTTCAAAATCAATATCAAAAAATCATTGACTACCTTCCTTCAGAAAGCAGCAGCACCAATGATGCTTGGACTGCCTATAGAATTGGAGAATCTTTTTTAAAAAACAAACAAGCCAAGCATGCCGTTGCTTATCTTAATAGAGCCGTTGAGTTAAAGCCATTGGCATTAGACTTTCAGTATAAATTGGCCAATGCCTATATTGAAAATAACAACTTAGCCGAAGCTGAAAAGACATTATTATTCATCATAAACGAATATAGAAATTATGAAGATGCTTATGTGAGCTTAGGCTTCGTGGCTTTACAAAAGCAACAATTCGCACAAGCAGTTGCTTATTCCAAAAAAGCAATTGCTTTGAACCCAGATGCGGAACAAGCCTATATTAACCTAGCGGCTGCATTTTATCAGCAACAAAAAATGGGTGATGCTCAGAATATCCTAAAGAGAGGGAACAAGTTATTTCCAGAAAACCAACAAATGAAACTGATGCTGGCTGATTTGAATAAGTAGGTTTAACCCACAAACTCATGCTTATTGCGGCGATACCACATAAAGCCTAAGAGAAAAATAATAGCTAAAGGCGTAAAGGCCAGGAATATAATACCGTTATTTAAGCCTTCGGCACTACCATCATCCAAGCCGGCAGCTGTTTTCGTGCACATGGCACATTGCGCAAAACCAATGAATTGCGTAAACAACAAAAAGACCAAAAGAATTATTTTCTTCACGATACAAAGATAATTCATACGGTTATAAAAATCCGATATTCTAAATTATACATCATCAAATAATCAAATCAGCTAAAAATCAAATCAACTCCACATCAAATCAAGCTCAAATTAGCCCAACCCACCTTTTTCCCTTAATTTTACAGCCCGCTTTTTACAACATATGTCATTACCCCATATACTAAAACACGTGTACAAAACAGGCTCTGAAGAGGCCATTGTACGTGGCAAAAAAATATTTTTAACCAATGGTGTACGCCTGATTCATAATGATGAGGTCATGCAACAACTCACCTTTCGAGTTAAAAATGATTTGTTTCAAAATTACTTTAATGTAACCATCACGCGCTATTCTGATGAAAAGCTCATGAAGGTAAAATGTAAGTGCCCATATACTGCTGGGGATGTATGCCGTCATGAAAGTGCGGCATTGTATTACTTAAATGAATTGATTATTACAAATTCATTAGAGAGTAGTGAAAAATCATTTGACCAAAAGAATACAGTCATAAAAATGCGTAATGTAGAATTGAAACTACTGCGCTTATATGCTTCGGAAAGCAACTTTGAAGATGCTGAAGAAATTGCAAATCTGAATAAAGTAAAAATCCATAAAGCAGCTGAAGAATTAGTTGAGGCCGAAGTACCCATCAAGAAAAAGAACTTCGAAATAAAGATTAAGCGCAATGATGATGGCACCTATAACTCATCTTGTACTTGCGATGAAAAAGCACACCCGCTTTGTACACACAAACTAGCTTTATTCTTGCAATTATTAAATAATCATGGTGCCAACTATTTTGACAGTATTAGAAACTGGGACATTCAGAAAAACAAGCTACTAAGCCTATACGGTTACTCGTTAGAAGATAAACTAGATGGTAAGTTTGAGTTTTATTATAAAGAAGGCAAGCCGTTTCTTAAAGTGTTAGACAAAACGATTAAGAAAGTAAGCGAGCAAAATAAAGAAGTACCAAGCTACTTGAAATCAGACGAAGGAGCAGTAAGTATTAAAGATTATAAAAAAAGCATTGGCGTTGTAGTAAATTTTAATGAAAAAAAATTCCCTTATTTCCATATTCAATTGCTTGAAGGACAAAAGAAAAAAGGAACCAATGAATTTGTAGCAGGTATTAATCCCTTAGACACGACTAAATACATTGACCTGAATGTCTATTCTCCCGAAGATAAGTCCATAGCCAATTTGGCTAAAAAAATACAACGCGCTGAAGTAGACAAGTACATCAAGCGCAACTCGCCATTTGGCGACTTATGGGATAGCATTAAATCAGACGAAGATTGGACCATCGAAAACAAAAAACTGTTTTACGAATTTGCCATCCCTAAATTAAAAAAACTAGTCGCAGGCATTTCCCCTGAAACACCTTTGTACTTTTTACCTAAAGGCAAATTGTTAAAAATAAATACATTACAAGCTTTGACAATCTCTGCACAAGAGGCAAGCTTAAGTTTTAATCTAAAAGGAAAGGAAGCTAAAGCCAAACTAAGCGTGCAGTGGCATATTGGCGACAAGAGCTTCTCTCAGGACAAGAATGAGTTTAAGGATTTTACTTTTTTCTTGCAAAAAAACACCTTGTACATACCAGCCGCCGCGAATGAAGTAATCTGTGCAGATGCATTAGTCAATGAATTACCAGGCAATAAAAAGGATTGGGAAAAGTACATGGAGGAAACCGTACTACCTTATTCTAAAACAATGAATATTGAGCTGGACAAAGCTTTGGTTCAAAAAACGAAAGTAGAGCAACCCAAAGCTGGCGTAGTACTGAGTGAGCGAGCTAATTATTTTGTAATTAAACCAATATTTAATTACAGAAATGTAGAATTAGAATGGAACGATGAAAAACAATACCCAATACAAGAGAAAGGGAAAATTGTAATGATTCAACGTGACAAGGAATACGAACAGAAATTTGTAGAGCAGCTCAACACTTTACACGAAAAAATAAAACCATCCTCTACGGGCAACAGTTTTTTACTAGAGTCTAAATATGCCCTGGGCGAAAACTGGATTTATACTTTCTTCCAAAAAATTAAGGAATGGAAAGTAAATCTATTTGGTTACGAAAGTTTACAGCAGTTTAAATTTAAAAAGCTCAAGCCTAAAACTAAAATTAACATCACCTCTAATATCGATTGGTTCGATACTGAAATAGAACTAGACTTTGGTGGTCAAAAAGCCAACATTAAAGAGATCCAAAAAAGCATACAGACGAAACAGAATTATGTAAAACTCGATGATGGCACCTTAGGATTACTACCTGAAGAATGGCTTAAGAAGTACTCATTACTGTTTAAAATGAGTGACGTTAAGGATAATAAACTGAAGGTTAAAAAGGTTAATTTCCATATTATAGATGAACTATACGATAATATAAGTGAAGAAGATATAAAGCTTGAACTAGAGGAAAAGAAAAAACAGCTATTACGTACAGACTTACCCGATGAAGACACCATTATTATTCCTGAAGAAGTAAAAGCAGACTTAAGACCTTATCAGAAATCTGGCTTCCAATGGCTTAACTACTTGCAAGACGCCAACTGGGGCGGGCTATTGGCCGATGATATGGGTCTGGGTAAGACCTTACAATCGTTGGTTGTATTACAAAATTATAAGACAATAAATGAAACGCTAAAAGCAATTATCGTATGTCCTACTTCCCTACTATTTAACTGGCAGAGTGAAATTGAAAAATTTACACCCGGGCTTACATACTATGTACATCACGGTTCTTCTCGCACAGCAAAGCAAGAAGTGATTGAAGCACATGATATTATTATTACTACTTATGGCACCTTACGGAGTGATATTACCTTCTTAAACCATTCTGAGTTTGATTATATCATCTTGGATGAAAGTCAGGCTATTAAAAACCCAACCTCTAAAACGGCTAAAGCAGCCTTTATACTACAAGGTAAGCACAAGATTGCGCTAAGTGGTACACCTATGCAGAATAATACTTTTGATATTTATAGTCAAATGCATTTCTTAAATCCTGGTATGTTAGGCACCAAAGAATTTTTCAAGGAGCAGTTTGCTGTGCCTATTGATAAGTTTCAAGAACGCCAAACGAAGGAGCATTTAAAGAAAGTTATTTACCCATTCTTATTGCGTCGTACCAAAGAACAAGTGGCTAAGGATCTTCCAGAAAAAACAGAGATCACGCTAACTTGCGAAATGGGCAAGGAACAAAAGAAAATATACAACGAATACAAAAATCTATATCGTTCTAAAATATTGGGCGAGTTAGACACACGTGGTTTAAACAAATCACAGTTTTCAATCTTACAAGGCTTAATGCGCTTGCGTCAAATATGTGACAGTCCTGCCATAATTAAAGGAGCTGAAGGGCAAGAGGCTAATTCTATAAAATTAGACGAGTTGACTGCACAATTGCAAGGAACGGTTGGCAATCACAAGGTGCTTATATTCTCTCAGTTCTTAGGCATGCTTTCTTTAATTAGAAATAAACTGACCGAAGAAAAAATAGACCACGAATACTTTGATGGTAGTTATACAACAACACAAAGACAGAAAGCGATCAAGCGTTTTCAGGAAGATGAGAACTGTCGTGTGTTCGCTATCTCGTTGAAGGCAGGTGGTATGGGACTGAATTTAACGGCTGCCGATTATGTATACATTATGGATCCATGGTGGAACCCAGCTGTAGAGGAACAAGCGATCGACAGAACGCATCGTATTGGACAGACTAAGAATATTTTTGCCTACCGTTTTATTTGTAAAGACACCGTTGAGGAAAAAATAATGAAACTAAAGGAAAAGAAAAATGCCTTAGTAAGAGATATTATTTCTGATGATTCTGGCTTTGTAAAAAATCTTACGCGCGAGGATATTGAGTATTTATTCTCTTAGTACCATTACATTATTATTGCTTAGAAAAGGAAATGCTTTTTGTGCTTCTATCTTCTAATTCAATAGTTACTATATAATTACCAGGTGCTAAGTGAGCAACATCAATGTTATTATACTGTTCTTTTAGACTATTCTTCGTTAGCACCTGTCCATTCATATTCACAATAGCATATCGTGCCCAATCGTTCGATTGTAAAAAATCAATATGCAACAAATCTTTAGCAAGCGTTGGATAAACTACATATCTATCTTGATCTTTAATAACAAAAGCCAAATCACGTTTAATACGCACTTCTTCACTATTAGTAATAACTAAGCTGTAAGAGGCTTTGGGTTCGAATGGCACTTTAATCTCTAACACTTCCCAATTTTCTATTGGCGATGGAATAACAGTATGAATTACACTTTCCTTACCACTCGCATCTTTCTTAATTATTTGATACTTAATATTTTCAGTCATATTAGCCACTGCATCAAAATGAATGGCAACTTCATCCGCTTCTTTGAATAATGCAATATTCTTTACAGCAAACTCTTGCTTAGCTAAATATTGTACTTTACTTCTATATTTATTACCCACCGCATTAGGCATATATTGTAACACTAAGGCAGGTTTTTTATCTGCCGAAAATAGTATTCGTTCTTTTCCAACGACTTTAAATTGCTTAGATAGTAGGACTTCACCAGCTTGAATTCTTGAGTTAAACTTATAAGTAGCAAGCGCAACATTATTCTCAATGTCTAAATAGTCGTCCCTTAAAAAGAGCAGGAGTTGAGTATTTATGCACATTTAGAGGCTAAAATGATGAAAACTAGTATCATATAATTGCAAGTTATTCTTTTTTTTCGCTAAAAACCTTGTCAAATGTATCGAAGAACTGA
>CALIIL010000173.1 GCA_938017685.1 uncultured Chitinophagaceae bacterium
GATAACCATTTTCTCCTTGTGCTATTTCATCAAAAATAGTCGTAATTTGCTGTTGTGTAAAGTCCATATTTTAAGTGTTTTTGTGTTGCAATTACAAAAATCAATCTTTTGGATTTTACACACTTTTTTGGACACTATCAATAAATATTATTTTTTTCATAGAGAATAAACGAAATAATTAAAGGGTTATTGTGTTATTCTGCCTAACAGGAATGTTTTTAATCACGCTTAAATACTTTAAATACTTTATCTTCTACTTGCAAGAAATAGACTCCTGCAGCATATGTTGAAATATCTAAGACATTGTTTTGGTTGTCTAGTGTACCTTTTTCAATCAGCTGACCAATTTGTGATTTAAGTAAGTAGTCATATTTGTTGGCATCAGCAAAATCTAAATAAATTTTACCCGTGGTAGGGTTCGGGTATAATTTTATTTGGTTCGCTTTAGTAATGTCTTCAATACCTATTGCTTGACCATTTGTTTTTAATATTACATTATAATCTTCAACCTCACCAAATTGTGTGCCACATGGTCTTGGTTCTTGCCCCCAATAAGATAGTCTAATGCGCATGGTTACCGTATCGCCAGCACGTGCATTGTTGGGTACGGTAAATGTATTGTTTACATTACTTTGACCTGGCCCAATTTCCCAAAGAATAATTTCATCTTGCGTAAATTCTGCATCACTATTAAAGTCTATCCAAGCACCATAATCATTTTCTCCCCAACCGGTGTTGGCTGTTACATCTAAGTTATAAGTACTATCGGCATAAAGTGTTAGCCATGGGTTGGTGTAGTTGGTATATAAATTGTTGTTGGTATTGTTATTGATATTTTCAATGGTTACATTTTCTAAATATAAATTACCCGAAGCGGAATCGCCCATAGCTGCGCAATAGTCAAATGGGTGTTGCTCGTACATAAACTTATAGGTTTCTGTCGTGTCATTATTATCACCTACGGCAAATACTTTAAAGAACATTTTTGTACCAACAGCAACATCTGGCAATGGTGATGTGGTTACCCAAGTAGAGTCGACTGTATTCGTCATTGGAATAATATTGCCAAAAGTAGGAGTGCTAGTGCTCCACTCGCAGTAAACGGCACTTAATGTATTATCATAAGAAATAACAGAAGTTACTAATTGATCTACGCCTTTTTTTGGTTTGTCTAATGTTGGTGGTGAGCTATTTTCTGTAGTTATTATTGCTGGATAATCTTTGCGTCCTACAATATTATACTCCCATAAGCCACGCCCCCAAGTAGCTGCTTTAAGGGTGTTAGACCCATAATTTATATCTAATTCCAATACGGCCACATTCGGTAAGTCTGTATTAAATAAGGTCCATGTTGTGCCGTTCATTGGTTTAGTATAAACTCCTATTTCTGCTCCGAGATAAATATTAGCATCGTTAGTATGATCAATAACTACAGATCGTATAGGCATATCACCTAAGTTGTAAGTGATGTTACTCCAAGTACTACCACCATTAGTTGTTATATATACCTTAGAGTTATTGGCATTATAATCACCATAAGTTACAATAATTACATCATCGTTTTTAGGGTCAAATGCTATATCCGTTATCGAACGAATCGGGAGGTTATTTTTTATACTTGAAAATGTTACACCGCCATCTGTAGATTTTTCGATAGCAGAGTTACGAGCTACAATTATAATGTTTGAATTGTTTTCAGCAATAGCTGCTTGCTTAATATTTGCACCAAAGCTAGGTGTACCAATAATGGTATGATTGTCTGCAAAGTCTGTAGATTTATAAATGGCCTCTCTAAAGTCATAAACAACCATTTGATTGTTAGGGTCTATTGCCAAAGGGGCCAACCAATCTGCATCAGGGCTACCATCTGGCTTGCCGCTTCCTTGTGAGGTCCCACCATTGAGTGTTCTTCGGCGACCACCATATTGTAGGCTTGTAACCATCCAATCATCATTGGTTGGGTGTACAACGGCTTCCATACCATCAGCCCCATAAAACTCAACCCATCCTATTTCTGTATGTATGCTTGTACCATTATCCTGTGAGCCGCATACAACTCTTCTATGGTTGCTTTGAGATAATCCTAAGCGATAGTTTTCTCTGATGCCAATGTTGTTGCTGAGTATTTGCCAATTCACTCCATTGTCTGTGCTTTTACATAAAAAACCATCTGTTGTTACATAGTATACTCCATTGACACAACGAGCATTTCTTAAATCGGCATGAATGTAATCTGTACTGGTAAAATAACTTGTTTGTAATCCATTACCTGCACCATTCGAATTACCCAAAGACCAAAAAGTTGCTTGATTAAAATTTTGACCACCATCGGTACTTCGTTCTAAATCTAAATTACCATAAATCATATTTGACGTATCCAAGTCACTTACAACAAATGCATCACAAGATTGTGACGGAGTGGATAGGAGTGTAAAGTTTTGACCACTATCCAGAGAGCGCCACACTCCATCGTTACTGGCTGTGTATACACAGTTAGGACAGGCAGGCGTTGTGCTTATTTTAATATTCCAAGTATTATTCCCAACTAAGGTATTAGATGAATTATATGATAATCCTTGATCTGTAGATATTAAAATGGCATTGCTAAAGCTTGAGTTAACGATGTAGATAATATTATCATCCGTAGGGTGAAACTCAATTTCACGAACTGTATTGGAGCCATATAGTTGTGTCCATGTTTGTAAATTATCCGTAGAGCGATAAATGCCTCTTGAAGTTGCTACAAAAACTAAATCATGCACACGAGGGTGATAGGCCACTTCATAAATAAAGAAGTAAGAACCCAAACCGCCAAAACCTACAGTTGTTGGATTGAAGTTAGATTGTGTCCAAGTAGTACCGCCATTGATACTTCTATAAATTCCGTGAGACATACCATTATTAGCATTGCGTACATTGATTAATACTGAGTCGGAATTAGTTGGAGAAGCGCTAATGGTATTCACACCGCTAGCCAAAAGAAAGTCTGTAGTATTTCCAGCCCAAGTATTTCCGCCATCATTTGTTTTCCAGAAACCACCACTGCGCGAACCAATATATATTGTATTAGTATTGTTAGGGTCAATGTATACATCTTCTACACGTCCTAGCCCAGCCGCATAGTGACCTGTAATACTATCAATAGAGTAGGGGCCTAAGTCCTCCCAACCGTTTGGGAATAGTTTGTTTTGCGCAGTGCTATTATTGTCTTTAAATTTTATAAATTCTTTTTCAACAAAGAATGGATCAACAGCACTTCTATCTCCTGTTGGGAAGTATTTATATTCATTGGCCGCTTTCCATCTAGAGTAGGGTTTGTAACCAGATCCTTTTTTGGTTTTATCAATCGTTTTAAAATAGGTTTCAGCTACATTACATACATCGTAAAAGTTAATGCTGTTGTCTTGCATCATAGCTTTATACGCAGGCTCATTTTGCTGAGCCATGGATTGGATGCTAATGAATAAGATGCTGAGTAAAAATATTTTTTTCATATTGTTTAATTATGGTAGGTAGAGGTCTTCTTTTTGTTCGATGATTGGTATAGATAATTCCTTTTGCTTGTTATTTCTCTTGTAGTGAATAATGGCTCCTTTGGAAAGATTACTGCTATTTTTTATTCTTGAAGTTTCTTTACTTAAATCAATTTTGTAATTCAACTTATTTGCATCTAAAGAATATATCTTGTTTTGGTAAGTTATTGTCTCCATTGTTAAACCTTGGTCTGATAATGTTTCAAACTTTAAATTTAAATAGGTTCTAATTTTCGCGTCTTGCTGTCCCGGAATTTCTTTTTGTACAAAGGCGTATTTAACGACAAGCTTATCTTCTTTTTTCTCTTTTGAAAAAATCTGACAAGACGCAATTAAACAAACCAATACCATTGATAAATAAAGATATTTAAATTGTGATGAAGCGTTTAAGTATTTTTTTCTAGAAAGCATATTACAGCTTTTAAAAATAAACCCTACAGCTCGTTTAACAATACATCAACCACTTTCTTAATCCCCGAACTTGCATTTTCATTATACACTTTAAGTCCTGAAACAGAAACGCTCGGCGGGTTTCTATCTACTAAATAAATAGGAATATTACTAGGCACTGAATGTATTAAACCTGCGGCAGGGTATACCTGCAAGCTAGTCCCCACAACGATTAGCATGTCAGCCTTCTTGCAAATTTGTTCTGCCAAGTCCATCATTGGGACAGCCTCTCCAAACCATACAATAAATGGTCTTAGTTGGTGACCATCAGGGGCAGTATCACCAAGCTCAATATTTTTATGACATGGGTATGACACATTTTTGTCCACCGCGCTACACATTTTAAATATTTCGCCATGGAGATGCGTTATATTTTTACTGCCGGCTCGTTCATGTAAGTCGTCAATATTTTGCGTGATAATATTCACTTCATATTTCTCTTCTAATCTTACAAGTTCTTTATGCGCGGCATTAGGTTCCACATCAGCAATGTTTTTTCGACGTTCATTATAAAAGCGCAGTACTAGCTCTGGGGCCCGTTCAAATGCTTCTGGCGTTGCTACGTCTTGTACATTATGATTTTCCCAAAGACCATCACTGTCTCTAAAAGTCTTAATACCACTCTCGGCACTTATTCCAGCACCACTTAAAACTACGATTCTTAACATTGTGAATAAGTTGTAAACTATTGCAAATATTGGTTTTTCTTATGATTTCATATGCTTTATAAAGGCTATTTTTGGCCTCGTAATATGAAATACTTTATTATCTTAATGTCTGTGTTATTCTTAGGGACTATGGTTCAGGCTCAACCGCCTTTGCAACCTCAGTACCCAGATTATACTTTTCAGAATTTTCAATTGGGAATGAATAGAGTAAAAACAGCTTATAGTAAGTATGATAAAGTATTAAGAGCAGCTTTTAAAAAGAAAGGTATTAAGTATCCTTCCAAGCATCTATTTATGCGTTCTTTTAAATCGACCAATGAATTTGAATTGTACGCTCGTAACAGTATCTCGGATACATTTACATTAATAAAAAAATATCGCGTGTGTGCATTGTCTGGTATATTAGGGCCTAAGCGTTGGGAAGGTGATAGACAAGTACCTGAAGGGTTTTATTTTATAGAAGATTTTAATCCAAGAAGTAATTATCATTTATCTCTTTTGGTAAACTATCCTAACTATTCAGATCTCATTAATGCGGTAGATAAAGTTCACCCTGGAGGAGATATTTATATACATGGCGGCTGTATGACTGTTGGTTGCTTACCCATGACTAATCCATTTATTGAAGAACTATACACCTTGTGTATGCAATCGCGCATTGCAGGTCAGATGTATATTCCCGTTCATATTTACCCCATCCATTTTAATGAAAAAGGGTTAAACTTTTTGGGACGTGAGTATAAGGATGAAGAAGAAAAGCATAAGTTTTGGGTAACACTTAAACGTGCTTATGATTATTTCAATGCTACGAAAAAAATACCAGCTGTCATGTACGACGAAAAGGGTAACTATATTTTCTAAGCGATTTCAGGTAATACAATATCATCTAAAGAATTAATTCCAAGATGATTTGTCGCAAGTAAAAAACCTTCGCCATATTCTCGACCAATTCTTTTGCCAAATAGGTGCGCTCTGTATTCTATAGTCTTTAAAAACTTTTCTGAACTTATATATGTTTTAGGTTCGTTGCTTTCTTCCTTCGAATGAAATTGTGTTGTGTAAGCACGTATTGACTCTAATTTTGTTGCAAAGCTTTCTGATATATCTACAATAAAGTCTGGTTCTAAATAATAATCTTGAATGTAATAGAATATTTTCTTTGGGCGCCAAGGAGCTTGACCCGTTTCAATTTTTATTAACCCAGCAAGAAATGCCGCATCGCGCACAAGCGATGAACTATGTCCATGATCCGGATGGCGATCTTGAGGAGCGTTGCAAAGAATAATTTCTGGTTGATAAGTACGTATCGCTTTTACAACTTTTAATCTGTTTTCTTTGTTGTTCTCAATAAAGCCATCAGGCATTTGAAGGTTTTCGCGAGCGTCTATTTTTAATATCTCACCAGCCGCTTTAGCTTCGGCATATCTAGTTTCCACGGTACCTCGAGAGCCTAGTTCACCCTCTGTTAAATCTACGATGGCTATTTTTTGACCGGCTAGTTTGTGTTTGTATAAAGTGCCTGAGCAGCTTAATTCTACATCATCAGGGTGTGCTCCTATGGCTAATATTTTTACTTGCATTGAAGTACAAAGTTAAAACAATTTAGACAGAGGTTTTTTGATTATTATCTTCTTCTATTTTTAAAGGAAGGATTTCGTTCTATTTCTAAAACTATCTTTTCAATGTCTTTGTCACGACCACTTGCGTCATAGCCACCTTTTAAATCATTTTTAAAAAGTAAAGCAAGTGTTTGCCACACACGCGCGTTAAATCCTCCCTTTAACTCTTTAATGGTCGTGTAGCAGTCTTTATTAGTTTGTCTTGCAATTAATTTTACTAATACTTTTCCTTGAGACATGGTTAGATTTTCAAGCTCGCCTTTGAACTCTTTCATGAGTTCTTCTTCTTTCTTGCTTTTATAAAGCGCTTTAGAATCCTTGCTTTTTATCACTTGCATAGCGCTATCAATATCAGCCATAACTATTGATGCTTGAACTGCATAAGGGTAGGTTTTAAATACATTATAACGCAAGCGTTCGTACTTGGTCATGCCACGTCTCTTGCGCTTCCATTCTTTCTTCGTGTAGCGTGGGTAGTTTTTTTTGAACTTGTCTAATCTGGCATCGCGTATATATACTTCGCTCAACAAAACATAAGGGATCGTATCTGTGCCCCATACTATGCCACTGACCAAAATAGTGTCATTTACACCTCGAGTAGTTTTAATTTGGGCATGTGTTGTGCTTACGGATGCACCAAGTAAAAACAATATGAAACATAAATTTCGCATCCCTATTAGACTACAAAATAATTATCTTTTCTGATACAAAAGTGTTAAAGCTCAGGTTTCGTATTAATCTATAAACTCGTAACCTATATCAGTTCGATAGTTTTTACCTTCAAAATCAATGGCTTGAGCTATAGTATAAGATGTTGCCAAGGCTTCTTTTAGTGAGTTGCCATAAGCACTTAGCGCTAGTACACGACCACCATTAGTCAGTATATTGTCTCCATCTTGTTTTGTTCCAGCATGGAATATGAGTTTGTCTTCATGAGCTACTATACCCTTAATTTCTTTGCCTTTTTGATAAGCTTCGGGATAGCCGCCAGATATCAATATAACTGTTGAGCAACTTTCTTTTTTAATTTGAACACTTGCTTCGTTCAATTTTGTTTGTGAGGTCTTAATAAATAATTCTACCAAGTCACTTTCTAATCTTGGTAATACCACTTCTGTTTCGGGATCGCCCATGCGACAATTATATTCAATGACAAAGGGTTCATCATTTACTTTGATTAAGCCAAAAAAGACAAAGCCTTTATAATCAAGCTTATCTTTTTTGATGCCAGCAATTGTTGGTTTTACAACTTGGTCTTCTACCTTTTTCATAAAAACATCATTGGCAAATGGCACAGGAGAAATGGCCCCCATGCCACCCGTGTTTAATCCTTTGTCTCCTTCGCCAATTCTCTTGTAATCTTTGGCGTTGGGCAATAGAACATAGTGCTCACCATCGGTTAGCGCAAAAACAGACATCTCAATTCCATCTAAGAAATCTTCAATCACAACTTTACTACTTGCTGTTCCAAACTTTTCATCCTGAATCATGGCGCGATAAGCTTCTTTCGCTTCTTCACGACTTTCGCTTATGATTACACCTTTACCAGCGGCTAAACCATCAGCTTTTAATACGATGGGTGTTTTTTGTTTATCAATATAAGTGAGGCCTTCGTCATAGTTCTCTTTAGTGAATTCTTTATAAGCGGCTGTTGGAATACCATGTCGCGCCATAAAATCTTTGGCATACGCTTTACTACCTTCTAGTTTTGCTGCCTCTGCCGAAGGCCCAATTACTGTAATTGAAGGATGTTTTTCTTTAAAGTAATCTTGTATACCATTCACTAATGGGTCTTCTGGTCCAACAACTAATATTTGAATATTCTCTTGCACACAAAAGGCTGCGACTGCTTCAAAATCATGAATATTCAATGCTACATTTTGACCAACTTGAGTTGTGCCAGCATTTCCTGGAGCGATAAAAAGGGCACCGCATTTTTCGCTTTGATTCATTTTCCATGCCAATGCATGCTCACGACCACCACTACCTAATAATAGAATATTCATTTGTCCTTATTTTGAAAGGAACGAAATTAATTAAAAAACGCGCACTAGCTTCTATTATTAGTCGCTTTATACAAAGAAGCTTTTTGCATTGGGAAATTGTTTGTAGTTTTCCATAATAATAGAATACTATGGCATTATTTACAGATGATAAGATTGTTTTTGGTTTGCTTATGCTTTGCTTGGCAGTAGTCTTTTATACCAGTAATCTTAAATCGGCCGGTTGGCAGAAGTTTTATAAATACGTTCCTGCTTTATTAATGTGTTATTTACTGCCAGCCATACTCAATTCCTTTGGTATTATATCGGCAAAGGAAACAGGGACTTACACCATGGCTAAAAACTATTTATTGCCCGTATCGCTTATACTTATGACCTTAAGTATAGATTTAAAGGCGATTATGAAATTGGGTGGCAAGAGTTTAATAATGTTTTTTACGGCTACCGTAGGCATTATTATCGGTGGGCCATTAGCAATATTAATCATGGCTAAAATATGGCCTGTAACTGTGGATGGAGTAGGAGTAGATGCGGTATGGCGTGGGCTAAGTACGTTGGCAGGAAGTTGGATTGGCGGAGGTGCTAATCAAGCGGCCATGTTTGAAGTATATGAGTATAATCCAGAGAAATATGGTGCTATGGTATTAATTGATATTGTGGTTGCTAATATTTGGATGGCTGTATTGTTATTAGGGATTGGACAAAATGCTAAAATTGACAAATGGTTAGGTGCTGATGCCAGTGCGATAGAAGAACTGAAACTTAAGGTAGCAAGTTTTAGTGAGGCAGTAAAAAAAGAAGCTAAGCTTAAGGATTATATAATTATTTTAGGGGTAGGTTTTTTCCTTACTTCTCTAGCACATTTCTTTTCGTCACATATTGTTACTTTTTTTGAAAGTATTCCGAGCTTTCAAAACTCATCGCTTACCAGTGGCTTTTTCTGGGTGATTGTTTTAGTAACAACTTTTGGTCTGCTACTATCATTTACCAAGGCAAGAAACTTGGAAGGGTATGGTGCAAGTAAAATAGGTAGTGTATTCATTTACATATTAGTAGCAACCATTGGAATGAAAATGGATATTACAAAAGTGGTAGAGAACCCTGGCTTAATATTATTAGGTCTCATTTGGATGGCTATTCACGTTATTTTATTAATCATTGTTGCTAAGATTATTAAGGCGCCTTTCTTCTTTTTAGCTGTAGGTAGTAAAGCCAATATTGGTGGTGCAGCTTCTGCGCCTATTATTGCAGCTGCTTTCCATCCGGCATTAGCTCCAGTTGGAGTATTGTTGGCGGTCTTAGGATATGCATTGGGTACATACGGTGCGGTGTTTTGTGCTAAACTCATGGAGTTAGCCACTCAGCTTTCATAAAATTTCATGAGGAATTACTGCCTTTGCCCAGTGTTTAGATCAGCAAGTTCCCGAATTTTATTGTCTCTAATTATATTTGTTAGAAATAAGTATTGAATATCAAAACTCGTTGAGATTGTAGACCTTTCTGGCGATTGAACGCAGCCTTGAATAATAAAAAAAATCTTATAATAGAAATGAAACTGCATATCGGTCAAATGTATAATCGGCTGGATGAATATCGTAATGATGTTGATGCAGATAAAATGAATGCTTATATGAAAGGGCAGTTCTCTTTTTTTGGAATAAAAACAAAACAAAGAAGAGCATTGACAAAGTTGCATAATAAGAAGCTTGTATTAGATGTTGATGAATTGTTGCCATTTGCTAAAATATGTTTTGCTTATCCTGAACGTGAGATGCATCATTACGCCTTAGATACCATAGCCAGTTTTAAAAAGATACACAATGCTGGGTCTATTGATATTAGTGAGTTTTTCTGTGAGAAAAATGCTTGGTGGGACACGGTAGATATGGTTAATTCTTTGGTCAATAAAAAGATATTTCTAAATAATAGAAACCTGCTGCATACTAAATCAACTAGTTGGATGCAAGACACTAATTTTTGGAAAAGACGATTGGCTATTATTGCTCAGCTAAAATTTAAGTTAGAAACCGATACTGAGTTATTAAGCAAAGTTATTGAAGCTAATTTGGGCTCCAATGAATTTTTTATTAATAAAGCCATAGGGTGGGCCTTACGAGATTATGGCGACCATAATCCAAGTTGGGTATTAGATTATATAAAGCGCACAAATTTAGAGCCTTTAAGTAGGCGAGAGGCTATTCGTAAATTGTAGCTAGCTTATTATCATTT
>CALIIL010000174.1 GCA_938017685.1 uncultured Chitinophagaceae bacterium
CCGTAAGAATACGGGACTAGTCTAATTTCTTAAATTGTATTAAATCTACTGATAGTATTACAAGTATTGTGCCAAAACCTTTTTGGAAGCGAATATTTCGAGTAATACTTAATATATCACTATTATTTAGTATAAAATTAACAACTCCCATATAATTATGGGAGTTGCTAATCTCGTTTTATGAAGAAATCTTGTATTGTATTAAATCTAGAAGTTATAATACAAGTATTGTGCCAAACTATTGTATCCTGCATGTTTTATTATGAAAAATATAAAGAAAAGCCAACTTATTAACCATGCTTTTATTTCCAATAATTTTTGCGCATATTTGTATCATATCGAAACATTTTTACTCTTTGGTCCGCGAATTTGGAAATTGAACGCTTAATCTTTAAAAATGTGTTTCCACCTTCGATGTGACCAAACCCAATTCTCAGGCTGGCGTTTGATTGACGCTTCAAGAAACTTAACATAAGCTGTGGTTATATCACCGTCTTTGGTTTCAGAAGGGTTATCAAATGCCAGCTTTAGTTTAATCTCATAGTAACCTCTTCGTAGTTTAATTATTTCTCCAAAGAATACAGGATTATTATAGCGCTTAGCTACAAATTCAGCGCCTTTGGCAAATGCGGTTTTTCGATTAAAAAAGTCTAGCCAAATACAACGACGTGGATCGCTAGGGTTTTGATCCGCAATAAAGCCCCATGTTATATCTTGCTTTTGAACTTCAGCCAGTTTTTTTAGCATGTTTTGGATAGGAATGATTTGAGTCCCACTGCGTGTTCTGATACGCTGCATAATTAATTCAAAGGTTTTACTACTCAGCGGAAGATACACACCTGTAAATCGTTTATCTAAATTATAATTTGCAACGACTGTGCCCCACTCCCAATTGAATTGATGAGACATATACGCCTGAGCTATTCTATCATTCGAGACATGTTTACCTACAATATCCCAGTTTCCCTTCATTCGTTTATTTAATTGCTTTTCGCTAATGGATAGCAGTTTTATAATTTCAACAATACTATCGCATAGGTTCTTAAAGTATTTTTTGGAAATGACTTCCAGCTCAGCGACCGACTTCTCCGGAAATGATTGACTTAAGTTATCTAATACTACATCTTTACGATAACCAATTACTCTGTATAAAATGAAAAAAAGAAAATCCGATATGAGATATAAGACCCAAAAAGGTAATATAGAAATTGGATAAAGTAAGGCTAATACGAAGTAATGCAATGAATATTCTTTGCGCAATAATACTAAATACCATTTTATCAAAAAACAAAGTTCATAAAAGAGACAATAAGATACACGGGTAATCCATGATTATAGTCTTATTTAAAGTCTATATCATCTATGTTCCTTTATCATTTTCTTAGGCAAATGAAAGTGCCACACAGAATACTTATTGTATTTTTACGTTTGGAGTTATTTAAACTACTTTTTTTATGAAAAATATATTACTCATAACTATACTATCGTTTTTCTTCATTAGGACTATTGAAGCGCAGACACCTGATCCAACGAATGTATATTCTCGCTTTCCAAAGCAAGAATATAGAAAAAAATCAAAAACGGATAAGCAAGTAACTCCACCTATAAAAAAGGTCAAAGAGCCCGTAAAAGAAGTGGTAGAAGAACTAGTACAACCGGTCAAGGAAGTTGAACCAACGAAAGTTGTAATAGAAAAAAAACGAGAAGAGGTTAAAGAAAAAAGGCCTGTAAAAAGAACAAAAGTTGCACCTCCGTTTCGTGTTACAAACAATCAAAGTAATTATGATACAGGTGTATGGACTTTAGAGCGTTGCATACAATATGCAAGAGAGAACAATCTCCAGGTTTCTGATGCAGAGTTGACTAGAAGAATGTCTGAGCTAACCTATGAACAAAGTAAAGCATCACGCTATCCCAATTTAAATGGTGATGTAAGTATTGGTAATAGTTATGGTCGTGGTATTGACCCAACAACTAACCAATTTGTAAATCAGCGTTTCTTATTTAATAACGCCGGCTTGAACTCTCAAGTATTATTATTCGGTTGGTTTCAAAAAAAGAATGAAATAGAGCAAAACAAATTAAGCTTACAAGCTGCCGAAGAAACCTACAAACAATTACAAGACGATATTGCATTGAATATTGCAACCGGTTACTTACGCATATTACTAGCACGTGAGCAAGTAAATGTATCCTTAGAGCAATTAAAGACGGACAAAGCACAATTAAGACAAACCCAACAATTTGTAAATGCTGGAAAACTACCTGAACTAAATGTTGCACAAATGCAAGCGCAAGTAGCAGCTGATAGTTCTACTTTAATAACTTCTATTACCGAAGAGCAATTAGCCTTATTACAATTGCGCGCTTTAATGAATTTCTCATTTGACAAAGATTTTGACATTGCAGCACCAAGCATTGATGCTGAACAAACGTTCTTAGCCTACGACTTACCCAATGCCGAAGGAGTATATGACTTAGCAATGAAAAATTTACATCGTGTAAAAGCTCGTTACTTAAATTTGTTGTCTGCTCGTAAAGGATTAGACTTAGCGCGTGCCTCGCAGTATCCCTCTTTATTCTTAGGTGGTAATATTGGTACAAGTTTCTCTTCTAACTTTCAAGAAATTACCGGACAAACATATGCCGGAGAGCGCTCAGTTGGTTTTGTAAATGTAGGCGGTACACAATATCCATTGACAACTCCCCAATATGATTTTGCAACAAGAACAATACCTTATGGTACGCAGTTAAGTAATAATGTGCGTTCTAATATTGCACTTACTTTAAACGTTCCAATTTTTAATGGTTTAGTAAACAAGACAAATATTGAACGTGCAAAAGTTGGTTTAGTAAGTCAGCAAATTGCATTGGAAACAGAACAGTTGAACTTAAGACAAGATGTATACAAAGCAAGATTGGAAGCGCAAGCTGCATTACAAAAATATAAAGCGGCCGAAAGTCAAAAAACATCAGCTAAGCGTGCCTTAGATTTTGGTATTCAGCGTTATAATATTGGTATGCTTTCAACCTTTGAATATACTCAAACGCAGAACAGTTATAACCAGGCTAGTTCTAATGCATTGAGTGCTAAGTATGAGATGCTTTTTAAATTAAAAGTTTTAGACTACTACATGGGTAACCCAATTAAACTTTAAAGAATTGAATGAAACGTAAAACTCTTTTTTGGATATTGGGAATTGTATTATTCCTCGTTGTTCTCTATTTAATATTAGCAGCGACAGGTGTTATTAATAAAGAGGAGGTAACAAAAGTTGCTATCGATAATGCCGAAAAAAGAACTCTTGTAGAGAGTGTGAGCGCAAGCGGAAAAATATATCCAGTTAAAGAAGTAAAAATTAGTCCCGATGTTTCTGGTGAGATTATTGTTCTAAAAGTATATGAAGGTGATACCGTTCGTAAAGGACAGTTATTGGCCACGATAAATTCTTCGACTTATCGCTCTTCTGTTAATCGAGCACAAGCACAATTAAACCAAACAAAATCTGGCGTACAAAATGCGAAAGCGCAGCGAGAACAATTTCAAGCTCAGTTGGACCAAGCAAGTGCTACCTACTTTAGAAATAAAGAATTATTTGATAAGAAGGTAATAAGCCAAGCAGAGTTTGAAACAGCCATTGCATCATATAAAAGTGCGCAAGCAAATTATAATGCTGCCATGGCAACAATAAAAGGAAATCAATATGGCGTGGCTAGTGCTCGAGCCAACGTAAGTGAGGCGCGACAGCATTTACAACGCACAACAATCTACGCGCCTATGAGTGGTGTAGTATCTGTTCTTTATGTAAAGAAAGGCGAGCGCGTTGTGGGTACAGCACAAATGGCCGGAACGGAAATGATGCGCATTAGCGATCTAAGCGAAATGAAAGTCGATGTTGAGGTAGGAGAAAATGATATTGTAAAAGTAAAATACGGCGACAGTGCGGATATAGAAATTGAAGCATACGGCAATAAAGTTTTTTGTGGTGTTGTTACGCAAATATCACAAAGTAATCCTGGTGGTGTTACGCAAGTTGCATCCATGAATGACCAAGTAACAAACTATACGGTTAGTGTAACATTGGATGTAACAAGCTATCAAGATTTATTAGATGCCAATCCAGGGCGCTCACCCTTTAGACCTGGTATGAGTGCAAGTGTAGAAATATTTACAAAGCAAAAGGGCGGTGTATTATCCGTGCCAATTAATGCAGTAACAACAAGAGTTGAAGATGAGAATGAAGGCAGTTATTCTGATGCTATAAAAGAATACGTATTTATAGATAGCACGAACTATGCTGTACTACGAGAGGTAAAAACGGGCTTACAAGATAATCGATTTGTAGAAATACTGACCGGTTTAAAAGCTAATCAAAAAGTACTAGTTGCTCCATATGGCGCCATTGCTCGAACGCTCAATAACCGAGATAAAGTTGAAGTTGTTCAAAAGAAAGAGCTTTATGAGGAAGAGGAGTAAATTGATTTGAGAATGAGGAGAGTGATTTTTACAATTTTAATATGTTTCATATTATTTTTTGCCGGATTATTTTTGACTTCTTACTTAGAAATTTATTATCGACGGTATATTCAATTCTTGTATAAATGGTCAACAAATGGAAACTTAACCTTAGTTGGCAAGAACTTCAGACTGTTTCCTAAAAATCCATATCTATTTTCGTTGGGAATTTATTTATCAATTTTGTTTTTGTTTTTTCGTTCTAAAATTAAAACTAACTATTGGCTATTAGTCGCGTCATCAATCTTTTTTATTTGGATTTCAATAGTAGTAATTTCGTTCATTAATAGTAATATCAGATTATTATCATGTACAGCATGTAACGATGGAAAGTTAAGTATTAACCTGTATGAAGTTCCGTATGACGAAATAGTATCTCTTGCATTATTAGTTGGCCTTATTCCGATTTTTTGGAAGCTCTTAAGAAAAATGTTAAAATCGGAAGAAGATAATCCTTTAAGTAAGATTGATTAGCAATCTAAGATTTCCCCCGCTGGCGGGGGCTAGGGGGTGGAACAACAGCATGCTCATCAATCCAACACCCAATAAGATTAGTAACAGAAGAAATTTTAGTCAATACATCACTATCATTAATTCTAAGTATTGTAAATCCCAAAGACTTCAATGTCTCATCCCTTATTTTATCTTTAGCATATTGCACTTCATTATCATGCGTGCTTCCGTCTACTTCTATAATTAGCTTTAAGGGTAAGCATACAAAATCAACTATATAATTATCAATCGGTCTTTGTCTCCTAAACTGATAATTGCGCATTTGTCTTTTTGATAAAACAAATTTCCATAAACAGGCTTCAGACTTGGTCATTTCCTTACGCAATTTATTGGCGTTGGGCTGTAGTTTTTTGTTATAGTTAGAATTATTGTTTGAAGACATTTGTGTTTTAAAAGTAAATTATAATTTTAATGTGTTTGATTTACTAGACTTTATTAACGAGATTATCCACCCCCTTAGTCCCCTCCCGATAACTATCGGGACAAAGGGGAGATTTCTTGCAGAATTTATAATTTTACTTCAAAACCTCCCAAAGAACAATACCAACACTTACACTAATATTAAAAGAATGCTTGCTACCGTGTTGCGGAATTTCAATACACGTATCACTTAATGCAATGGCTTCCTCGCTTACGCCATTTACTTCGTTACCAAATACTAATACTAACTTTTCATCAGTGGCTTGCTTAAAGTCATTCAGTGAAATGCTATTATGCACTTGCTCTACGGAAACGATTTTATAGCCTTCTTCTTTTAACTGTTCTAAGGCTACAGGCGCTTCTTTCTCATAACGCCAAGCAACACTTTCGGTAGCGCCTAGTGCGGTTTTATGAATGTCTCTATGAGGTGGTCTCGGAGATACACCTGTGAGGATTATTCCTTCGACTAAAAAGGCGTCCGAGCTACGAAATACGCTGCCTACATTATGCATGGAGCGAACATCTTCCAATAGTATTATTACGTTTTTTTTGGATGCTTTTTTAAATTCTTCAACGCTTAAGCGTTGCAACTCATCCATGCTTTTCTTTTGCATTACTCGGCCGTTTTTTGATATTTAAAAGTGGTTGCAATATTTCCAACACTGTCAATTAATGCAGCGTGCAATGTGCTGTCGTCTATTAATTGGTATGAAATCTGAGTGGGGAATTCATTTTCTTTATTTTCAAAAATGTGCAGGCCATTATCCTGACTTACTAATTTAAACTTGAATATGGGGTTGTCTTCGCTTATTACGCCAATGATTGGTATGTAATAAATACCTTCATCTGATATTTCAATTTTTAATTCTTCGCTCAGTTCCATTCCATTAGGTGAAATATTATAGACCAAACCTTCATAGTTCAGGCTATCAACCTTATTCCATTTTTCGATGATATAAGTACTATCGCTAGTTTCTAGTTTCCAAGAACCCATTAAGAAATTGAAATCTGACTTTAATTTGGATTTGCAACTAAAGATTACAGTCGCACAGACTATGCTTAGTAAAAATATTTTTTTCATAAGTTGAAATAAAGGTATTTAATAATCTAACACTCAGGTAAGCTTATTGGAATATTAATGGCTAGTCCGCCATCACTTGTTTCCTTATATTTTGTATTCATATCCATGGCTGTTTC
The DNA here is from genome assembly GCA_938017685.1 of uncultured Chitinophagaceae bacterium. Lineage (GTDB taxonomy): Bacteria > Bacteroidota > Bacteroidia > Chitinophagales > Chitinophagaceae > JAGNRR01. The sequence goes on from CALIIL010000174.1 coordinate 6,647, forward strand.
CAACATGGTTTTTACCACTTTATCTAAGCTTACTTTGGCATCGTATGGATTGGATTGTAATGAGAGTTGTGCTGCCGTGATTGCTTTAATGGCTCCCATGGTATTGCGTTCAATACATGGCACTTGTACTAAGCCGCCAATGGGGTCACAAGTCATACCTAAGTGATGCTCCATAGCTATTTCGGCAGCCATTAAAGCTTGCTTTACTGTACCGCCCATGCACTCGCAAAGTGCCGCTGCGGCCATAGCACTGCTCACGCCAATTTCTGCTTGGCAACCGCCCATGGCTGCGGATATGGTTGCTCGCTTTTTAAATATACTGCCAATCTCACCGGCCGTTAATAAGAACTTTTGAATAGCTTTTTGTTTATCAACCTTAAAGAAGGTCAAGTAGTAATGTAGTACTGCCGGGATAACGCCAGCTGCTCCATTGGTTGGAGCTGTAACCACGCGACTAAAGCTTGCATTTTCTTCATTAACAGCTAAGGCAAAACAACTCACCCAATCTAAGGTGTAACGAAAGTTTTGTCCGCTCATGTCTGGACTATTTTCTATGGCGTGTATCCATTCTTCGTAATTATTATAGGATTGGCCCTTCAGTAATTTTTGAGATAATTTTTTAGCACGACGGGTTACATTTAAACCGCCAGGTAATATTCCTTCTTGTTGGCAACCGCGATAAATGCAATCTTCCATTACTTGCCATATGGCTAACAGGCCGTTTATGGTTTCTTGCTCACCACGCCACTCGCTTTCGTTTTCAAATACAACTTCAGAAATGCTTAAACCTGTTTTTAAACAATGCGTTTCTAATTGTTTTGCCGAGTCTATTTCAAAAGGCAATTCAATGGCTGTAGTCATTGGATTATCATCATTGTCTTTGGTTACAAAGCCTCCGCCAATGGAATAATATGTTTTTGATATTTGTTCGCCATTTTCTAATGCTATTAAGAAACTCATCGCGTTGGGATGATAAGGCAAACTTTCTTCCATATAGAAAATGATATCTTCTGTAGGATTAAAATTTAATTCTTTTTTCTGTGCAAAATTTAATGTTTGCTTCTCTTTTATTTCATCCAGTATTGGCTGAATATCATCGGGTTGAAAAGTGGTTGGGTCATAACCGCATAGCCCTAATTGTACTGCTAGGTCGGTACCATGTCCAATGCCTGTTTTAGCTAATGAGCCATAAAGTAATACTTGTATTTTTTTTACTGCGAGTAATTGATTGCTATGCGTGAGCTCCTCAATACATAGCAAAGATGCTTTCCAAGGTCCCAAGGTATGAGATGAACTGGGTCCAATGCCTATTTTAAAAATATCAAATACCGATATGGCTTCGTGTGTCATGAATAATTTTTAAGGCAACAACATTCTATAATCTACTTTCATTTTTCCCTTGCTTACATCGTTTAGTTTTCCTTTAAGCATTTTACGCTTAAGTGGTGTAAGGTAATCAATGAATAACTTTCCTTCGATATGGTCGTACTCGTGTAATATGATACGCGCTGTTAAACCATCAAAGGTGCGCTCATGCTCTTCAAAATTTTCATCTTGATAGCGAATGGTAACTGTCTCATCTCGCTCAACATCGGCACGTACTTTTGGTATGCTAAGGCAACCCTCGTTAAATTTCCAGGGCGTGCCACCGGTTTCTACAACTTCTGCATTAATGAACGCTTGCTTTATAGCTTCTCCTTCAAAGGGATCATTATTATCTGGATCTTCTTCGGCCATTGTTTTTAATTGCTCGCTATCAACCAAGAATATTCTTATGGGATAGTTTACCTGAGGAGCAGCCAAGCCAATACCACCACTGTGGTACATCGTTTCCCACATATTTTCTAATACTTCCTTTAATTTCGGATAATCAGCATCAATATCATCACACATCTTTCTCAAGGTGGGATGTCCATAAGCGACAACAGGTAAAATCATAAATGCAAATTTCGGGAAAAATAGTTGAACTTCTTTCAAAATAAGTATGTAACTTAGATAACATGAAGCGTAAGGACTTAATAAAGTTAATAGAGAGCTTTCCTGAGGAAATAACTAGTGAAGATGTAATTAGCAGACTACTATTTATTGAACAAGTAAAGGAAGGGCTAAACGCATCGGAAAATGATGATGTACAAAGTCACGAATTGGTTAAAGCTAAACTGAACGAATGGCAACAATTGAATGGACAAACCCAGCAATAAATGATTTGCACCAAATCTATAATTATGTTGCTCAAGACAGTGTAATTTATGCTAATCGATTAAGTGATAAATTAATTAATAGGGTAGAAGTGTTGATTAACTTTCCTAACATAGGTCGTATCGTTCCAGAGTTTGAATTAGATACATTGCGAGAATTGATAGAAGGGAATTATAGAATAGTCTACGAAGTACAGAACATTGATCTTGTAAGAATTATCAGAATTTACCATTCGAAAATGAATCTGACTAAGTAAACGAATTATTCTTCATTTCTAAATAAGATTGTAGCATAATGCATGCACTTATCTCATCAACTAAGGATTTATTCTTTTTGTCTTTCTTTTTAAGATTGCTCTGGGCAATAACATCAGAAGCCATTTTGGAGGTAAATCGCTCGTCTACCGTCTGAATAATACGGTCTGGGAAGCTGCGCTTAAAGAACTTTACAAATCGGCGCACATGCTCCGTTGCATCGGTGTCCTCATTATTTAAATTTTTGGGTAGTCCGATTATTACGCGCTCTATTATTTCCTTTTCAAAATAATCTTTCAAGAAGTCCATAAGGTCTTTGGCATGCACTGTTTCTAGGCCTTTGGCAATAATTTGTAGGTTGTCCGTAACAGCTAGTCCGCAGCGCTTGGTTCCGTAATCTATGGCGAGTATTCTTGACACTTTTGTAAAGGTACAGTCAAAGCTCGAAGTGCTAACTTCTACTTTTTCCAAAAATTGAATAATTGAACTTTAAGAATAAGCCAGAACAATGGAATAGCAAGAAAAATATACGCCACCAGAAAATGTAACATGGTTAATCCATAAACTAAAGATATACAGCTACCAAAAACAATTGTACTTATCCAATAGGTCCAAACTAAATATTTATGTACTGAGGCATTCCGAGATTTAGCAACGGCATATAAAGCGAACAATGGGAAAAGTAACAAAAGCGATAATACAGATGAAAAAAGAGTGCAGCCGATAAAAATAGTAAACCAGTCTGAGCCATTTTGAATATATTGAGGTTTATAAATACTGCCATCAAGTATAAGGATAACCCAAATATTAGCAATGCTACCTAAAATAATATTCAACAGCCAAGTAAAAATAAGTTTAAGTGTAAAGCGCATTGGTTGATTAAAGATAGTTAATCAGAGGCTTTATTAAGACCTTATAGCCTCTTGTATCCAAGTCATACCATCATAATAATTTCCATAAAAGTGAAAGCATACATCAACAATAACAAACAGCGCAAAGACAACCGAAGCCACACCATTGGTTGTGCCAAAGGCTAAATTGATTTTACTAATGTCATTTTCTTTAATTAGTGTGTGTTGATATATAAGCAAACCAATAAAGATGAGTGCGCCTGCCCAATAGAAATAAGAGAAAGTAATAATGCCAGGAATTAAAATAAGTATAGCCGTAATAAGATGCAATAAGCGCGAAACACGCATGGCGTTTTTCCGACCTAGTAAAACAGGGATAGAATGTAAGTTGTATTGGCTATCAAAACCTTCGTCTTGCAATGCATAGAGGATATCAAAACCACTAACCCAAGTAAATACTATAGCTGAAAAATAGAGAGGCAATGAATCAAAATGCCCTGTAACGGCTAAGTAAGCACCAATAGGAGCTAAGGACAAGCCAACACCTAATACCAAGTGACAGAGCGCGGTAAAACGCTTGGTATAACTATAAAAGAGAATAGTAAATAAAGCCACAGGGCTTAAGTAAAAACAAATGGAATTGATAAAAAATGTAGTTGCTACGAAGAGTATGCAATTTATTATCACAAACAACAATGCGTTTTTACTACTAACAACTCCAGCAGGTACCTCGCGCAGCGCTGTACGTTCATTTTTTGCATCAATGTCTGCATCTAAATAGCGGTTAAAACCCATGGCCGCATTGCGTGCAAAAACCATTGAGAGAACAACCAACGCAAGCGATTTAAAAATATTTAAATCTTGGAAATCAATACGCGAAACATCAATAATAGAATTCGATATATTAGCCTGAATACCCAAGGTAAGGCCAATCAAGGCAAATGGTAGCGCAAAAATGGTATGCGAAAACTTGACGAGCGATAAGTAGTGACTGATTTTTTTTCCGAAGGACATTAAATACAAAAGTAGGTCAGACTGTCCCGATAATTATCGGGATTGTCAAAGTCTTTTGGCGAGAATTAAATTGTTCGCGTTGCTTCGATAAGCTCAACCTGACTGTCAATCTTGAAACTTCTCCACAACACCACAACTAAACACCTAAACGAAAAACAAAAAACAAGCAAACATCTTATATTTGACACTCTCACATGGCCAACGATTATATAGTTTCAGCAAGGAAGTACAGACCCAAAACCTTTGACGAGGTAGTAGGTCAGGAGCATATTACAACAACGCTCAAGAATGCTATGAAAAATAATCAGTTGGCGCATTCATTTCTATTTACAGGTCCGCGTGGAATTGGTAAAACGAGTTGTGCACGCATCTTGGCAAAAACAATAAACTGCACCAATCAAACGGATAAGTTAGAAGCTTGTGGCGAGTGTGCATCTTGTCATTCATTTCAGGATAATAACTCATTTGCCATCTATGAATTAGATGCAGCAAGTAATAATGGTGTAGAACATATTCGTGAGCTCACGGAGCAAGTGCGCTTTGCACCGCAAGGAGGAAAGTACAAAGTCTATATAATAGATGAGGTACATATGTTGTCGGGCAGTGCCTTTAATGCCTTTCTTAAAACCTTAGAGGAGCCACCGCATTATGCCATATTTATATTGGCCACAACGGAGAAACATAAGATTATACCAACGATACTTTCTCGCTGTCAGATTTTTGATTTTAAGCGCATCTCTTCCAAAGAAGTCGTTACCCATCTATCAGCAATATGTGATAAGGAAAGTATTAAATACGAAGAGGACGCACTGCAGTTAGTAGCTCAAAAGAGTGAAGGTTGTATGCGTGATGCTTTATCTATCATGGATAAAGTAGCGAGCTTTAGTGGGCAAAATATTACCTACGAAAGTGCGCTGGAAAACTTAAATATACTTGACTACGATTATTATTTTAAAATGATTGAGAGTATAGCCATGCAAGACGTAAGCAGTACGCTATTACAAACGGAGAAAGTCTTGGCACAAGGTTTTGAGCCGGATAATATTATTAGCGGTCTAACAGAGCACTATAGAAACCTATTGGTATGCCGCGATAAAGAGATGGCTATACTCTTAGATGTTACAGAAGGTATTAAAAAGAAATTTTATCAGCAGGCAAATATTGTGAGTTACTCCATGATACTAAATGGTATATCTATTGCAAGCACTGCCGAGAATACGATGCGCAGCTCGCGGAATAAACGATTACAATTAGAGCTATGTCTTATAAAACTATGTCACTTACAAAGTGCTGTAGAAATTGTACAAGAAGGCGATGCCTTGCTAAAAAAAAAACTAAATAGCCAAAGCGAAGTCATTTATCATTTCCGTAAGGCAGCACCTATATTATTAGTCGATGATAAGCTGGAAAAAGAGGAAGTTGCAGCACCAACTGATTCTGCAGCGGTTGTTGAAGAGTCGGCGCCTGCGCCCGTTGAGGAGCCTACATTAGAAAAGCCTAAGTCTGCTGTTCCTGTTGAACAAGCAGTACCAACAGCCCAATCTATAGCTAAAGAAGAACCTTCTAATTATGGCAAAGTAAAACTCTCATCGCTTAGAAAAATAAAAGACTTACAACGTAAGAAAATAGAAGAGGCGGATCAAAACAGGCAGGAGCCCATTGCTATCGATTTAGATAATCTTAAAGAGCCTTTGCAAATAATATTTGATCGTTTTATAGAAGAAAAAGGTTTTTATAAAAGTTCTATAAATAGTACTGAAGTTATATGGGAAAATGATTGCTTGGAATTAAAGGCACCCACACTGGCCAAAGACTTATATGAGGAACAAAAGATGCAAATTAAGGCGGAGTTGGCCGAGCATTTTCATCATGAGAATTTTGAAATAAAATTTACTGAGAAAGAACCAGAGGCTACAGAATACGTAAAAAGTAAGCGAGAAATATTTGAAGAATTGGCGCAAGACAATAAACATCTCTTAGCTTTGCGCGACAAGTTTGGATTTGACGTACTCCCATAATTATGCTTAAAAAATTTAAGAAAGAACTCAAAGAAAAAAAGAAACCTTATAAGAAGTTTCTTAAGAAATTTGATGAATTCTATGTTGCTGATATAGAAAAAATGACGGCACCCATTGAAAAAGAAACATGGGCCAAAGTAGACTGCTTAGACTGTGGAAACTGTTGTAAGAAAATGACACCCACCTTTACACCAACGGATGTAAAAAGAATATCTGCTCATTTAAAAATGACGCAAAAAGCATTTAAAGAAAAGTGGTTGGATGTAGATGAAGATAATGGAGATATCGTAAACAAAAGCACGCCTTGCCAATTCTTAGACTTAGAAGATAATAAGTGTAGTATATACGAAGTACGTCCGAGCGACTGTGCAGGCTTCCCTCATTTCGATAAGAAAGATTTTGGGGATTACAATCACGTATATGCTCAGAATTTATCCTTCTGTCCTGCCACCATGCATTTTGTAGGCAAGCTTCGTAAGCAAATTAAGAAAGAGTATGTATGGAAGTAATGCTTAGCTCTTAAAGCTTATATATCACATCTAAGTTACCCCGCATATCCTGTCCATCTGAGGTAGAGAATCCAAAGGTCACATTATACTTTGCTGTATCGAATTGTATTTGATTAGATAATGTAGTGTCCAGCTTTACGATACCAAAAATAGTGGCGCTCCCACGGGCTCCTTCGTCTACATTATCTATGGTCCAGTGATCTTTAAACGCTGTATAATTAATCAGATTTGTGCCAGCAGGAATATTGGTGCTGTTAAAACTAATATCTCTATCTAAGCTTACTATATAAGAGTTGGCAACAATAGGGTTAAGCACCTTACAATAAATCGTAGTTGCATAAGCTGAGCTAAAGCCAAGGCTCTCCCATGCACAGGCTGGGTTATTAGCTTCGTTGAATGCGATAAATGAAAAGTGAATGCCTTTAAGGCTGGTATCAATCCCATCATTAATATTCCTATTGAGGGTGTCCTCTTCGTAAGCATCTGAAACATTAAATGTAAAGTTGCATACTTTTTGTTCGCACTTACAGGATTGGAATAATACCGTTAAGGCAAATAGAAGAGTAAATACACTTAGACTGAGGATGAACGATTTCTTGATCATAATATAGTAACGTATGAAGTAAGCAAAGTGTTAGCGAATTTAAATCATTTCTACCCAAATACTCTCAGCATACGCCTTGCGTAAGCTTAAGTTATAACCAGCTACTTTTATGGACAGCGGATCACCTAAGGGAGCGCTTAATTCTATTTCAATCTCTTCGTCTGGTACACAGCCCATTTCCATTAAGCTTACGTAGATTGATGTTTCTGTAAAACGTTTAATAATAGCTCGTTTACGAAAAGGAAGTTCTGTGAGTTTTATGGTTTTAGCCATGCGTAGTACAAAGGTATTTTTAATTGGATTATGAATTAACTTTAAACCATCATATTATGAATCTTTTACCGTCTCTTGGAATATTTTTATACCTCACTATTGCCTTCCTTTTTTGTTGGACAGAAGGGAAGAGATCAATCATTGGTTTTTGGGGAAGCTTAATCGCTTGTATAATAATTACGCCTATTGGAGGTGTATTATTGGTATGGGCTTTACCCAAGAAAAATCCTCCTGGTTGCGTGCACTGCGGTAATAAATATAATGAAGCGGAGTATTGTGGTATTTGTGGTAAGAATATATAGGGCGAGCGTAAGGAAGGGCTGCATTATGCGCAGATGGAGGAATAGGTTTTTTAAGCTAACTTTATTGTAATTGAAGTTTCTGATTTTAAATATTATACTTTTTTCCTTTTCTCTATTTAGTTATTCTCAAATAGGCCATTACTTTCGTTTTGAGGATGATAACCAACACGTCGAAATATTTAGTAAACATGATAGTATAATTGGTAGAATAATTAATTCTATTGAGGTTACGCATAATAAAAGAAGTAAGAAGAATTATACTCTATCAGATACTACTTATATATCAAAAGGATTAGTCCAGCATTTACAAAAATTTATTTGGCAGGATAAATTTGTAAATCTTAATTCTTCTAATAAAATTGAAAACTGGCAATCATTTATTCATGGGACATATTATAATTTATATTTTATTCTAAATTCAGATACAAGTTTCAAGAGTTTTAGTAATCCCGAGTCTCAAAAAAATATTACAGAAGCTAAAACTGCGACTTTGCTCGTTAAGAGGTTGAAGGATACATTAAAATTAAAAGCTAGAGGCGATAGCTTTTATAATCAAATAGATCTTAAGCCTAATTATAGTTATTCAAGGGGGTACATGAAAACAATAGCGGTTCGATATAAAAGGATTGGGCTTGGCTACTTTGGCACATCAAGGGTTCCAACAGGTTATTATATTAGTTATTGGGTACCACCCATTCTAAAAAGGAATATTATTACAATGATTTCTTTGCAGCATTTAATTGGTCAAAAACGGGTAGAATTTAGCAGGAACTATGATTTTAATTTTAAAATTGGCAAATCGGGATTAATCACCAAAAATCTTAATGAATCTAGTGATAACTTAAGATTTAATTTTCGCAGAAGGTTTTTTGACTTTATTAGTAACAACGTATTTTATACAAATTATAAATTACGCTATAGATTTCCTGTAAGTAAGAACACTTCTTTTGGTGCTGGTGTAGATTACCTATTACATAATAGCAATGACTTTGGTGTAATCGTATACGCAGGTCATGATTTCTTTAAAGAGCAACTCTGGATAGATGCTCAAACATCAATTTTTAAAGAAGAAGTAGACTATAAAATTTCGGCATATTACACACTTCATATAAAAAAAGTATTAAGGAAAAAAAGAAGAATTCATCTTAATACTGGAGTAGAAAATTTTAGAAATTATATTGATGTTTTCTTAGGAATAAAATTTTACCCATAAAAAAAACCACGAACAAAAAGTCCGTGGCTTCAATTAATTAATTGCGCTGAATTATTCAGTCACTTCTACAACATCAGCGTCAGGAGCATTTTTTCCTACTGATGCTATACCATTATCACGACCGCCAGCGTCTGCATACATTTGGCTGCTGCCTATGATCTGACCATTGCCCGCTTTTAAGTTAAAGAACTGCTTGCCATTGCTCGCTTCTTTCTTTTCAAAATTGTTTTCATCTCCGCCGTTTTTACGTACAGATTCAATGCCATTCATACAAGCTTCCTTAGATTTATACCCTTGGCTAGACATGATTACTTGACCATTGTCTGCTTTTAAGTTAAACTGATAGTCGCCGTTCGTTCTTGTTGATACTTCAAATTTTCCCATAATAAATTATTTAGTTTTGTGTGAAAGCAAATTACAAAAAGTTACGTAACCCTTCAAGCCTTGGCAGTTAGATAATAGTTAATTATACCGATGCTCATTTATGAACGAAGAGTTTGGCAACTATTCGGATAAATTTATTTCGGCATAAATCTGATTTTGTCCGTTTTATTGAAAAATGATTTAATTTCATTTTATGGATGCCCAAAGGAAATGCTTACAATGCGCGAAGAAAGTAATAGGACGCGCAGATAAAAAATTCTGTAATGACTACTGCCGCAATGCATATAACAATGTGGTCAAAGGAAGTGTAAATAAAATTGTACGCAACATCAATAATAAGCTCAAGCGCAATAGAAATATCTTGGAGCAAATATTAGGTAGCGAGCCAAATAAGAAAATGCACAAAGACCAGTTCGTTAAAGAAGGTTTTCACTTTGATTATCACACCCATACCATCCAAAATAAAAAAGGTGATACCTATTTCTTCTGTTATGAATATGGCTATTTACAAACGGGTGAGAATTGGTTCTTGGTTGTGAAGAGTAAGCATTAATTATAAATTAGAAGTGTAAAATTAAAAATTGGGGAAACCGAATATCATACAATCTAAGAGTTTTCAATTTGCCAAAATGGCTATTGAAGTTTATAAGAAACTACAAGCTGAAAAAAGAGAGTTTGTGCTATCTAAGCAATTATTACGAAGTGCTACTTCCATTGGTGCAAATGTAGAAGAGGCAATCGGTGGTCAAAGTAGAAAAGACTTTATTGCTAAATTGTATATATCTTATAAAGAGGCAAGAGAAACATCCTATTGGCTGCGATTATTATTTGAAACGGATTATATCAATCAAGAAGATTTTGATAAATTATATAATGAAGTGGAAGAAATAAAGAAAATACTGGCTAAAATTATACTCTCAAGCAAGAGTAATACACCGAATAAATAGAAAGATTCAATTCGGGTAAAACTATTAGAGACAATTCAAGGCTTATAAATTTTTAATCTTTAATTTTTCATCTTTAATTGTTTATGGCAAAAGCGACAAAAAAGAAAAAACTGACCCCATTAATGGTGCAACACAGCACGATTAAGAATAAATATCCAGATGCGATATTGCTCTTTCGTGTCGGTGATTTTTATGAAACCTTTGGACAAGATGCAGTGATTGCTTCTGAGGTGTTAGGCATTACACTCACCAAGAGAAACAATGGCGGCACGAATGATGCCTTAGCTGGTTTTCCTCATCATAGTATGGATACTTACTTGCATAAATTAGTGCGTGCAGGTTATCGCGTAGCTATTTGTGATCAGTTAGAAGATCCTAAGAAAGCAGTGGGTATTGTAAAGCGTGGGGTAACAGAATTAGTTACGCCGGGAACAGCCACCAGCGATAAAATGCTGGACAATGAAAACAATAATTTCTTAGCAACCATTCATATGGATGGTGATCAATATGGAATTGCTTTTGTAGATATTTCTACAGGCGAGTTTTTATGTGCGGAGGGAAATGCCGAGTACATGGATAAATTACTGCAAACGATTAAACCAGCAGAGGTTATTTATTGTAAGGCGCAGAAGAAAAAATTTGAAACACAATTTGGTCAGAAACATTACACCTATCTTTTAGACGAATGGATTTTTACGGACAACTATGCGTCTGAAAATTTGCTCACACACTTTCAAGTGACTTCGCTTAAGGGTTTTGGCATTAGCGATATGCCCTTGGCCATTATTGCCGGCGGTGCTTGCTTGCATTATTTAAAAGATACAGAGCATCCCAACCTGCAACACTTACATACCATACAACGCATAACGCGCGATGAGTTTTTATGGATGGATCGATTTACGATTCAGAATTTAGAATTGTTGAATAGTAACATTCCTGATGGAAGCACCTTATTGGGTGTGTTGGATAATACGATCTCGCCTATGGGTAGCCGCTTGGTAAAACGTTGGTTACTCTTTCCGTTACAAGATGTTGTAAAAATAAATGAACGCTTAACAGCCGTTGAGCATTTGATTAAAGAAACAGATTTAGTACAAGAGGCGGTTGCTTATATTAAACAAGTAGGCGATGTAGAACGCATGGTTGCGCGCTTGCCTTTAAAGAAAATATCGCCACGAGAAGTATTGCATTTAGCGCGTGGTTTAAAATGTATTGAAGAGGTAAAAACCCTTTGTTCAAACACTGATAATGCATTGGTCCAACGATTGGCTGAGCAATTAAATCCTTGTGAGCTAATACGAGAAAAAATAAATACAACGCTCGAAGAAAACCCACCAGCGGTTGCCGCTAAAGGCGAGTTGATACAAGAAGGCATTGATGCTTCCTTAGATGAGTTACGCGGCATTTCTAAGAACGGCAAAGACCTCTTGCTACAAATTAAAGAGCGTGAAGTGGAGAAGACGGGTATTACCTCTTTAAAAATTTCGTTTAATAATGTATTTGGTTATTACCTCGAAGTAACGAACCGCTTTAAAGATCAAGTACCTGAGGAATGGATCCGAAAGCAAACCCTCACAAATGCCGAGCGATACATTACGCCCGAGTTAAAAGAATTAGAACAAAAAATATTAGGTGCGCAAGAAAAAATACTCGCGCTCGAGATAAAAATATATGACGAGTTGCTCTCGCAATTACAAGAATATATTACACCCATACAACTCAATGCACAAATGATTGCGACCTTAGATTGCTTAATCTGTTTTGCTAAAAATGCATTGGACCATCAATATAAAAAACCGCAACTTGAAGAACAGGCTAACTTAGAAATTACCAATGGTCGCCATCCGGTGATAGAGCAGAACTTACCCATTGGTGAGAGCTACATTAGTAATTCGGTACGCTTGGATAAGGACGAGCAACAAATGATTATTATCACGGGTCCCAATATGAGTGGTAAAAGTGCCTTACTAAGACAAACGGTTTTAATAACACTCATGGCACATGCAGGTAGTTTTGTTCCTGCCGAAAAAGCGGTGATCCCGTTGACGGATAAAATATTTACTCGCGTTGGTGCGAGTGATAATTTGAGTGGGGGAGAGAGTACCTTCATGGTAGAGATGAATGAGACGGCCAGTATTATTAATAATATTTCTGACCGTTCGCTCATTGTGTTAGATGAGATTGGTCGTGGTACAAGCACCTTTGATGGGATTAGTATTGCTTGGAGCATTGCCGAGTTTTTGCATAATCATGCGTCTCGACCGCTCACGCTATTTGCTACGCACTATCATGAGCTCAATGAGCTGGAGAAAAAACAAAAACGCATTCGCAACTTTCATGTAACGCATAAGGAAGCGGGTAATAAAATAATATTCCTACGCAAGCTGGCCGAGGGTGGCAGTACGCATAGCTTTGGTGTACACGTGGCCAAAATGGCGGGCATGCCTCCATTGATTGTAGAACGTGCCAATGAAATATTGGGCATACTAGAAGAGAAGAATGCAGACGCAGATGTCACTTCGAGCGGAGCCGAGAAGCAAGATGGCAGAAGCGAGAAGGGTTCAAAAGTCTCCAAAGAAAAAATACAGAAGATCCTAGCCGATAATTTTCAGCTCAATATTTATGATGGCGTAACGGAAGATCTAAAACGTGTACGCGAGCTATTACAAGCCGTAGAAATAAATTCCCTCACACCCGTAGAAGCGCTTATGAAGTTGAATGAGTTGAAGGGGATTGTTGGGTAGGAGCTATTGTATTATTTCTACATCAATTTTAAAGGTTGTGTAATTTAAACTCTGTCTCATTATGTTCCGTTTAAAAAGGAATTTGATTTTTCTTGTAGTTTATGCAAATTGCAAAATCGAATTGCTTTTTAAACGAGCCCGCGGCAGGCGTCATTTGTGAGGTTGTTTTGCGTGAATGTCTAATGTGATTCTATCGCCAAATTTAATACATAATTGCTGAACGGTTAAACTCCAATTGTGTAATGGCGATGTC
>CALIIL010000175.1 GCA_938017685.1 uncultured Chitinophagaceae bacterium
TGTCCCCCAAGTAAGTGATCTTACGAATAAAAAAGTAGTGATAAGCTGTTCTTTTTCTTTTGCTATTTAGGATTGCCTTTTTAACTATTCATGTTCTGGTTAAGTTGCGCAAATAAGTTTAATTGTTACTTGTGCACGTCACTCTATTATTAGAGTAGCGGGCACAAAAAAAGGAATGCATATTAGCATTCCTTTTCTATAAAATATTTAATGTAAATATTACTTTCTATCCCACTCAGAATAAGTTCCTGCAGCAGCGCCACCGAAGTTATCTGTAATGATATTTAAAGGATCATTTTCATTTGTAACAGTGTACTCAAAGTTAATTCTGTTAGGCGTTACGCTTTCATCAATTGTACCTGTACCTCTTACGAAATATCCGTCACCGTCTGGCTCTTGTCTGTCTATAGTAATTACGTTTCCATTGACAGTAGCATTTACTGCATTAGAAAAAGCGTTGTACATATTGCCAATATAGATTGCTTTCGCATCATTAGAATTAGCTGTAATTGTAACATCATAGTTATCAGCTGCAGATAGCGATCCGTCTTCTTCAACATTCCAATCACTGACCGTTTTAGTACGGCTTAAGATATCACAAGTTTCGCCTTCGTATCCCGCTTCACAAGAACAAACGCCTTCATTACAAGTACCGTTATTGTTACAAATTACTTTCTCGCATGGGTCTGGGTTACAGCTTGTAAAAGTTGTTGCAATTATTGCAAACATAATTAGTCCTAATATTTTTTTCATTTTTCTATTCTTTTTAAGTATTTAATTTTTCTATTTTTTTTCTATTAGTTTTTTACCAGAAATATGTCCAATAATTTGAATAGTCGTGATTAACATGTATCGCTGCACGGTAACTACTAACCCAAATATTTTTTACTGAGTTTCCATTCGACATCCAATGATAGGCACTTGTTTTCCAACCGCAAAATCTACAATTTCTATATTTCCATGTAGCAACTATAGTATGTCCAGTAGTTAGTACTGGTTTATTGGGATCGAACCAAGTAACCTTAATGCCATTCTTAGATGTAATATTTACAGAAAAATACTGCCATCTAATATCTTTAGTCTTTTTAATGTTTATTTTATAAGGAGTATTAATTTCTTCGTCATGGTACACTATTTGAATAGAACTGATTTCTTTAGAAGTGGAAGCATTGGTTTCAATGTTTGTTTCGTTTGATATGTTCACACTTGGAGTATTTTGAATTTCATCAATTGTTGTTGTTTCAAACTGAATTTCATGAGAGTTAATAAAGCCTTTCAACTCTGATAAGTTGTTTGCGCTAACTGTAGCAATCAATGATTGTCCCGTAATAGGAGAGGTTAACTCAACATCTTCTGCATATTTTAGATTTGGTTCATTCAAGCGCGATGTTGTTGAATTGTCCGTCCGTATTTCACTCTTTTTACAAGAAGTAAAAATCATTGAGATTGTAGCAAAAGCCATTAGAGCTGCTACTGTAAACATTTTAAAATTTTTCATATTCTTTAATTTTTTACAAATGTGCTGTAAAGTTCTGCTCAATACAAGAATAGCTCATGTATTGACAAATAATTTACACCCTCAATATGTACTAATCGTCTAGTTTAAGAACAGCTAAGAAAGCTTCTTGAGGGATTTCTACATTACCTACTTGACGCATACGCTTTTTACCTTCTTTTTGCTTTTCAAGCAATTTACGTTTTCGAGATATATCACCACCATAACACTTAGCCGTTACATCTTTACGCATAGCAGAGATGTTAGCTCTTGCCAATATCTTAGCACCAATAGCCGCCTGTATGGCAATTAAAAATTGCTGACGGGGCAAAAGTTCTTTTAACTTCTCACATAGCTTGCGCCCAAAGTCTTGCGCTCTTGCTCGGTGTATTAATGCACTCAATGCATCTACTTTTTCAGCATTTAATAATATGTCCATTTTTACGATATCACTTTCGCGCATACCGATTGGCGTATAATCAAATGATGCATAACCGCGCGTTTGACTTTTTAATTTATCATAAAAATCAAATACAATTTCAGTTAACGGTAATTCGAAAATGAGCTCTACACGAAGTTCTGTCAAATAGTTTTGTTGTAAAATATTACCACGCTTACCAATACAAAGTGTCATTATATTACCAATGTATTCTGGTTTTGTAATGATTTGTGCTCTAATAAATGGCTCTTCAATTTTGGCAATAATATTAGGCGCTGGCATTTCTGCGGGGTTGTTAACAGTTACGGTTTCGCCTTTAGTGGTAGTTGCAATAAAACTAACGTTGGGAACCGTTGTAATAACCGTTTGATTAAACTCCCGTTCTAATCTTTCTTGGATAATTTCCATGTGTAATAAACCCAAGAAACAACAACGGAAACCAAAGCCTAATGCTTGGGACGTTTCAAGTTCAAAAGTTAAAGCTGCATCATTCAGTTGCAGTTTTTCCATGCACTCACGAAGCTCTTCAAAGTCATCTGTATCTACTGGAAATATCCCTGCAAACACCATGGGTCTTACTTCCTCATAACCTCGAATTGGCTCTTGGGTAGGGCGTTCTACACTTGTTATTGTATCACCAACTTTAATCTCTTTGGCATTTTTGATTCCTGTTATAATATAACCTACATCACCCGCTTTAACTTCTTTTCTTATTTCAGGTTTTAGTTTAAGCACACCTATTTCCTCCGCATTGTACTCGGCTTCGGTATTAATAAAGCGTACTTTTTCACCTTTTCTTAATGTACCATTTAATACGCGGTAATAAACAATAATACCTCTAAAGTTATTGAACACACTATCAAATATTAGTGCCTGTAAAGGTTCCTCTGGGTCTCCTTTTGGGGCCGGAATAGTCTCGACAATACCTTCAAGTATTTCATCGATGCCTATACCGTTTTTTGCACTGGCTAATAATATTTCTTCTTCTTTGCATCCAATCAAATCTATAATTTGATCTTTCACCTCCTCGACCATGGCACCTTCCATGTCTATTTTATTAATCACAGGAATGATTTCTAAATCATTTTCAATGGCCAAGTATAAGTTAGAAATAGTTTGTGCTTGTATCCCTTGCGCAGCATCTACCAATAATAACGCACCTTCACAAGCAGCTAACGCACGGCTCACTTCGTAACTAAAATCTACGTGACCGGGTGTGTCAATTAAGTTTAGAACATACTTCTGACCTTTGTGTTCATGTGTTATTTGAATGGCATGACTTTTAATCGTGATGCCTTTTTCTCGCTCTAAGTCCATATCATCGAGCACTTGATTTTTCATTTCGCGTTCGCCAACACTTGAGGTAAACTCTAAAAGCCTATCTGCCAAGGTGCTCTTGCCATGATCAATATGTGCAATGATGCAAAAGTTTCTAATATTTTTCTGCATAGTAAGAATGCAAAAGTATTACATATATAATGAAAAAAGCCTCAAGAAATATTGAGGCTTCGTTTATAGTGCGTTATTTTTTTACCAAGTCTCTGCCTGATCGTTTGAAGTTGGATTTTCTATTTCTGTATTATCTGCTATTACGTTCTTCATTTCTTCGGCTTGTAATTCATCGGTTGGGCTAGCTATCTCATCTATATCCGTTATTGGTGGTGGGGGAGGTGCTGATGCGCTTTCGGGTGAATGTGTTTCGTCATAATCATCATGATTAAAAGAATCGAAGTCAAAATCTGGCATTAATTCTGTTTTTACATGATCAATGGTTTCAGTAAGTGCAGTAAGAAATTTATTAAAATCTTCTTTATATAAGAATATCTTATGACGGTCATAACCTTCGCCATTAAATCGTCTTTTACTTTCGGTAAGCGTAACGAAGTAATCGTTGCCTTTGGTAGCTCTTACGTCAAAGAAATAGGTGCGTCGTTTACCAGCTTTTAGTTTTCTGCTAAAAAGGTTTTCATTATTCGAATCATTCATCACGTTGTTCGTTTGCTTATTCTAACCCAAATTTAATAAAAAGTATCAGAATAATCGAAGCACTATAGAAGTAATTTTACCTAAATAGGACTTATAAATATTTCATAAAATCGTCATATGTGCTTATCTTAGCTGAGTATAAAAAAGTTAATGAAAAATATGAAGTCTATAATATTATCAGTAGGAGCTTTAAGTATGATTTTACTTACAGCTTTGTTCTTACAAGAGCAAGCAGTACCCAATGATTTTTTCCTAGAAGCTAGAAAAGGGAAGGCTGAGAGAGAAAATGCAGAGGCAGAAGGTTACAAAGCCTACATGAAAAGCCTTAGAGTAAACCAGAGCACTGGAAAGTTAGATCCAGCTGATGTGTATGAATCTAGAGCTCAAGCTAGAAAGCTAGCTTTACAAAACAACAAAACAGCACAGTTACCAGCTGCCTTACAATGGAAAGCAGGTGGTCCTGATAATATTGGTGGGCGCACACGTGCATTCTTCAGCGATATTAATGATCCTAATAAATTATATATAGGTTGTGTATCAGGAGGTTTTTGGATATCTAATGATAGAGGAAATAACTGGACTATCTTGGCCAATCATGATGATGATGAAACATTATCAGTGACTTGTATTACCCAAACAGCTAATGGAGACATTTATTATGGAACAGGTGAAGGTATAGATGCAACGCCTAACTATTCAGAGCAACCTTTTATACCGGGTAACGGTGTATATAAGTCTACGGATGGGGGAGCGACCTTTACGCAGTTAACAGCAACAAACCCTCCCAACAATATTAATTCTGGAGCTTGGACGTATGTAAATGAAATTACAGCACACCCAACAAATCCTGATTATTTATTCGCTGCTAATAATGG
>CALIIL010000176.1 GCA_938017685.1 uncultured Chitinophagaceae bacterium
CGATCTACATCCGGGTCCACGACGATACCAAGGTCCGCGCCTTCCTTTTTAATCACGTCCGTCATTTCGGTTAAGTGCGCCGGTAAGGGTTCAGGGTTATGTGCAAAGTCGCCATTCATTTCCCCGTTTAAAACAATAATATCTGTAACGCCCAACTGCTTTAATAAATCAGGAACATACTCTGCTCCGCTACTATTTATTCCATCGACTACTACTTTGAATTTACGATTAGCAATCGCATTTTTATCTACTAAATCATGTGCGAGTATATCATCGAAGTGGCGCTGCTTGTATTCGGTATTATTAGTCACCGTACCCAAACTATCTACATCGCAAAATTCAAAATCATTGGCATTACCCAAGTCCAATACTTGCTGCCCTACCGCGGCAGAAATAAACTCGCCTGTTTCGTTTAAGAGTTTCAAAGCATTCCATTGCTTCGGATTATGACTTGCTGTAAGTATGATACCTCCGCCGGCATTGGCATATTTCACCGCCATTTCTACCGTAGGTGTTGTGCTCAAGCCGAGATTAATCACTTCTATTCCCATAGATTGTAGGGTAGCGATTACCAAGCTTTCTACAATAGGTCCGCTAATGCGACCATCGCGCCCAATCACTATTTTGTTGTTGCCTTTGTCTTTGGTTATGGTTGCAAATGCCGCACTGTATTTTACAATGTCTACAGGAGTTAAGCCTGTGTCTGGTTTGCCGCCAATGGTTCCTCTGATACCTGAAATAGATTTTATTAAACTCATAAGCGGCAAAGCTATGCTTCGGAGATGTCAAAGTCAAAAAATGAAATGATGAGTTTGGCTAAAAACAGTCATTGATAAACTTCTTAATTTGTTCTTTTTGGTTAAAATCGTAAAGCGTCCCATTATACCAATTGATTCCAATCAATTCATATACTTCACAAATTTGTTCTAAGGCAGCTATCACTTTGTCTGCATCTTCATTTACACTTCCTGTGAAGTAGGCTTTTTTTACAACATTGCCAGCTAATTCAAATATTACTCCGAAAGATGTTGTGCCATATCCATAAGGAACATAACTCCCCGTTAGTATACCTCTACTTTGTTCATTAACACGAGTGATCTGATCTATTCCAACGGCGCTAAAAACAGCATTTATTTCCTCTTTGCTAATTCTCAATTTCATTAAGCTTTCAGGTGCTTCTTTAATGGCTGTAATTTCCTTGTAACCATTTCCATCAAAATGTTCTTGGCCAAAATCATGAACGCGTTTTGTCTCTTCATTAATGAAGTTTAAATTTTTTCTAGTTGTAATTTCTATCATCATGTAATCATCTTCCCACAGATTAAGTATGGGTTCTGCATCCTTTGCTAAGGGTGTGATGAAAAGGTTCTTGATAGATGAAAATATATTTTTCAATAATAGATTTTTAATTAGCAAAACTAAGATAACTATTTTCTCATGTCTTTACTATTCATGCCAACATCGTAAACTTTGCCATCTTTGTCAAAATTCCAAATGTTGGAATTATCTCGTTTTGTTCTGAAAGAGCTTTCGCCCTGTTTTACTTTTTGACGATTAAATCTTCGAAGCTTTCTGTTAGCATCGGTTTTGTTTCTTTTTTCGCTAGCGGCAGTTGTGACGCCTCTCTTCTTTGTTTTTCTTCGGCTTCTACTCATTAGTAATTTCAATACTCTAAAATAATAATTTTACTTCAAAGAGTATATTTTTCTTGCTTTAAAATAACATCAGGTATTTACCCTTTCTTCAACCAACCCGTTATGCTCAAGCGTGTTTTATTTGTTTCTAATACTTCGTGCTCTAATTCGTTGCTTTTAAAAAAGACTGTTTTGCCTTGGTTAGGGCTAGTCTTCTCTTGACCACTTGCTTTATAGATCACTAATTCTCCGCCGTCATTTTCCTCCCAACCTTCATTGAGGTAAGAAATCATAGAGAACTGTCGCTGGCTATTATCTTTAAATTGGTCTTTGTGCTTTTTATAAAAAGAACCTGGCTCGTATATGGCATAATGAAATTCGTAATCTGTAATGCCTGTGTAGCAACTCATGTTTAAGTGTGTAATAAAATCTTCGATGAGTGCAAGAAATGCTGTCTCGTGTTCATCATTATTTTTTTGGTCTAGCCAGAAAATTTTATCCTTTCTAATATCGGGTTTGTGTGCAAGCTTGGCGGTTGAACCTACGCCTGCTTTGTGTAATTTGTCCGCCGCATTTAATCTCAGGATATTGCTTTTTAAATGTTGTGCGAGTTGGGGTGTAATAAATTTTTGCGCAATGCCTATGGTATTGGCTATGTAAGATGTAATCAATTCCTCGTATATATTGTTCATGGGCTATTATAGCCGAACTCAATTATAAGCGAGGCAGGTGAAGGTATTCTTATTAAATGGATAAAAGCTATTTATCTTTAAGCACAGCTAGTCGTATTAGTTATTGGATAATCATAAGATTGCAATTCTTTCAATTGATTAGTAGCTTTGGGATAACCAATACCCAATTGCTATGAGAAGATTACTGACCTTGAGTGTCGTTATTTTATTATTTGCCCTAGATGCTTACGCCCAACCAGGCATGCAAGGTATGCGCATGAGCTCCTTTGGCGGCACCGTTGCCGGCCTCGAAAACCCTGCCTTACTAGCCAATGTAAGAAACCGATGGGAGGTGAACCTCTCAAATATGAATTACACCTTGGAGAATTCTGATATAAAGTTAAATTGGAGAGATTTTAGCAGTAGTCAGAATATAAATTTTAATGCTTCTTCACTAGGCAATATTCAAGATTTTTCGTTGAAAAATATTGTAGAGTTTCAAGGGCCTTCAGTGATGTTTAATCTAAAGAATAAATTGGCTATTGGTTTTTCAACAAGAGTGAGAAGCTTTACGCAGCTCAACAGCATGGATTTAAGTCTGGTACAACCCTTGTTCGAAAACAGACAGTTTGACTTAGCAACGGATGGAAAAATTGTTGAGCCTTATTTAAATGTGAACCTACAAACCTTTGCGGATTTTGGGATTAGCGGTGCTTATAAAGTGTTGCGTCTTAAGAAGCATAATTTATTTGTGGGTGCTACGGCGCGTATTTACCGCGGTCTTTTTGCTTTTGATTTTACCGGGCAAGATATTGATATTGATTTGGATCAAGCGGTCAACGATTCGGTGCTTAATATTAATGCCGATCTAGCATTAAAAGCAAGTGTACCTGCCGATGCCGATTTTTTAAATAATGGAGATGGTCTCAGTGGCTTTTTGAACCCAGGCGTTGTATTAAACTCTTTGGTACAACAAGCTGCTGGTAGTGGTTTTGGTTTTGATATTGGTGCTGTATATGAAGGCAAGCTACTGAAAAGGAAATTGCGTGCAGGGGTTTCCATAACAGATATAGGTTCAGTACGTTATAATAAAGGCATACAATATGGTGTAAGTTTTGTAGCCAATAATGTAAGCATACATAAAGACTCATTAGATAATTTTCCTAGTGGTTACGATTCTATCAAAGCCTATGCAGCAGGTTACGGTGTTGTGATCGATACAAGTATTGGAGAAACAAGCTTTAGTCAAATCTTACCAACACGCATTAATCTATTTGCTGATTTGCAGATCGTCAAAGGGTTTTATGTAAGTGTTATGACGGCACTGGATGCAACATCTAGTGGCCAACTGCGTTCTAATTACTCTAATTACCTGAGTGTTATTCCTCGCTTCCAATCTAAACGTATAGAGGCTTGGGTGCCTATTACTTATAACGCATTTAGCAGTCAAGCACAGGTGGGAGTTGGAGCACGTATTAGTGCCTTTTATTTTGGAACCAATAATATTGCCGACATTATTCAGGGAGAAGTGAAGGGCTTTAATTTTTACTTAGGTGCACGTGTGAGCAGCCTGCGATCTAAGAAAAAGAATGATAAGAATAAGGGTGATAAGTAAGAGTGAGATTTTTGTTTTTCAATTTAGTGCTTATACTTCTCTGTGCTAAGTGAAAAAAAATGCTGACCTTTGTTATCTTATGAGCAATTGGTTTGCATCCTGGTTTGATACCGAATATTATCATCAACTTTATAATAATAGAGATGAGCGCGAAGCGGTACGATTTATTACTAATATTTTAGATTATTTAAAATTACCGGCGGGTAGTAAAGTATTAGATATAGCTTGTGGTAAAGGACGACATGCCAAAGCCATATCGGAGCGCGGTTATCATGTCATTGGAACGGACTTAAGTCCCAATAGCATTGATGAAGCCAACGAAATGCGCAATGAAAATCTTGCCTTTTTTGTTCAAGATATGCGTGAGCCTTTTCGTACCAATGAGTTTGATGCGGCCTTTAATTTTTTTACAAGTTTTGGTTATTTTGATTCTGAATCTGATAATGAACATGCTGCCGCTGCTTTTGTTCAAAATCTAAAACCGGGCGGTGTGCTCTTAATTGATTTTGTAAATAAAGCACATGCGCTAGCTAATATTAAAGCCAAAGCTACTGAAGTGCAAATGCGCGGTGAATTGAAATTTGATATTGAGCGAACATTTGAAGATGGTCGCTACCTGAAAAATATTACAGTCTGCGAAGGAGAGCAGTGCATGCGATTCCAAGAGTCATTACAGAGTTTGGTCTTGGCCGATTTTGAGCGTTACTTTCTACCTTTAGGTATGGAGTTGAAACAGACCTTTGGCAATTATGATTTGGAAGCATATGACGCGGAGCAGTCGCCACGATTAATACTATTGTTGCAAAAGAAATAATGAGTTGGCTAGAAACTATATTAGCAGGAGACGAGGCTTTGTTTACCCTCATTCATTTAGATGGAGCTAATCCATTGTTTGATCTTGTTATGCCCTTATTACGTAATCCGCTCACTTGGATCCCTGTATATGCGTTCTTGCTTTATTTCTCTGTGCGAAAATATGGACGGCAAGGATTGCTTTGGTGCTTAGCCTTTATTTTAGTTTTTGGCTTATGTGATTATACGGCGGCCTCCATTATAAAACCGTGGGTCGGAAGACTAAGACCTTGTAATAATAGCTATTTGATTTTCCAAGAGATGATTAGAGAGTTGGTGCATTGTGGTAGTGGCTTTAGCTTTCCATCGGCGCATAGTAGCAATCACTTCGGGTTGAGCTTCTTTATTGTCTTTACTTTTGGCAGGCACTTTTCTTGGGTCAAATGGCCGGCTATTATTTGGGCTGTGCTAGTTGTATATGCTCAAGTGTATGTTGGGGTACATTATCCTATTGATATTTTAGGCGGTTTGGTATTAGGATTTATCATGGCTTCTTTGGTCCGATTTTTATTCTTAAAGTTCGTACCCTTTCAACCTTTAGAAGCCAAGAGCTAAATTGTTATTATTTGTAATTCCTTAGATTACCTTTGTGCGCATAGTATCGAAATGAGCTTTTATTTTATTTTCTTGTTTATCATTACACTGGGTGCAGGCTTGTTGCCGTTCTTTTTTAAAAAACTTACGGAGAAGCATCTGCAGTTATTACTAGCTTTTTCAGGTTCTTTTTTATTAG
>CALIIL010000177.1 GCA_938017685.1 uncultured Chitinophagaceae bacterium
CACAAATGCCAATGCAGAATCATTCAACGCAAAAATAAAACTCTTCAGAGCAAACCTAAGAGGCGTTACAGATACCAAATTCTTCCTCTTTAGATTAACCAAACTATTTGCTTAATCCCCATATCTGTCATGTGATCCCAATTATTCCTTATTACCTCGGAGCTAATCAACTTTGTGATGTAGAGGTTACAGCGAATATTTACATTTCTAATGGTTTTACTTCTCATGGATTAAAAATCTCATATGGTCAAATTTATGGAAACCCTGGCCCCCCAGCTAGTTTATAATTCCTAACTTTAATATTGAATGAAAATAAAGCCGCCTATTATTCTTATAGTCTTATTGATTTGTCTGTTTAATTTGATTACTTCAGGACAAAGGCAATATTTAGACGGGAAAAATACAAATTATCATGATATTGCTAGTTGTGCAACAGAACTCCCTAGCGGGAGTTTTGTTTTTGGTATTAATAGGATGGATACTAACTATTATTACCATAATAGTTACGCCAAAAGTAATTTCCTTTTTAAATCAGATAATTATGGGAACGTTTTTGACTCGCTTTCCTTTAATAATTTGGGCTTTGATAGTTTAACAATAAATGATATTTACTATCATAATGATACATTGAGCTGTTTTGGTATGGCTGTATCTTTTAGTAGTCAATATAGAAATATTTTTAAACAAATTGTATGCTTTCAGCTTGATACGAGTTTAAATCTATTAAATACACAAACGTATTTGTCTCCATTAAATAATTATGGATTTTCCTTGTTACAAGTTAAGGAGTGTACAAATGGTTTTGTATTACTAACACATTTGTTTAATGATACTTTAAATGGGGATTTATCTTCTTTAAGTCCGCATAAGTATTTATTAAGAATCTTGAGCTCAGGGGATAGCGTAGCCTCAAATATAATTAATTATTATAATGTTTTGACACCTAGTGTCGCCGAACGTATCGACTCGCCTGGTCATTTTGTTTTAGTAACTTCTAATACAAAAGCTTTGGGTAATGTAACAGCATTTATGTATTATTTAAATAGTGCTTTGCTTATAGTAGACTCGCTTCCTTTAAAAATTGTACACCCTGTAACACATCCTTATGCTGTAGGTGGATATAAGGATTGTAAAATGCTTTCAAGTTCTACCTTTTTATTAGCTGGGAATAATAGTTATTCCTCAGTAGGTTCAATTAATAATAATCTAAGTTTAGGTCGTTGGCAATTATTTGACTCCATTCCAGACAAAATAGATACTATGGCACGTTTTGATGCAACCGATAAGTTTCATTGGCAAGGATTTAGTTTAGATAATTTATCATGGGTCAATAGTAATAATATCTATCATGTGGGCAGTAATATGGGTAATGCAGGTAGTTTGCTGCCTTCAAATAATAATTACATAGTTGTTAGCAATAGAGATTCAAACCTTAATCAACGTTGGATAAAATATTACGGGGGTGACGCTAGTTATAATATTAACCGAATACTTGCAACAAAAGATGGAGGATGTTTAGTGCTAGGGCATTTTAAAAGTAATGTAACCCAAAGTAATCAGATAGACTTATACATTTTCAAAATAGACAGCACGGGCAAGGCATTATGGACACGTAATTTCTCTCAATTTGAAAGTGAAGTAACAATATTTCCTAATCCGGCTAAGGATTTTCTCCATGTTCAATCTGCCGAGAAAATACAATCGTATGAGATAATAAATATGGCTGGTCAACGTTTGATTAAGCAATTATTTAAGGGCTCAATTGATGTAAGCATATTTCCCAAAGGGTATTATTTTATTAAACTAATTAATGATAAGGGAGAATACAAAACTATAAAATGGTTGAAGGATTAAGTTTTAGAATGATTAGCCGTAACCGCCTGATAAACAAAGACACCAGCAACAATTAGAAACATTATTTTTAATGCCATGCCAAGCATTAATGCTTGACTAGCCCATGCCCAGTGTTCTAACTTAGCCAATGCGCCTATTAGCAGGGTTGTTCCCGATAGAACGAATAGAATAATAAGTAAGGCAATGCGAGATTTTGACATTTTCTTATTTAAATATTTCCTCAAGCTTTTTTTCCAATGCATTACCACGGAAGTCTTTGCCAATAACTTTCCCTGTTTTGTCTAATAATACCGTGCGAGGAATGCTCGGTACGTAATATAAATTTTGTGTAACCTTTTGTTTGGGATCTTCATTGTCTATCACATGGATCCAAGCCATCTTGTATTTGTCTAACGCTTTTTTCCATTGTTCAGGTTTTCTATCAATAGATACACTCATGATTTCAAAACCTTTGTCTTTATATTGAGCATAGGCTGTTTTTAAATTAGGAATTTCCTTTACACACGGCCCGCACCAACTTGCCCAAAAATCTAAAAGCACATATTTACCTCTTAATTTTTTTAAAGAATGAGTTTTTCCGTTTCTATCTTTTAATGTAAAGTCTGGCGCAATGTTATCTAGTTCCATTGCACTACTTTTTACCATTTGTTGGCTCATAAGCTTCCCAAAGTGAGTAGCCTTGCCTTCCGTGCCAAGAATGTCATATAATTCCTTTAATTCATTAGGCTTAATATTACGGTTGCGATTAGCTACATCATATAACATATAAGAACTCATGTTAGAGTTTTTATTATCGGTAATAAATTTTTTGAAAATATTGTTTAACTGTAAATTGATGAAGCTAAAAACCTGACCCACGCTGTCTTTATTAATATCTGGTTTAGCATACTCTTTTTGTAATGCTTGTGCTGTGGTTTGAAGTATGCTTTGATTATTTAAAAAGTCTAAGTATTTCTTGGTCGATGGAGATCCTGTAATATTATTGAGTTTAATATTTTCACCATCAATATCTATCGTAGTGTTTTTGTTGGGGTCGGCAAAAAAAAGGAAAAATGCTTGCGGGTTCGTTCTTGCAAATGCAAATGGAGTGACCTCTGTAAGTTTGGTTTTTATAGTCGCTTTTCCATTGACAAAGTTGAGCGTATCAATTTTTAATGATTTGATATTTTGCAAGAGGTATGTGCCAGTCATTTTAGACTTGCTATTGATAGTTATACTTTGTTGTGACCAAGCAACTGAAGTTATAGTAAGGCAAAAAAGTAGTGTAAATATGTGTTTCATTTATATTATTTTAATAAGGCTTTTAATTTTTGTGCTAATTCTTCACCTCTCAAATTCTTAGCAATAATAAGTCCATTTGGGTCAATTAAGTAATTTGCAGGTATAGAGCTAATGTCATATTGTTGTGCAACAGCGCTGCTCCAGCCTTTGAGCTCAGATACATGTTCCCAGGTTAATCCGTCTTTATCTATGGCTTTTATCCATGGTGCGCGCTCCTTGTCTAAGGAGATTCCCAGTATGGTAAAGTTCTGATTTTTAAATTGATTAAAAGCGGCAACTACATTAGGGTTTTCATTTCGGCAAGGGCCGCACCAGCTCGCCCAAAAATCAATGAGCACATACTTGCCACGATAATCAGAGAGTTTTACTTTTTCGTTTTTAGTATTTAATAATTCAAAGCCTGGAGCATCCGAACCAACTGGCAGATTGTCTTTGGGGGTCTTAGCAATGCCTTGATTAATTAATTTTTTTATTTCTTGCGCGTAATAACTGTTTTGAATACTTGGATCTATAGAGCTAAAGATGGCTTCCTTTTCCGCTACGCTTAGCTGTGTTTTGGCTCGTACGCTTTCGTAAGCAAGTAATGCAGTTAGGTAACTTTTAGGGTTGTCCATTATGAAATCATTGGATTGTTTCTCTAGCTGCTTTATTGTTTCAGTGTATTTTGCTCTTAAGCCTTCCATACTAAAGTTCTCGGCAGTTTGTAGCATTGGATCTTGTAATGAGTCTAATACTGCTAGCAGTGCCTTGCTCTCTTTATGAAATTTTTCATATTCTTTGTGTGTTTTACCGCTTTTAATTTTGAGGCTATTCGGGTCCTTGGCGTCAAAAGAAATCTTGATCGTTTCTTTATCTACATAAAATAAAGTTTGCCCTGGAAGTATTTCCGGTGCAAATATTAAATATGGTGTAGGTTCATTAATATTTCCATTAAATGAGAATTTTCCGTTCTCAATCTGAATAGTATCCATCTTACCTTCTTTATGTAAGTTCATGAATACGATAGATCCATTATCCAAGTTTTCAATAGATCCATTTACTTCAAAGGATATTGCATTTGCGTTATTTGAATTATTGTCCTTACAAGAAACGATTGTTATTGCGAAAAGGAGAAACAAGGGTAAAATTGATTTCATTCCTACAAATGTATTTATCAATCCATATTGAATGCGATTCTTCGGGATATTTTAACGCAATTTGTCATGGGATTGTAATAGCTGTTAAAGAATGTATAATTCAGCTATCAAAGTGTAACAAATGGAACAAAGCTGCGTCTAATATATTGTATAGTTTTTTCATAAATAGGGGTTGTGTTTAATTACACAAGAATAATCCGTCAAGTTTTACTTGACGGATTTTTTCATTTAGCCAATGTTGTTATCAATATATAGTTTTTTATACTTGAAAATTATGTATTAGCTACCTTGGCGCTAATAAATCAGTTAAAGAAAATATAAAAGGAATAGTTGGGTGTAACATTTGGGATAATGCGTCGTCTAATAAGTGTATAGTTTTTTCATAACTAGGGGTTGTGTTTAACGACACAAGAAGGGTCCGTTCTTTTTAGAACGGACTTTTTTCATTGAACTACTTAGCCCATTGGAAACCTAAATATGTAAATGCCATACAGAGTATAATGGTCAGTAGTAAATAAACTGAAAATTGAAGCAAGTCGCCTTGGCGCAAATAGGCAATACTCTCAGCACTAAAAGAAGACATGGTTGTAAAACCACCACAAAAACCAACAACAGCGAGTAACTTATACTGATCCTCCCAGTCTTGATTTTTTAAAAAGAGTGCTATTAATATACCTATTAATAAACTACCAATCACATTAGCTATTAAAGTGCCATAGGGTAGGGAGTAACTTTTATTATTAAATATCAATGTTAGTAGGTAACGTCCCACGCTACCTAAACCACCTCCAAGAAACACAAGCAACAAGCTCTTCATTATTCATTAAAGATAGATTGAAAAAAAATAAATGAGCTCATTGGATTAGAAGGAAAGCGAATATAATTGACAAATGATTGCAGATAATACCTTGTGTGACTTGGCGGAAGAATTTGGAACGCCACTCCACGTATATGAAAAAGAAAAAATTGAAGAGAAAATAAGTAAGTTGAAAAATGCCTTTAAACAGGTGCCATCTCGTTTTTTTTATGCTTGCAAGGCATTGTCTAATATCAATATATTAAAAACAATAGCTCAGGCTGGAATAGGCCTGGACACTGTTAGTATTAATGAAGTAAAGCTTGGATTAAAAGCAGGTTTTGAACCTAAGAACATATTGTTTACACCTAACTGTGTAGCTTTTGATGAAATAGCTGAGGCAAAAGAATTGGGCATTCATATCAATATCGACAATATTTCTATACTCGAACAGTTTGGTAATACTTACGGTAATGCTTATCCAGTAATGATAAGGTTGAACCCGCATATTATGGCAGGTGGTAACTATAAAATATCTACTGGACACATTGATTCTAAGTTTGGTATATCTATCCATCAGATGCGCCATATTGAGCGTGTTGTAAAAACGACCAATATTCATGTAGAAGGCTTACATATGCATACAGGTAGTGAAATTAAAGACGTAAATGTATTTATGCAAGGCTTAGAAGTCATGTTAGAAGCGGCAGAATATTTTCCAGAGATTAGTTATTTGGATTTGGGAAGTGGTTTTAAAGTGCCTTATAGAAATGATGAATTAGAAACGGATGTAGATAGTTTGGCTAAATCTTTAGGTGCCCGCTTGGACGAATGGAAAAAAGAACACAACAAGGACATAGAAATTTGGTTTGAACCGGGTAAGTTTATCGTAAGCGAGTGCGGTCACTTTGTTGTTAAAAAAAATGTGGTAAAACAAACCCCGGCAACTGTATTTGCAGGCGTTAATTCTGGCTTTAATCATTTGATACGTCCTATGTTTTATGATGCCTATCATGAGATTAATAATATATCTAATCCAGATGGTACCAAACGTATATATACCGTTGTTGGGCATTTATGTGAGACGGATACATTTGCGTGGGATAGAGTAATAACTGAAGTTACAGAAGGCGATTATCTAGTATTTAGAAATGCAGGTGCTTACGCGTTTGAAATGGCTTCGCGCTTTAACTCTCGTTTATTACCCGCTGAGATACTGGTTGAAAAGGGTAAAGGACAACTGATCCGCAAGCGAGATGAGTTTAGTAATCTCTTAGCCAACCAGGTAGAGCTGTAGACCAGTTGTTGCGCTGTATTGATAAAAAAAGGGTGCTATTCATTTTGAATCAATACACAACTTCAGCATTTGTATTACCTTCGAGTTACTAGCGTATGAATGACATAAATACTAATCCTAAGCCAAAACGTCCGTGGACGGCTATTTCGTCTATATTGGCCTTTATTGGATTAACGATTGTTTTCTTTTTGTATCAAAAGGAGCAGAATGAAAAGATGGAACTGTTGCAAGAAAAGTTAGAATATTGCGATTCTTTAAATGCACAATTAAATATTAGAAAGTAAGAATATACCCTATTTAGCTCATAGTAAAAATGATACTAATTTCTTATGTCGTTTTAATGCAGGTTAAATAACATCCAACTGTACACTCTGAGGATGGCGAATAATATTCTCAGGGTCAAATTCTTTTTTTATCTTTTGCAAGCGTGAATAGTTGTTGCCGTAATAGGCCGTTTCCCAATGAGGGAAATCGATATCCGGGTAATTTCTGTATTGAGGGAAAGTGCCTTGTGCGTGAAATAGGTTTTGAATTTCTGCAAACACTTTTAGCTTCTCTGCTTCTTGAGAAGGCTTATCGTAATAAGCCTGGAGTTCGGAGAATATAGGATAAGCCCGGTGGGGATAAGCAGATTGCGATTCGAAGTTAGGGTCATTAATATTGCCTCCTAGTGTATTTAATTGAAAAATAATACCTCTAGCATTTAAGGTTTTTTCAATCACACCATCAATCAGCATATCTACATCAGCCCAAGACTTGTATAGGCCCGCACTAGCATTTTTGAAGTACAAAGGTTCTTGCCTTCCGTAATATGTCTTTAGTGCTTTAGCAATATCTGTTTTTGTGTTTTCAGAATATTTATCTGTTAAGTATTTGAATAGTGTAATGAATGTTTGTAATGCAGTCTTGTTATTTTCAAAGTCTGTCAACAAGAGTGTCAAGGTCTTACCATTCAAAACAAAAGCCGAAAAGCATGCATTAGGAATATTGGGAGCATTTTCAAACCATGCTTGCATTAATTTTCTTGCTCGTTCTTTATCTAATTTGTAAGCTTTGAATCGATAGCTTGTAAACTGTTTTGGCTTCGGTTGCGTATAAAATTTCATTTCATAAATTACGCCAAAGTTCCCATTGCCTCCACCGCGGCAGGCCCATAAAATTTCGTCATGATCATTAGACGTAACAATTTTTCCTTGTCCATCGACCATTTTCACTTCCATTAAAGAGTCGCAGGTTAAACCGTACTTGCGTGCTAAGAAACCATAACCGCCGCCCAATGCTAAGCCTCCAATGCCAACGCCAGAACATGAGCCTGCTGGTAGTATTCTATTCTTAGGTAGCAAGTAGTTATTGATTTCTCCGAGCTTAGCACCTGGTCCAATACGCAATGAATTATCTGGCTCTAGTTCCATAACATTCATAAGCGAGAGGTCTATGCATAAGCCGCCATTGTTACTTGAGAAACCCTCAAAACTGTATCCGCCACTTTTAATACTTACTGCAAGATTTTCATTTCTTGCTACACGTATTGCTTCTTGTATACCTTTTTCATTTTTGCATAAAGCAATGATTTTTGGTTGTGGCTGTACGCGGAGGTTAAAACGGATTGCGCGTTGGGTGTAAGCTGGATCTGTTTGTTTTAGAAAAATAACATCTTGCTCTGTAATTATTATTTCTATTTCTTTTATGACTGTATCAATATCTTGCGGCTTGGGTTGTTGCTTTATTGGTGCATGCTCATCGCCTTCGCTTAGGCATGAAGGGAAATACAAACTCGCTCCGCCAACCAACATAAGACGTATGAAATTTCGTCTTTTGTTGTCTTGTTTTTGTGACATGATATATGTTTAAAGGTTCGTTACAAACTCTTCAGAGAAGCTTATCATTTGCTCTATATCTTCCGTACGTGCTACACGCAATGAACGGAATATTAATAGGCTGTGCCCGTTACTCTCAATGTGATATACATCTTTGGATAGTAAAAATTCGATAATCGGTTCTGTAAAGAATGACCCAAGTTTATCAGGATTGTCACCACGAAGTTTAAATCGTTTTGAAAATTCTGGATAGTCCGTGAAGTCAATATCAGCTTGTCCGCGAAAAGCCATAACACGATCAAATATTTTGTCAAAAAATCCTTCTTGTTCTAAAATAAATAAAGGTATTTTCCTATTCAAATGAATCACTTCGCAAGTAGTATGGAACACTTCTTTGGCTGTTAATGCACCTTCGTCAAAAGTAATATCACTAATTTCCCATTGCACATTATCACTTTCGGGGAATGTGCCAGAAAGAGCATTTTCTTTATATTCAATAGGTCTTGTTTCAAAGAAATCAAAATCTTGAAGTGTAGAAACATCCCACTCTACATCTTGACGATAAAACCAATTGTTCTTGGTGGCAATCGCTTTGATGCGTTGTTGTCTTGGGGTAAGTTTTATTGGAGCTTGTCCCAATTTAGTTTTCATAGCCAGCTTGTGTTTAGACGAAGATACATGTTGCTCTAAACCTGTTATACGTACTTTTCCCCCGCTGCGTGCTTGTTCTTTTTTAAAGCTGTGTAAGTATTCTTGCACAGTAAGATCTAGAATTCGAGTACTGCTTGCATTTATTTTAACATCACTTCCCAAAGGAATTTCACTCATGATTTTCTTTAAGTGAAGGATGGATAAAAAGTTGGCAATTCCTTTTATTCTAATTTCATATGAGTTGTCTGACTTTTTTAATACTTTGGTTCCACTCTTAAACATCATTCCAAAGAATGTGCGGAATGGCAGGTGAGCTAGTAGCACTTGGATAAGTAGCTTGATAATCATACCTCCAATAATTCCTATAATTAAATTGGTATACAGTGTTATGATCAAGGTGCCAACAAGAAACAGTAATTGTTCCATCCCTTGCTCGTATGATTCTTTGAATACTCGCGGAGAGGCTAACTTGAAACCCATAAAGATTAATATGGCGGCCAAGGCTGCTAAGGGAACCATCTGTAAGTAAGGAGCCAATAACAGGATATAAATAATCAATAAAGCACCATGAAAAAAGTTAGACCATTGTGTTTTAGCATTGTTATGAATATTAACTGTGGTACGCACAATTACACTAATAATAGGCAAGCCACCCACTAATCCAGATACCATGGTACTGATACCAACGCCCATCAAATCCTTATTCAGGTTTGTTTTTCTATTATATGGGTCTAATTTATCAATGGCTTTGGCAGCAGCCAATGTTTCAATTGAAGCAATTAAAGTAATAGATATTACAGTGATCCAGAAAAGTGGTTTGTGCATCATTCCAAAATTGGGATAAGGAAAGTTGGTTCTAATCTCTTCAATAAAATTACCGGGTACTTCAATCAAATGTCGGCTGCTCAAATTAATCTCGCCAAAAATAGAAGCGCCATAATTATCAAACAACATGTAGAGTGGTACCGAAACCATCAATACCCAAATCGGAGCAGGAAGAATATGAAAGAGTTTATAACTAATCTTAGAATGGAAAATAAGTAGGACTAAACCAACCAAGGTAATAATAGCAATAGGCAAGTTGGCTTGAGTAATAAATTCAAAAAAGTATTTTAGTTTATCAATTGGTCCAATTCCCTGAGGTAGTAATTCTTTGGTGTCAATGGCTAAATGCACTTGACTTGCTATAATCATAACCCCAATGGCTGCCAATATACCATTAATTACCGCCGACGGGAAAACATCGGCAAAACGACCTAGCTTAAACAAGCCTAAAACGGTTTGTAAGGCGCCAGCTACAATTACAGCGGCCATTACATAATTAAATGCTTGTCCATCACCATTATTAAAACCAATAGCCGCAGTAGCAACTACGCCAATTAAACTGGCAGTTGGTCCGTTAATAGAGATATGACTACCGCGAATAAAGGTAGTTACAAGGCCGCCAATCATGGCTGCAATAACTCCAGAGATTGGAGGTACACCTGACGCAACCGCAACGGCTAGTCCTAAAGGCATGGCAACTAAGGACACACTAATTGCAGCAATTAAATCACTTCGCCAATTTTGTGCAAGACCTTTGAAACCTAATTGTAATGTTGAATGGTGTTTAGACATAGGGAAGTCGTAAAAATAAGGTTTTCAGCCATTTTTTTTAAAAATATTGCCATTGAAATAATTAATAGGCATTCGACAGGCAAAGGGCCCTTTGCAAACACTTCTTACCCTTACCTTTGTGCACTTAAAACATTGCAAAATATTCTTATGAAAAAATTAGAGAGTTGGTTAGATATTCAAGAAAATTCAGATTTCTCCATTTATAATTTACCTTTTGGTATATTTTCTACTAAAGAAAAAACAGCACGTGTGGGTGTAGCTATTGGGGATCAAATTATTGATTTAAGCGCAGTAGCTGCTTTAAAACATTTTAAGAAATTGGACATTCCAATGGAGTGTTTATTAAATGATAGTCTAAATGATTTTATTGAGTTGGGTAAAAAGAAAACCAATGGTGTTAGAAAAATAGTACAAGAGTTATTATTAAAAGGAAGTAGAAAACTAAGAAATAAAGAAGGGGTTTTTGTAAAACAAAAAAGTGCTAAAATGCACTTGCCGGTTGTTGTTAAAGACTATACTGATTTTTACTCGAGTATAGAACATGCGACCAATGTAGGTATTATGTTTCGTGGTAAGGATAATGCTTTGATGCCTAACTGGAAGCATATTCCTGTAGGTTATCACGGACGTGCTAGTTCTATCATCCCTAGTGGTCAAAATATAGTAAGACCCAAAGGGCAGTCAAAAGCAAAAGATGCAACGAAGCCAAGTTTTGGTCCATCTAAGCGATTGGACATGGAGTTAGAAATGGGTTTTATTGTTGGTAAAAGTACTAAGTTGGGTAATACAATTCCAGCTGAAAAAGCCAACGCACACATTTTTGGAATGGTGTTATTTAATGATTGGAGTGCACGTGATATACAAGCGTGGGAGTATGTTCCATTAGGTCCCTTTTTAGGTAAAAGTTTCGCCTCTTCTATGTCGGCTTGGGTTGTTACCTTGGAAGCGTTGGAGTACTTTAGAGTAAATGGTCCAAAGCAATCGCCTGCTGTTCTTCCTTATTTAAAAACGAAAGGGAAACAAAATATAGACATTAAATTAGAAGTTGGTTTAACACCTCCAAAGGGTAATGAAAATATTATTTGTAAGAGTAATTACAAATTTATGTATTGGAATCAAGCACAACAATTGGCGCATCATACCGTTAATGGTTGTAATGTTAATGTTGGTGACCTAATGGCGAGTGGTACCATAAGCGGAAAGAGCGAAAGTGCTTATGGGTCTATGTTAGAACTAGCTTGGATGGGTACTAAGCCAATTAGGTTAGACGACGGAACAACCAGAGTATTCTTTAATGATGGCGATACAGTAACGCTAAGAGGACATTGTGAGAAAGATGGTATTCGTGTAGGCTTTGGAGAAGTTAAGACTAAGATATTGCCAGCTAAGAAGTAAGTTCGAATTGGAAACCTTCCATGTTTATTTACATAATGGCAATAAACATGGAAGGTTTAAATAAAAACCAATGGTTCGTGCCCTCACGAACCATTTTTTTTACTTCACAGCCTCCTCAAAAACATCAACCCCACCAACCACTGGCAGCATAATGCTAGTCTTGTTGAGGTCAATGGTCAGTTCAGTTCCCTTTGGAGGGTGTAGTGTAAATTCTTTGTCGCTCGAAAAAATCATTAAGCCAATTTCCTGTCCAGCTTTTATGATTTGATCATCAGGCATGAGCTTAAAAGACACATCATAGAATTTGTTTTTTTCTAGTGGTTCTTCATTCGAAATTGATTTGTAGTTTTTGGGATCTGCCCAGCCGCGTGTAATAATATTTTCATACATCATGGCGCCTTTTTCTTTATTCCATGGTAGTGAAACTAACCATACTGAGAGATTAGCAGCTGGCCTATTTGAACTAAGATTTATGGTAACTTTTACTTCGCCTGAAATACGAATATCTTTTTTTAGAGTAGGTGTAACATATAATAGTCGGTTGTTTGATTGGGCATCTAAAGCCAATTCTTTTCCTGAAATAGAATAATCATCGAGCAGTGTTTCATTCTTTTGGCTTGTTGTTTCTGCAGTGCTTAATGTTCCTTGTGCAGGATTGCCTGCTTGCAAGAATAATGGTACACCCGAAGCCTTGGGGTCTGGGAAGTCTTGATAGGGTAAGATGCTTTCTTGATCTTCTCGCAGGATCCATACCTTAGGGTCTTCTTCAATTTGATTATCTATTCCATGCAAGTATTTCGTAAACCAGCGGTTTAATAATTTGAAAGGTGGCGGCCCACCATGGCCATTTTGGTGATAGTACAATTGGTAGGATAGGCCTTGTTCTTTGGCCGCGTTGTATATTCTAAAGCTTTGTTCTGGCATAACATTCCAATCATTAAAACCATGCGAAATGAGCATGGCTGCTTTTATATTATTGGCTTTTTTCAGATAATCTCGTCCTGCCCAAAAATTGTTATAGTCACCGGTAGTGCGATCCTGTTTTTTCATTAGAATAGCGTCGCGTACCCGTTTATTATTATTGGCACGTTTATCTTTATCCGCAGTATGTATCATGTCGTAGAGCACATCTACATCCTCGCCAAGATAAGCTCCCGGTGATCGAACCAAGCCATTAGAACGATAATATTGATACCAAGATGATACGGGCGCAATGGGAATAATGGCCGCTAAACCTTCAACACCAGTTGTTGCCGCAGCAAGTGCTAGGGTGCCATCATAAGATGTGCCTATCATACCTACTTTGCCCGAAGACCAAAAGGCTCTTACTTTTTTGTTGCCTCTTCTTGTGCGGTAGCCATTGGCGCGACCATTTAGCCAATCTATTACCGCTTTGGGAGCTAGAGATTCATTTTCTCCCCCAATGGTTGGTACACCATCTGATAACTCTGTTCCAGGTGATGCTGAGTACACCATTACGTAACCTCTGGGCACCCATTGTTTGTCTTCTGTGCGAGATTCAAAAGGTCTTTTTTCTCGCCTTTTTAAATCTAGATGCTTACGCGGTTTTGGATTTTGACCTAATACCTGTTCTACATCCCAGAAATATTTTTGTGGCGTCTTTTTTAGTATATCCATAAGGCGCAAGCCAAAGTATGGACTGGAATGATACACAATGGGGAGCTTAAGTTTTCCATTTTCAGTCTGATTGGGTCTTGTAACCCACACATGCATTCTGTCTAATTGTCCGTCGTTATCAGAGTCAAAAGTTGTTTCAACCCAAAGCTCTTCTTTAATCCATTCTGAAGGCTCAGTAAATGCAGGGATACGCTTGGCTTCTCCATTGATAAAAAAAGGTTTCGCATTTAAGATATTGTCATTGTCTGCATCTTGGGCGTTACTATTTAATTGTAGTAAAAGAGAAAGACAAAGGAGTAGACTAAATAATTTGAACATGGTATGGCTAAAATAAACTTTCCATCTTTATTTACAAGCTGCTTATAAACACAAAAGGTTTTAATTAATTACTTTTACATTATGTTCAAATCTATAAATCCTCAAGATATATCTGTACCGGAATTACATGGCCATTTAATGAGTGCTATTGCGCCTCGTCCAATAGCATTTGCCAGTACAGTAGATAAAAATGGAAACGTAAATTTGAGCCCATTTAGTTTCTTTAATGTATTTGGTGCCAATCCACCGATTGTTATTTTTTCTCCTGCACGTAATGGACGAACAAATACAACAAAGCACACTTTTGATAATGTAAAAGAGACAGAAGAGTGCGTAATTAATATCGTAAATTTTCCGATGGTTGAGCAAATGTCGCTAAGCAGCACGACTTATGATAAGGGCGTCAATGAATTTTTAAAAGCAGGATTTACAGAATTAGCAAGTGATATAGTAAAGGCGCCAAGAGTAAAAGAAGCACCTGTGCAATTAGAGTGTATAGTGCAACAGATTATTGAAACTGGCGATGGCGGTGGAGCAGGGAACTTAGTGATTTGTAAAGTTGTAAAAATGCATATCAATGAAAAGTACTTGGATGAGAACGGTAAAATTGATAGCATAAAAATGGATTTAGTAGCGCGTATGGGAGGCAGCTGGTACTGCCACGCTACACCAGAGGCTATGTTTGAGATACCTAAACCATTACAAACTAAAGGTATTGGAGTAGATGCATTACCTGATGGAATTCGAAATAGTAATGTCTTAAGCGGTAATAATTTAGGGCGATTGGGGAATATGGAAACAAAGCCAACGGCCGAAGAAATTAAAACCTTAGAGAATAACGAAGCTTTTAAAACAGCTTTAAGTGAAAATAAATTACATGAATTTATTCAATCAGCATTAGAAAATGAGCAAAATGATAATGCTTTGAGAGCCACTTTTTATTCTGCTTAGTTTTTATTTGCTTTCTTTTCTGCAAATGCTTTGAAGTTATCTAACCATTTTTGTGTTTGGGCTTTAAATATTTTTTTACCTAACAGTCCTAGCATTTTCATTTTAAATCCGTTGAATTGTGTGTAGTGGATTTCTGCTTTCCAAATAGTTGTGTTGTCGTCGATGGCAACAAAGGTATTACGCATTCTATTGGTCATATGTTCATGTACATACTCGCCTTCCATAAGTTCGGGCAGGTTTATTTCAATAATGGTTTCTTCTAACTCCATAGGTTTACCCTTAAGATTATAGTGCATAATACCTTTTGAACCTACGGTAAGTTTATTACCAGCAATATGTTCGTATCGGTTAAAACCATTTTGCCAATGTTTAAGATTGTTCGTGTCTTTCCAAAGGGCAACAACTTGCTCTCTTGCGAGATAAATTTCTGTAAGGCAGGTAAATTTCATAATACATTTTTTGGTTTCGAGAACCCCATCCGAACTACATGAATATCATTCTGAGCTTAGCGAAAAGTTATTTTTTTCTAACCCAAACTAAATCTTCCGTACTAGCATCTTCTGCAACAATATCCGCAGCTTTTAAGTAGTATGTTACACTCTTCAACATTTTCTCACTCACCCAACCATGAATGGTCCACTCGGTACTATGGTACCAGCGGGCAACATCTTCTAGCTTTTGTTCCATGCGGTCACTAACAATTTTTATGGCTTCGTCACTTTGCATGAAGCTATCGCAACTGTCATGTATTACACGTAACAAGCGGATTATGTTTTCTGGTTGTTCTTCCAATACTTTATTGGTTGCGGCAATCATAAAGCATGGCCATGGTGTTATAAATTCTCCTACACGTTTTAAATCTCCCTTGTCTACCCAAGGTTTAGTCGTATACTTTTCCCAATAAAAAACGTCGGTCTCTTCATTGTCTAAAGAATCTAAAGCGCCATCTAAGTTTTTAATGACATTGAATTGCTCGTGATCTATTTTTTTCTTTTCCAAATTGGCATCTACAATAGCCATCAAATGAGAACCAGAACCATAACGACTAATAGCATATTTTTTATCATAAATATCCGCATGGCGTGCAAGGTTATTTTTTGCCGAAGTATGTATGCCCCATGTCAAGGGAGTAATTACATATTCACTTATTATTTTACTTGGGTTACCTTTAATTATATCAGCAATAATTCCTTCTGTCAATAATATGCATACATCTATTTCGCCATCGCGTAAGGCTTTGGTCATTTGACCAGTTCCTCCTCTGAAGTCTGTCCACTCAACATCTAAGCCACGTTTTTTAAACTCGCCACTTTCAATAGCTAAGTGTACAGGCATATTAAAATGTTCTGGCACGCCGCCCATTCTTATTTTGGATAAAGACATTTATCAAAGTTAGCAAAGACTTTATTTAGAAAATTTAATCTCGCAATTAATTTCTTGGGCTAGAAATAATATAATTTAGCCAAATGCAGATAAGAAGAGCCACTTTAGATGACGTTAGATTGATTTCCTCACTTGGTGCAAAAACCTTTGACCAGGCATTTAGAGGCACTTGTACGGAAAAAGATTTAGAGGGCATATTGCAGGAGTATTACAACGAGCAGCAAGTAGAAAGTGAATTAAAGGATGAGCAGGACTACTTTTTTGTTCTTTTTGAAAATAGTGTAGCTGCCGGCTATACGCGAATTAATCTTGGAAGACCGGCTGTAGACCATTTCAATGATAAAAAGTCTGCAG
Source organism: uncultured Chitinophagaceae bacterium (assembly GCA_938017685.1). GTDB lineage: Bacteria > Bacteroidota > Bacteroidia > Chitinophagales > Chitinophagaceae > JAGNRR01. Next base: position 16,489 of record CALIIL010000177.1, read on the forward strand.
AATTGATGCGTATCTATTTTTTAAATGAATTTCATGGCAAAGGATTGGCTGCACCCCTCTTAAATTATTGTATAGATTTTTTAAAAGAAAAAAGATACGAACAAGTATACCTGAGTGTATGGGAGCACAATGAGCGGGCCAAGGCGTTTTATAAGAAGCATGGATTTGTAGATAGTAAAATTGAAAATCCATTTCCATTAGGCGAGACACCACAAATGGATTATTGGTATGTCAAGCAATTGTAGTTGAGTGACTACAATTAGTTAACTAACATAATGCGTAACTTAGCCTCGATGAAATTCTTATTTATTCTTGCATTAACATGTCTCTCTTTTTCTTTACAAGCCCAATATTCTTTTGAACTGCAGGTAGATTATGCCACCCAGATTGGTAATACCAACGACTATTCGGTAAGTGGCCAATTATTAAAAGGCTCAATTGAAAGTGGAAAGAAATACTATCTTACAAGTGGTGCTGAGTTTGATGTAAAAAACTTAATGTCGGCAACAACCGCTACCTCAGTGAAGGAGGCTAAGTCGCCAGAGCGTGTAAGTATTGGCTTAAAGTGCAAAAACTTTACACCTAAAACAGGTGTAGTAATAAAAGGAATAAGCACGCAGCCTAAGTATACAGGAATGCGTATGTCGGATAATCGATTAGATAAATTACCTGAAGGAATACTCAAGGTAAATATTAATGGGATGCAGTTTATAGCGACGCAAATATCCAAGCCTATTAAAACCAAAGCAGGTGATGTACTGGATATGTTTTTTAAAACAAAAGGATCAGAAGTGTTTTGGTTGCAAATTGGTAACCTGTCTAAAATTGAAGACCTACCTGCGCGTGTGGTTTCAGATAGCACTTTAGTTGGGACAGACCAGCCTTATTGTAAGATTGCTTTTATGCCAGATGGTTTTTTGCCTACACAGCTTCCTAATAATTATAAAGCTTACGAGGATAAAACGGGTAAAGCGAGCATATTAATTACACGATTAAAAAAGTATACCTTTCAAGCAACCATTGAATTTGCAGGGCCATTATCGCCTAATTGGAAAATAATGGAAGAAAATGAGAATGCAGGTTTCTTAACCTTGACGAATGGTCGAGTGGATAAAATTATATACGAGGAGCATTAGATTTATAAAACAAAAATGCCATCCCTCAGGACGGCATTTTCGTAACTATGAACAGATTATCGTTCCGAATTTATAACTCGGCACGACGTCTTACCTTAGGAATTTCCATAGATAAGTTCTTCTCATAATCCCCTCTCTTTATTAAGATATTGATCTTTTTTTGTTGCATATTATTTGTTGCTTGCTGCATAAACTGTTGCGGGTTATTTGTGACATTGTTTTCAACTTCAAGTATAACGTCACCTTCTTTTAAACCTGCTTTTGCCGCTGAGCTGTTTGGTTGCACTGATATTACCTTAAGTCCGTTTTTGTTATCCTCTTCAACAGTCATGCCGAACTTTGGCTTGGAGGAAGTTGTTGTTGTGCCTAACATTTCAGGAGGAAACATTTTTTCAATATTCAAACCTTTGAAAAATTCTGGCATATTATCATTGCCAAATATGCGAGCACTAGCTTGGTCATTCTTGCCGAGCTTAGTTCGAGCAGTATAGCTTTCTTTACCATTGACTATCTTGAGTTTTATATCATCGCCTGCTTGGTACTCACCAATTTTTTTAGATAGTTCTTCTGGATTATCAACAGGTGCATCATCGATCATGGTAATAACATCACCTACTTTTATAAGTGCTTTCTCAGCTGCTGAGTTGGGTATTACTTCTATAACTTCTGCGCCACCTTTTTTAGCTTCTTTCGTTTTTACACCAAGTAATGCTTTGTTGGCTTGTGCATTCATAGGTACATCAAAAGGCACATCATTCATGTCTGTGCTAATGAATGTTTTCTTTTTAATGATTTTTATTTTGTTGCCTTGCTTATCGCGTGAGGCTACTTTTTTGCCATCTATTAAAACATCTCCATTTTTTTCTATTTCAATAACGGTTTTGTTTTCAGCATTTTTATCATCTATGATAATTGTTTCCTCATCAAAACTTTGTGCAATAATGGCGGTGCTATAAAAAGTTGCACTAATTAATAAACAGGCTGCTACTATTTTTTTCATCTTGAATTAATTTAAAATTCAAAGCTATTTTGACCTGGTCAATTAATCTTAGATGCTAGCGTTAAAAGTCTTTTAAGTTTGTGTTAAATGAAATTAAGTAACTGTCAAAATAGGAATTTAAGCACTTTATATAAATAGTTTGTGCCGATAATTACAATAAGAAAATAGATATAATTTCGAAGTATTACTTCTCCTTTATTAAAACGATAAAATATATATACCGTAGCTAAAATTAAAAATATAAAGATAGGAATAGTGGCTGGGTATAGTTTAATACTTTCAATAAGTCGTCCATTTAATAATTCTAGTATACTGCGTTGCATACCACAACCTGGGCAGTCTATGCCGTACTGAGATTTTATGGGGCAATTTATAAAGTACTCCTCCAATTAAAATAAACCACCAATTAGACCGAAGAAGCTAGAGGCAATACTGATAATGGTGAAGATAGCATATATTAAAAAATAGGTCTTAGCTGATTGAAACATACTTATAAATGCACCTTCGTCATGACTTGAATAGTAATCAGCTCCATTCTTACCTATTTTTAATAATAGTAGGCCTAAAAAAATAAAAAATCCGATAGCAATAAGTACAACTATGATAATAGCTATTTGAGGTAAATTCTCAAAGGTCGACAGTGCTGGATTAGAGGCCATAGCCATTTCTAGTCCATCAGCAATTTGCTCCCAGCTAAAGGCTAAAACCAAAGCCATAATTAAAAAGAAGCCCGAAAAGATTAAAAATGCTATTCCTAAAAATTTAGCCCATTTACTAGCAGACAGTATATGATTATTGCTTTCGGCACTTAATTCTGATTGAAAAATACTTTTTTGTTCGTCCATAATTATGTTTAATTTTTATTCTTAAGCGCTAGCAAGTCCGGCAACAAGACCTCCAATACATGCAAAACATATACCGATAATAAATAAGATGCCTAATAATGCAAAATACCATTTGAAGTTATAAAGTGAGCGCTCCATACTGAAACTGCTTCCACTTGCTATACCGTCAGTAGCATGTTTATAAAAATAGATTAGTAGCACAGCCGAAGCTATTGAAATACTACCACCTAGTAATGTTGACGCAAGTACTGTTGCTATTCCAATTCCACTGCTAGACATTTGAATTAGACTAGATGCTAGACTAATTATAATAGATGCAATGGTTGCAATACCCAAGATGCGGGCCCACTTAGCACAATCAGCAATTGCTATTTTTTTTTGTTCGGAAAGTATGTTTTGATTTTCCATGGTTTAAATTTAATACGCTTTGGCAAATAATACACGCTTTTTACTCGGTTTTCCTGATAATATACATGGACCATCTTCTTGCTTATTATCCAATGGAATACAACGAATCGTTGCTTTGGTCATTTCTTTTATTTTGGTTTCTGTTTCGGCCGTTCCATCCCAATGCGCGCTGATAAAGCCTCCTTTCTCCTCCAATGTTTTTACAAATTCGTCCCAATCATTGACTTCAGTAATTTTTTTACTACGAAAGTCAGCCGCTTTTTTATAAATATTTGCTTGAATATCATCTAACAAAGAGCTTAAGTGTTCGCTTAATCCTTCGGTGCTTATACTTGCTTTTTCGCCAGTGTCTCTCCGAGCTACCTCTACCAAATCGTTGGCTAAGTCTCGCTCACCAATCGTAATTCTAATAGGTACACCTTTTAATTCATACTCTGCAAATTTGAAGCCCGGGCGCACATTATCCGCATCGTCAACTTTTACATCAATGCCGCGGTTTTTCATGACTGTTTTAATATCACTGGCCAACTTCAATACTTTCTCCTTGCCTTCTTCAGTTTTATGTATTGGTACAATTACAATAGGGTATGGCGCTAATTTTGGTGGGAGCACCAGTCCTTTATCATCGCTATGTGCCATAATTAATGCACCAACTAAGCGAGTGCTTACACCCCATGAGGTAGCCCATACATGCTCTTCTTTATTTTCTTTATTGACAAACTTAACATCGAAAGCTTTGGCAAAATTTTGACCTAAGAAATGTGATGTTCCTGCCTGCAGCGCTTTGCCATCTTGCATTAATGCTTCAATACAATAGGTGTCCAATGCGCCAGCAAATCGTTCGCTTTCAGTTTTTACTCCTTTTATAACTGGCATAGCCATCCATTCTTCAGCAAATGTGGCATAAACATTGAGCATTTTTACTGTTTCTTCTTCGGCCTCTTCTTTGGTTGCGTGAGCTGTATGCCCTTCCTGCCATAAGAACTCGGTGGTTCTAAGAAATGGTCGGGTACGAAGCTCCCAACGTACCACATTGGCCCATTGGTTTATTAATAAGGGTAAGTCACGATAGGATTGTATCCATTTTTTGTAAGAGTTCCATATAATGGTTTCACTCGTTGGTCGTACAATAAGTTCCTCCTCCAATTTGGCGGTAGGGTCTACAATTACACCAGAGCCATTGGGGTCATTTTTTAAGCGATAATGCGTTACAACGGCACATTCCTTAGCAAAACCCTCTACGTGAGCTGCTTCTTTACTTAAGAAACTCTTAGGTATGAATAATGGAAAGTAAGCATTGACATGCCCAGTATCCTTGAACATTTGGTCCAAAGCTCCTTTCATTTTCTCCCAAATAGCAAAACCATAAGGCTTAATAATCATACAACCACGAACGGCACTTTGATCCGCCAAGTCGGCTTTATATATAATATCATTATACCACTGGCTATAATCTTCTTCTCTTGACTTTATTCCTTTGCTCATGCGTTTTGTGCTTATTTTATCAAAGTAAATATTTTTTAGAGGATAAATTAAACTTTTGCCTAATTAAGTAGTCATATTACTGTATTCACTAAATTATTTACAAAATGAACTCGAAAAATTGCCATAACATGAAGGAAAATCAGCTTTTAAGCGAAAATACATTTTCGTATGTCAAAGAGGATTTAACAACTTCTTCCGCGCCAAAAACGTGGACAATGCGTAATTTCGAAAGGTTTTCAAACTCAAACACGCGTATTATGAAAAATTTTATCACTTTACTCTTCCTAGTATTACTTGGTTCTTCTTGGTCTCTTCAAGCTCAGAGCTATGATGATGTATATTATACACCATCTATTAATAACAATACTAACAACAACAATTACGATAATAATGCTCGTAGAGGTTCAAATGACAACTTTGATAACAATAACAATAGAGACTATTTTGACGATGGTGCTATTGATTATGATGATGACGACTATTTTTATACCTCGCGCATCCGTCGTTTTAACCAACCAGGTTTCAACTTTGGATACTATAATAGTTTCTACTGGGATCCATTCTGGTGGGGCGGAGGCTGGGGACGACCAGCAGCTTTCATAGGCTTTGGTAGTCCAGGTTTTGGCTGGAACAACGGTATGGGCTGGAATGCAGGCTGGGGGCGTAGTCGCTGGAATGTAGGCTGGGGCTGGAACAACTGGTGCTGGAATGGTGGCGGTATGGGCTTCAATAACTTTGGTTGGGGCGGTCAGTGGAATGGCGGCTGGGGCAATCGCGGCTGGGGCTGGAACAATGGCTGTGGTTGGAATCAGTGGGGTTGGAATAATGGTTGGAGAGGTAATAACTGGGCTTATAACCAAGGCTTCAGAGATGGCTTTAGCAATGGACGATTTAATAATAACGGTTTCAACAATAATGGTTTTAGAAATAATGGTCGTTTTGGTCCAAGAAACTCTGTAAATTCTAGAAACAATAGAGGGCGCACTGCTTATACTAGAAATGCATCCGTGAATAATAATGGAAGAAGATTTGGTATAAATAATAATGCACTTAACACTACTGGTCGTACTCGTTATAACAGAGGTAGTGCTACATCAAGAAGTGGAAGAGCACCTGTACGTAACGCAACAACTACAAGAGGGAATAATGCTACTGCTGGCGGCCGTGGAGCTGTAGGACGTAGCACAAATGCTACAAGAGGTAGTCGTTCTATTAATAGAAGTAATACGACTACAAATAGAGCTACTGATAGAAACGGTGCGCGCAATACAGGTCGCAGTACAACAACATCACCTTCTAATACAAGAACACCACGTAGTCGAACAATTAACTCTTCAAATAGAAATAGTGGTAGATCGTATCAGAATAATAGGAGCCGCTCAAATACGCAAAGAGCTACACCGCGTAATAACACGAATAGAAGCAATTCAAGAACAACTGCACCTAGTCGCACGCAACGTACAAGACAGAGCAGTACGAATTCAAATACTAGACAACGAACTACAAGAAGCACGGCGCCAAATCGTACAAGGCAGAGCAGTACTAGACAACGTTCTACAAGAAGTACAACGCCAAGTCGTACAACAACAAGATCAAGAGCTACTAATTCTAATAGAACACGGTCTACACGCTCAAGTAGTAGCAGATCACGCTCTTATTCTACGCCAAGTCGTAGTTCAAGTCGCTCATACTCTTCGCCAAGCAGAAGCAGTAGAAGTTCTTCTCCAAGCCGCAGTGGTGGAAGCCGAGGTGGAAGAAGATAATTTAAATCCAATAATATAGCCATCAAGTATTAATAGCTTGATGGCTTTTTTTCTGAATAAAACTCATTTTATAGAACTATGAAAATTAAACTAATAGGAGGTATAATATGTTTATGCCTGAGTATGAACCTGCAAGCGCAGGATGAATTAGATGCCATACGTTATGGTATGACACAGCAATACGGAACGGCAAGAGGCTTGGCAACTGGCGGAGCAACTGGATCTTTAGGTGCTGACTTGGGAGGTGTGGGCGTAAATCCTGCAGGTATAGGGTTATTTCGTTCGAGCGAATTTTCACTAACGCCTAATGTTTCATTTGAAAATACCAATGCAGACTTTAAAAATAATAGTACAACAGAAGGCGATTCAAAGTTTAATTTAAATCACTTTGGATTAGTGCTAGCTAATGCAAAAACAGGCAAAGCGTATCAAAGGGCCAAATGGAAAACGTTCAATTTCGCATTTGGTCAAAACAGATTAGCTAATTATAATGCTGATTTTAATTATACTGGAACAGATAATCAAAGTTCTATAATCGAAACATTTGCTCAGGAGATTAATGGGCTTGGAGGTTTTAGTCAAATAGAAAACGCTAGTGATGGCGCACGTGCGGCTTATGAAACCTATTTGCTGGATACGATTACTAATAATGCAACTAAAGTTCAATCTTATGTACCATTTGCTGGAGGCTTACAACGCACAAAACAAGTAAGTCAAGTAGGTGCCATGAATGAGTTTTATATTTCAATGGGTGGTAACTATATGGAAAAATTAATGGTAGGTGCAACGATCGGACTGCCAAGAATAGATTATACACAGACCACAACTCTTTCAGAAGTAGATCGGAGTGGAGATGAGTTTAATGATTTTGAATCATTTGATTTAACCCAATTTCTATCAACTCAAGGAACAGGAGTAAATTTAAAATTGGGTGCGATTTATCGCGTTTCTAATAATTTTAGATTTGGACTTGCTTTTCATACGCCTACATCATTTGATTTAAGAGATGTTAGTTCAGTATATATGATTTCTAATACGGATACTCTCCTGGGTTCAAATCCTATTGAAGATTTTGATTTGAGAAATGACCCATTAACTTTTGAGTATACTTATCGATCTCCAATGCGTGCTATTTTAAGCGGTACATATCTATTCAATAAAAAAGGAAATATTAGTGCTGATATAGAATATGTAGACTATGACGGAATGCAGTTTGACTATCAAGGAAACTTTGCCAATGCAGAAATATTAGTTAATCAGTTAATTGAAAACACTTATAAATCAGCTGTGAATATTCGAGTAGGCGGTGAGGTCATTGTAAAAAATATTGCGCTAAGAGCTGGTTTTGCTTCAGTAGGTAATCCTTATGAGAATAATAGTAATGGTGGATTAACGCGTTATAGTTTAGGAGCAGGATATAGAAATAAAGCTTTCTTTGCCGATTTTGGTTTAGCGCTTAGTCAAATGAAGACGACAGACTTTACCCACCAACTAGAACGCACAGTAGATATTCCTTCGGCGGAAGTTACGCATACTATGCTTAATCCGGCCCTTACATTAGGTTGGCGCTTTTAGAACTGGGAAGCAGCTGGCTTTCTATTTTTTATAAAGTACTTTTACCTTCTTATTATTAGAATATATGAAAAAGGTAATTGTATTTTTCTTTCTTGTTTTTATTGCTGCAAATGTTCATGGGCAGAATCCTATAAAGGATAGCGCAACTATAAAAAGAATATCAAATCATGTATTGACCAATGCTCATTGCTATGAGGACCTTAGATATTTATGTAAGCAAATTGGGAATCGAATTTCAGGATCCGCACAAGCAGAAAAGGCCGTGTATTGGGCTAAAAAAACATTAGAAGAAGCTGGTTGTGACCGTGTGTATCTTGAAGAAGTTATGGTGCCTCATTGGGTAAGAGGAGAAGAGGAAGCATCTTATATTATAAATGGACGTAAAATACCGATGCTTGTTTCAAGTTTAGGGAATGCCGTAGGTACAGGTAATAATGGAGTAGAAGCCGAATTGCTGATGGTTAATAATATGGATGAGTTAGAACGTCTGTCTGATGCGGAGGTTAAGGGTAAAATAGTATTTTTTAATCATCGTTTTGATCAAACAAATGTCAACACATTTAGCAGTTATGGTCCATGCGTATACTATCGCTGGGCGGCGCCAAGTAAGGCGGCTAAAAAAGGAGCCGTTGCTGCCATTGTGCGTTCAGTATCAAGTGCCGATGATGATAAACCGCATACAGGTAGCATGAGTTATGATGCTAAGTATCAAAAAATTGCAGCCATCGCTATTGGGAATAAAACGGCCGATCTATTAGAAAAGGAAATTGGTCGTCAAGAATCAGTCAAAGCATATATTAGAACGACATGTCAAATGCTGCCTGATGTAAAGTCTTATAATGTGATTGGAGAAATTAAAGGCACAGAATATCCTAAAGAAATTATCGCATTTGGCGGGCACTTAGATAGTTGGGATATTGGCGAAGGCGCACATGATGATGGAGCTGGAGTGGTCGAGGCTATTGATGTGTTACGAACGTTTAAGCAATTAAATATTAAGCCAAAGCGCACAATTAGAGCCGTGCTTTGGATGAATGAAGAAAATGGATTGCGCGGAGCAAAGGAATATGCAAGACAAACAAAGTTGAAAAATGAAAATCATATTCTCGCCATTGAAAGTGATGCAGGTGGTGCTACTCCTTATGGTTTTGGATTAATAATGAGTCCCGAGAAAAAGAAGAAAGTACAATCTTGGTCACAGCTTTTTTATCCATACAATATTTATAATTTTTCGCAAGAGCATGGTGGAGCGGATGTTAATCCATTGAAGCGAGATTTTGAAACACCGGTCATGGGTTTAATGCCCGATTCGCATCGTTATTTTGATATGCATCATAGTGCAAATGATGTATTCGAAAATGTACATAGACGTGAGTTGGCTATGGGAACCATTGCTATAACTATGATGGTATATTTGGTAAGTTTTTACGGATTATAAGGAATGCAAGAACAAGTAGTATTAAAATACGCGCAGGAACATATTGCTGCCTTTAACGCCAAAGAAATAGTAACATTGCCACAAGCTGGTTCTGATCGAATATATTATCGCTTGTCTAATGAAAGAGAGCATATCATTGCCACCTACAGTAATAATATCGAGGAGAATAAACGTTTTATAGCTTTAAGCCAGTACTTTAGTAATGCAGGCATTTCTGTGCCAGAAATATTATCTGTGAATACTGAAAATAGTCTTTACTTTCAAACAGATGGTGGATCAGTTTCACTTTTAGAAAAAGTACAAGCTGATGGTCATACGGAAGAGATAAAAGCGATTTATAAACAAGTGCTTTTTGATTTATTTGATATTCAAGCTTGTGCAAGAAAGCAATCTTTTAATTCATTATTTGAAGCTTGTAATTCATTTGGCATTGAACAAGTTTTATTTGATTTAAATTATTTTAAAAATAACTTTTTATCCAAGGCCAATATTTCTTTTGACGAACAAAAGTTAAACGAAGAATTTGATCGTTGGTCTAAAGATATTGGTTCAAAAGAACAGCGCTTTTTTATGTATCGCGATTGTCAAGGTCGTAACATTATGCTACAAGGTGATAAGCATACGTTTATAGATTTTCAAGGAGGTTTAAAGGGACACCCATTATACGATGTAGTTAGCCTGCTATGGCAAGCAAAGGCCAAAATTCCAGCGGCATGGAAAGCTGAATTGGTACAAGCCTATTTACAGAATGTAAGCCACCAATTAACATCAGAAGATATGTTACAGATGGATGTAGAAGGCTGGGAGAGTGATTATCATAAGTTAACTCTTACACGCTTATTGCAGGTTTTAGGCGCTTATGGACTTAGAGGATTGGTTGAAGGAAAGGAACATTTTATCAGTAGTATTCCTTTAGGTTTAGAAAATATAAAAGAATGGTTGGCGCAAAATTCCTTAAGTGCTTATCCAACTTTGCAAAAAATATTAGAAGAAATAACAACAACAAAATTTATAGAACAATGGAAGATAAAAAATTAGTAGTGCGTGTTAATAGTTTTAGTTACAAGCATGGGATACCGGCTGATGATAGTGGCAATGGTGGCGGTTTTGTATTTGATTGTCGTGGGATTTTAAACCCAGGAAGAATTGAAGAGTACAAAAAACAAACAGGGCGTGATGCACCTGTAAAAGAATACTTGGTTGAAAAAACACGTATACATGAATTTCTTGATTTAGTGCAGAAAACAATTAGTATCACAGTAGAGGATTATTTGGAACGCGGTTTTGAAAATCTCATTATTAGTTTTGGTTGCACAGGTGGTCAACATCGCTCAGTATATAGTGCGGATCAAACAGCTAAGTTTTTAGAAGAAACGTTTGCAGTAAAAACTATAGTGCATCACGTAGAGCAGGAGAAAAAGAATTGGGTTAATTAGACTGGCTATAATAGGCTTAAATCAATTGATTACTCGAATTGATTTATATTTACCAAATGCTCTCAAAGTTATATGCAAGTTCGGTTTATGGAGTAGAGGCCATAACCATTACTATTGAAGTTGATGTTTTAGAAGGTGCCCATTTTCATATTGTGGGCTTGCCAGATAGTGCGGTTAAAGAAAGCCAGCATAGAATAGAAAGTGCATTAAAGAATAATGGTTATAAAATGCCTCGAATTAAAACGGTGGTTAATTTATCTCCGGCAGATATTCGAAAAACGGGTACTGCATTTGACTTACCTATTGCCTTAGGTGTGCTCTCTGCAACAAATCAAGTAGAAAAAAAAGACTTAGAGGAGTTTCAGTTTATGGGAGAGTTGGCTTTGGACGGAAGTGTATTACCAATAAAAGGTGCATTGCCCATTGCAATACAAGCGCGTAAGGAAGGATTTAAAGGACTATTTGTTCCAAAGCAAAATGCCCGAGAAGCTGGCATGGTTAATAAAATAGATGTTTTTGGAATAGAACATATTAATGATGTGATTGAATTCTTAAACGGCAATGGTCAATTAAAACCAGTTGATATAGATACACGTGATGAATTTTTTCACGCGCAATATGATTTTGAACAAGACTTCTCTGATGTTAAAGGTCAAGCGAATATTAAACGTGCCATGGAAATAGCTGCAGCGGGAGGACACAATTTAATATTAATAGGACCACCAGGAGCTGGTAAAACAATGTTGGCCAAACGACTGCCAAGCATCTTACCTCCACTCAGTTTATTAGAAGCATTAGAGACTACAAAAATTCATTCTGTTGCTGGTAAGCTGCCTGAAAATTCAACATTAATTTCTAAACGTCCTTTTCGATCGCCTCATCATACCATTTCAGATGTGGCTCTCGTTGGTGGCGGAGGCTTTCCTCAGCCAGGAGAAATATCGCTAGCGCATCATGGTGTTTTATTTTTAGATGAGTTGCCAGAGTTTAAGAGAACGGTCTTGGAGGTTATGCGACAACCGATGGAAGAACGTCGTGTGACTATATCTCGTGCTAAGGTCAGTATAGATTTTCCGGCTAGTTTTATGTTAGTGGCTAGTATGAACCCTTGCCCTTGTGGTTATTTTAATCACCCAGAAAAAGAATGTACTTGCCCGCCGGGTACGGTGCAAAAATATTTGAATAAAATTTCGGGTCCATTGTTAGATCGAATTGACTTACATGTAGAAGTTACGCCCGTTCCATTT
>CALIIL010000178.1 GCA_938017685.1 uncultured Chitinophagaceae bacterium
CCCAATTTATGATGAGGATATTAAAAAAGAATTGATGGATACATTTGATATCTGTTGGAAAGATAATATGAAAGCACGTGTATTCAATGCAGCTCAAGATAATGCGTACAGAAAGACAACATTACCCAGAATCAGGTCACAATTTGCTACGTATGAGTATTATGCGAATAAACAAGAATCTTAAAAAAGAGGTCTTTTGAAAGTAAGAAAATTTGCAGCAATTGATATAGGCTCTAATGCGATTAGGTTACTTACGCATAACGTAATAGAGGATAAGGGTAAAAGAACTCAATTTAGAAAAAGCGCTTTGGTTAGGGTTCCTGTAAGATTAGGAGAAGATTCATTTACGGTAGGTGAAATATCTGAAGTAAATGAAGCAAGGTTGATAAAGACAATGAAAGCCTTTAAGCTTTTAATGGAAGTAGCGGGAGTTGAAAAGTATAGAGCATGTGCTACATCTGCAATGAGAGAAGCGAATAATGGAAATGAGATAATACAAAAAATATCTCAAGAGTCTGGAATACAAATAGACCTGATTGATGGTAAGCAAGAAGCTGCCATAATAGCCTCAACAGATTTAAAGAATCTAATTACTAACGATCAATCTTATTTATATATTGATGTTGGTGGCGGTAGTACAGAATTCACCTTGTTTTCTCAGGGTAAAATTCAAGTATCCAAGTCTTTTAAGTTAGGTACGGTCAGGCTTTTGAATAATATGGTAAAGCCAGAGACTTGGAATAAACTGGAAGAATGGATAAAATTGATTCTAAAAGATAAGCCTAAATTATCTATAATAGGCTCAGGTGGTAATATCAATAAATTGCATAAGCTTTCAGGAAGAAAAGAAGGCGAGCCTTTATCTTATATCTGGTTGAATGCTCAATATCATTTTTTAGATAGTCTAAGTTATGATGATCGAATATCAGAATTAGGGTTAAATCCAGATAGGGCAGACGTTATCATACCGGCAACCAAAATTTTTCTCTCAGCTGCTAAATGGAGTGGTGCTAAGAAAATTCATGTTCCTAAAATCGGACTTTCAGATGGTATTATAAAGGATTTGTATAATTCGGAAACTAAATGAGGTGAGTTTTATCCGTGAATAGATTCTTTGGTTCCTAAATCTTTCATGATTTGAGCTTCATATTCCAAAAGGCTGTTCCATTTTTTATTCACCTCTTCTAATTCACCATATTTACGAGCAAATTTCAAGAACATAGTGTAATGACCGGCTTCGCTTATCATTAATTTATGATAGAATTCGGCTAATTTTTTATCTTCTAACTCTTCTGATAATAACCTAAATCGCTCGCAACTGCGCGCTTCAATTAGCCCTGCGTATAATAATCTATGAACCAATTGTGTGGTTCTGCTTCCTCCTTTTGGAAAGAATTTAATCAGCTGAATTACATAATCATCTTTACGATCTCTGCCTAAAGTGTTGCCACGTTTTAATATGAGGTCATGCACCATTTTAAAATGGCCCATTTCTTCTCTAGATAAAGCAACCATTTCTTCAACAAGCTCAGTATATTCAGGGAAAGAAACAATTAGAGATATAGCAGTACTAGCAGCTTTTTGCTCGCAATAGGCGTGATCGGTTAGTATTTCATCAATATTTTTCTCTACAATATTTACCCATCTTGGATCAGTTGGTAATTTTAAGCCTAGCATAGTTTACTTTTTTTCAAAATTAGAAAAGATTTCGAGACGGAGCCAATTATAATCAAGAACCTAGACAACTTACTGCTGAATAATAATTATTTTTGAGATACCATCAATCTCATTTATAAAATGCACAATCAAAAAGATATTCAAAATATTTTAGTACAATTTGGAACACCAGATAGTGTTAGTTGGTTAGATGGTAAAATTGAGAAGCTGGCTAGTGATAATTCTGCAAAAGATTTGTTCATGACCTATAGCCTTTTAAATGTGAAATTTGATGCTGTAAAACCAATTTCATTTAAGCAAATAGATTCTAAAAGTAGGAGTTATTTAAGTACACATAAAGCAAATATGCTACAAGTAGCACGTATCTATTTGTTGTCAGAAGTTCTAGGGCATGATGAGAAATATTATACACCTAAGGTGGCAAATATTATACAGGTGGCTGATACAAGTGAGTTGGAAACTTTTCTAAAATACTTGATTTTATTACCAAACCCCGAAGCATACAAGCAAACGGCAGTAGAAGCTTTAAGAACCAACATAGCTATAATTTTTGATGCGATTTCATTGAATAATCCATATCCCGCAAAATATTTTAATGACCAACAATGGAATCAGATGTTTTTGAAAGCGGCATTTATGGAACGGGATCTATCCCAAATAGAATCTGTTGATGAAAGGGCAAATGCGGATTTGACGAGAATAATTTCTGACTATGCACATGAAAGGTGGGCTGCAGGTAGAAAAATAGACCCATTGTTTTGGAGACCAGTTTCTAATTTTTTGAATGAGGAACTCTTGAATGATATGAAGACACTTCTCAATAGTGATGATGTATTAGAAAATAATTCAGGAGCCCTTTGTTGTTATCATTCAGAAAATGATAAAGCATTGGCACTTTTGAATAGTAAGCCAGAGCTAAAACATAAAATAGCAGACGGACAGATAACGTGGAATACGGTTAAACAACAATAGAATGGAAGACAAAATGATGATTATTGACCCTCATGTTCACATGACGTCAAGAACAACAGATGATTATGAAGCAATGGCAGCCGCGGGAGTTGTAGCGATAATAGAACCTTCATTTTGGCTGGGTCAACCTAGAACGCAAGTAGGTTCTTTTCAAGATTACTTTAGCAGTCTTGTTGGTTGGGAGCCTTTTAGAGCTAGCCAATTTGGTATTAAGCATTATTGCACAATTGGCTTAAACTCTAAAGAGGCTAATAATGAGGCTTTGGCAGAACAGGTTATTGAATTATTGCCATTATACTTACATAAAGAAAATGTTGTTGCCATTGGTGAAATTGGTTATGATGACCAAACACCTGCGGAAGACAAGTTTTTTAGAATGCAATTAGATATGGCGAAGGAATTGGATATGACTGTACAGGTACATACACCACATCGCGATAAAAAAGCCGGTACCATTAAAAGTATGGAGGTTTGTTTGGAGCACGGTTTAGATCCTGCCAATGTAATTATTGACCATAATAATGAAGAAACGGTTAAAGAGGTTCTTGACCGCGGATTTATAGCTGCATTTACTATTTACCCAAAAACAAAAATGGGTAATGAACGTATGGTAGAGGTAGTTAAAAAATTTGGTAGTTCTAATATTATAGTAGATAGCTCCGCAGACTGGGGTGTTAGTGATCCATTGGCTGTGCCGAAAACTGCTTCATTAATGTTGAAAAGAGGTATTTCTATGGAAGATGTTAGAAAGACCTGTTATCAAAATGCTTTAGATGCTTTTGGTAAAAATGGTAAAATGAAAGAAGCGCATTGGTTGCAGCCAGATAGCATTAATCAATCGCAACTATTTAATGATAATAGTGTTTTAAGAGGTCAGAAGCCAAGAATAGACGAAGACCAAATCACCTAAGATGAAAGAGAAGTTAATGGGTTTTGCCCGTTTGGCAAGACCCGCAAATTTGCCAACTGCAGCAGCAGATATTTTGGCGGGTATTGCTATTGCATTGTACCTGAGAAATATAGAGACACTAAAATTTCTATCAGAACAAAGCGGTGATGTACTTTTATTAGTATTCTCATCAGTAGCTTTATATGCAGGCGGAGTAGTTTTTAATGATGTATTCGATACAGATTTAGATGCGATTGAAAGACCGGAAAGAGCAATACCAAGCGGACTGGTGCCTAAGCGTGAGGCTATTTATTTTGGAACCATTTTAATGTTGATAGGCGTTACCTTGGCATTCAAGTGTAATATGCTTGCAGGGATAATATCCGTAGTCTTGACTATTGCTATTTTAACGTATGATGGGTATTTCAAGCAATTCGGTTTCGCCGGACCTTTGAACATGGGTGTTTGCCGTGGATTAAATCTTTTAATGGGAATGTCTGTTTTGGGGTTGCTTTCTGATTGGTATATAGCGTTAGTGCCTGTAGTTTATATTTTTGCCATTACATTAATAAGTAGGGGCGAAGTACATGGTGATAATAAAAAACACATTGTTTGGGCTGGTATTTTATACGCAATAGTTATAACTTCAATCGCGTTAATGGTAATGCAGAAAACATCTCAAATTTTAACTATAATTCCGTTCTTAGTCTTGTTTAGTTATTTAATTTTTAAGCCTTTATTAAAAGCTTATAAAGAAAATTCACCTAAGAATATAAAGAAGGCGGTAATGGGTGGTGTATTGTCACTTGTTGTTATGAACGCTTGCTGGGTAGCAGGTTTTACTGACTGGTACTTTGCATTAGCCGTTTTGTTGCTACTACCGGTATCTATACTTTTGTCTAAATTATTTGCAGTAACATAAAATACATATGCAATTACAACCTATAAAACAGTCTTTTCAAGTACAATATGATTATCAATTGTACTTTACTTCTGGACTATTTGCTTTAGAAAATACTTTGTTTGCAAAATTAATTGCGGATTACAAAGGTTTTGAACCTGTTAAACTACTTTTTGTATTAGATGACGGCGTTAAAAACCATCATCCTGAGTTAATAAATCAGATTGAGGCCTATTGTAAAAAAAATCAGCAAACTATAAAGTATACCAATACTTTGGTATTGTCAGGTGGCGAGCAAGTTAAAAATAGCGATGCAGCTATTGATTCTATTTTGAAAGGAGTCAATGAAAACAAAATTTGTCGTCATTCATTTGTAGTTGCTATTGGTGGTGGTGCAGTAATCGATATGGTCGGTTATGCTGCTGCAATTGCGCATAGAGGCGTTAAGTTGATAAGAATACCTACTACGGTTTTATCTCAGAACGATTCTGCAGTAGGGGTGAAAAATAGTGTAAACGCTTTCAAAAAGAAAAATTTTTTAGGAACGTTCGCTCCGCCTTTCGCGATTATTAACGATAGCGATTTTCTAGAAACTCTAGAGCAGCGCGATTGGATTTCCGGAATATCTGAAGCTATCAAAGTTGCTTTAATTAAGGATAAAAGCTTTTTTAAATATATAGCAGATAATGCAACAGCTTTAAAAAACAGAGAAATGGAACCCATGCAATATGTCATTTATAAGTGTGCGGAAATGCATATGCATCATATAGCGCAAGGTGGCGATCCATTTGAATCTGGTTCGTCAAGACCATTAGATTTCGGACATTGGGCAGCCCACAAAATGGAATACATGACTAATTATGAATTACGACATGGTGAGGCAGTAGCAAAAGGCATTGCACTAGATGTAACCTATGCGCAATTAGTCGGTTTAATTTCAGAGG